>NZ_CP035108.1:1665306-1998368 GCF_004087915.1 Geovibrio thiophilus
CAAGGAATATGGTAGTAAATGAAATATTATCAGAACTCCCTTTTGTCAACAGTTAAAGAGTATTTCGGACTTTAGAACACTATTATTTGTCTGAGCTTGTGTTCGTTGTTTGATCATGCTATCACTGAATAAAGCAGAACTTAACAGGATAAATAACCGATGTATGAAAGGAAGATATACGACATCCCGCTGAAAGGCGGCAAGACCATGCGCATACGTCAGGGAGCATTCGGCAGCGGAGAACACGAAACCACCCTCGCCTGCCTGAAACATCTCCAAAAAATGGACTTGGCGGGCAAACGGGTTCTGGACGTGGGCTGCGGCACGGGAATATTGGGTATCGCCGCCTGTATGCTCGGCGCTGAAATGTGCATCGGGTTTGACCCCAGCTTCGCCGCATGCGAAACCGCCCTCTTCTGCAATGAGCTTAACGGCGTGACGAACAATTATGTTATATGCGGGTATAATGATGCCGTGCGCGGCTGCTTTGACGTTGTGGCGGCGAATATATATCAGGATATTCTCATTGCACTCTGTTCTTATATAGCTGATATTTTAACAGACGAAGGAATCGCCCTGCTCTCCGGCATTCCCATTGAATATAATTATGATGTAAGGGTTTGCTACGAAAGGCAGGGGTTCAAAGTCCTTGACTTGAATCTGCATGATGAATATAGTACGGTTCTTTTGAAAAAGGGCGGTTAGCTCATCAGGATAGAGTGCAGGCCTCCGAAGCCTGAGGTGATGGGTTCGACTCCCATACCGCCCATTTTTTAATTTCTTTCTCCCCAAATAACTCAATTTTTATCTTTTTTTATTTGCCTCTCATATCAGCGATTTATCCGCTTACTGAAAACTTTTTTCAAAATATTTTACGCACCTGTACCATGGTACGATGTTCCTGTTGATTTTCTGATTTAACATTGATTATCAATAAAAACCGAAGAGGTATTTTATGGCTCAGGCAGGAACAATTAAATCAATCAGCGGAACGGTAACGGCGCAGAGCGCAGACGGTCAGGTCCGCTCACTCGGCGTGGGTGACATAGTTTTTGAAAACGAAATCATCCAGACGGGAATCGGCGGCGCGGTAGTTATCGTGCTTGCTGACAACAAGGAAATATCACTCGGTGAAAATGCTGAGATGATGCTTGACGAAACAGTTATAGCCTCTGTTGAAGGCGATGACGCGTCAGTTTCAGATGTTGAGGCTCTTCAGGCTGCACTTGAAGCAGGCGAAAACATTGATGAGATTGAAGAAGAAACAGCCGCAGGTGAGGAAGACCAGTTTCAGTTCCTCGCATCCTACTATGGCGGTGATGACACCGAAGGTCAGGTTGGCACATACCTTCTTGATGCTGCGGATGATGAAGGCGGACCTGATGCCCCTGATGAAGACGGCGCAGGCAACGCAGACCCTGTTGCGGCTGACGATGCAATAATTATGGATGAAGACGGTGTGTTCACCGGTCAGCTTCCCGCTGCTACGGACACTGACGGCGATAACGTAATCTATGCTGTGGGAACTCCCCCTGTTAACGGTATACTCGTTATCAATCCAGACGGCTCCTACACCTACACCCCCAACCCCAACTACAACGGTCCCGACAGTTTCACTTATGTAATTGATGACGGAAACGGCGGAACAGTCACTTACACAGTTGATATAATTGTTAATCCTGTTAACGATGTACCCGTGCTCACAGGCGATGAAGGCGATGTTGTCGAAGACGTAACCACATCTGTAAGCGGTCAGGTGACTATAGAAGACATAGACGAAGGCGAAAGCTTTTTCCGCCCTTCCGAGCTTACAGGCGAGTATGGCTCATTCGTGCTTGACGCAAACGGCAACTGGACATACACCCTCAACAATGACGTTGTACAGTCCCTCCCCGAAGGCGCCACACTTACGGAATCTTTTGAAGTTGTCTCCCTTGACGGCACAGCAACTGAGACAGTGACTATCACAATAACAGGCACTAACGATGTACCTGTGATAACAGGCGAAGCAACAGGTAATGTTGTTGAAGACGGCGAAACCCTTTTAACTTCCGGCAAGCTTGATATAGTTGATGTGGATGAAGGCGAAAGCTCATTCCAGCCTACCGAGCAGGAAGGCAGCTACGGCTCATTCGCAATGGATGAGAACGGCAACTGGACTTATCAGCTCAACAACGAAAACGGTGCTGTTCAGGCACTGCCCGCCGGTGTGACACTCACGGAAACATTTGAAGTAATATCCTTTGACGGCACAGCAACAGAGACAGTGACAATCACAATCACAGGCACAAATGATGTACCTGTAATAACAGGCGTTGCATCCGGCGATGTTGTTGAAGACGGCGAAGTCCTTTTCACTTCCGGTAAGCTCGATATAGTTGATGTGGACACAGGCGAAAGCTCATTCCAGCCCGCTGAGCAGGCAGGAGAATACGGCTCATTCGCAATGGATGAAAACGGCAACTGGACTTACACCCTCAATAACGAAGCTGTTCAGTTTCTCCCCGAAGGTGTGACACGCACTGAAACATTTGAAGTAATATCCTTTGACGGCACAGCAACAGAGACAGTGACTATTACAATCACAGGCACTAACGATGTTCCCGTTATAACCGGAGAGGCATCCGGTGATGTCGTTGAAGACGGTGAAGTCCTTTTCACCACGGGCAAGCTTGATATAGCCGATGCGGATGAAGGTGAAAGCTCATTCGAGCCCTCAGAGCAGACAGGCATATACGGCTCATTCGCAATGGATGAAAACGGCAACTGGACATACACGCTCAATAACGAAAACAGCGATGTTCAGGCACTGCCCGCTGAGGCAACTCTTACAGAATCTTTCGTTGTTTACTCATTTGACGGTACAGCTACAGAAACAGTGACTGTCACAATCACAGGCACTAACGATGTACCCGTTATAAGCGGCGATAACTCAGGCGATTTGGTTGAAGATGTTACTCTCACTGCGGCAGGCAAGCTTGATATAGCTGATGTTGACACGGGCGAAAGCTTCTTCCAGCCATCTCAGCAGTCCGGTCAGTACGGTTCATTCGTAATGGATGAAAACGGCAGCTGGACATACGAGCTTAATAATCAGGCTGTTCAGTCACTCCCCGCAGGCGCAACGCTCACGGAGGAGTTTGAGGTTCTGTCACTTGACGGCACTGCTTCTGAAACGGTTGTTGTTACAATCACCGGAACAAATGATGTTCCCGAAATATCCGGCGATAAAAAAGGCACAGTTTACGAAGACGGTGAAGTTCTCTTCACTTCCGGCAAGCTTGACATCGAAGACATAGATGAAGGCGAAAGCTATTTCCGCGCTCAGGAAGACACAGCGGGCAGATACGGCACATTCAGTGTAGACGAGAACGGCAACTGGGTTTATGACCTCAATAATGACGCGGTTCAGTATCTCCCCGAAGGCGCAAAGCTGAAAGAAACCTTTACGGTAGTTTCCCTTGACGGCACAGCTACCCAGAAAGTGACTGTAACCATAGTAGGCACTAATGATGTGCCTGTTATAAGCGGCAAGGACGAAGGCTATGTAACCGAAGATCAGGATGTTTTCTTCGGCAGGCTTATCACAGGCGGAATGCTCGCTATTGACGACGCCGATCTTCTTCAGGACTTCTTCAAACCTGAAATAGTCAGCGGCGACTATGGCACATTCACTGTCGGACCGCTCGGCGTATGGACTTACACAGCGGCTAACGGCAGCGCAGCCATTCAGTCACTTCCAGAGGGAGCAACACTCACTGAAACATTTACAGTAACCTCAATAGACGGTTCCGCCACTCATGAAGTGACCGTAACCATAACCGGTACTAACGATGTACCGATTATCAGTGGTCAGGATAGCGGCACAGTGACTGAAGACAGTAACTTCCTGTTTCTCAGCACCAACGGAAAGCTTGATATAGTCGATGTAGACACAGGCGAAAGCTCCTTCAAGTCCTCTCAGCAGGTCGGAAAATACGGCGCGTTCGTAATGGACGAAGACGGGAACTGGAAATATACAGCGCTCAACCTGCACCCCTCTGTACAGAGCCTTCCCGCAGGAGCAACACTCACGGAAGAATTCACTGTTGAGTCCTTTGACGGTACTGCCACTGAGACGGTAACCGTTACCATAGTCGGAACAAACGATGTTCCCCTTATGATAGGCGATTTTAAAGGAACGGCTGTTGAGGATGTCAAACTCGGCACTTCCGGCAGAGTTTTTGTTCTGGATATTGATACAGGTGAAAGCTCAGTCATACCCGTTTCTGATGAAGAAGGCACTTACGGTAAATTCAACATAGACGCAAACGGTAACTGGACATATGAACTCGATAACGATAACGCAGTTGTTCAGGCACTTCCCGCAGGCGCTAAAGTTACCGATACGTTTGAAGTAACCTCTTTTGACGGCACTGTTACGAAAACCGTAACTGTCACCATTACAGGCACTAACGATCAGCCCGAAGTCGAAGATGTTTCCAAAGTCGTATTTGAAGACGGAAGAGTTATTGACGGACAGCTTGAGGTAACAGATGTTGATACGGGTGATACACATACTTTCGCTCTTGTGGATGATGCTCCCGACGGCTTCACTCTGAACTCAGACGGCTCATGGTCTTTCGACCCTGATAACGATGCTTACGACAGCCTCGCAAAAGGCGATGTACTTGTGCTTAAGATCCCATACACTGCCACAGATGATTCCGGCGCCCTCAATGCCGAATCAGAAGAAGGCATGATAACCATCAAGGTTATAGGCACAAACGACAGACCCGAAGTTGAAGATGTTGAGTTCGGCGTATACGAAAACGGCGCAAAATACACCGGTCAGCTTGATGTGACGGATGTGGACGAAGGCGACAACCATATCTTCCTGCCCGCAAGCAAACTGCCAGCAGGCTTTATACTGCTGCCCAACGGCGAATACAGCTTCAATCCTTCCAACCCTGCGTATGAAAGTCTGAGAGAAGGCGAAGAGATAACCCTCACAGTGAAATATGTTGCTGTTGATGATTCATTCTCCCTCAACTCCATTTCCGAGACAGGGACAATCACAATCACAGTGACGGGAACAAACGATCAGCCTTGCGTTAAAGACGTATTTAAAACTGTTTACGAAGGCGGAAACGAAATCAGCGGACAGGTTCAGGCTCACGACATTGACAGCGGCGATACGCATACCTTCGCTCTTGTTGACGATGCGCCCGCAGGCTTCACATTCAATTCAGACGGCACTTGGTCATTTGACCCGGCAGACTCTGCGTATGACAGTCTGGCAAAAGGAGAAATTCTTGTACTCAAAATACCCTTCACTGCCACAGACGACTCAGGCTCAGTTAACGCCGAATCTGACGAAGGCTACATCACAATCAAGATCAAAGGCACTAATGACGCGCCCGTAATAGATCTTGAAGCAGACACAGCCAAAACAACCATCACCTACGACTCTCAGAGCGCAGGATTTGATAACGCTATCGGCGTTTACTGGCTGGATGAAAACGGCGACCCCGTTGATCCGCAGATAATACTCGACGGTTCTCAGAACACTGATTTCGGCGAGATATTCTCTATGGACAGTCTGCCCGGTAACATTCAGTTCTTCATCATTGCTGACGGCGCGTCCATCGTGGATGGAAGCACTGTCCTCAGCTTTGACGAAAACGGCAAGCTCCTCATCAACGGTGAAGAGTCTTCCAAACCGGTTTACTACAGCGAAGACGGTAAGAACCCCGAAGGTCTCCAGTATGTCAGCATTACTGACAATGGTGACGGTACAAGCACAATAGAATTTGAAGACCAGACCGACGAGGACTTCAATGACGTGGTGCTCACACTGACAGCGGCATCCTTCAGCGAAGGCACAGGCTATGAAACAACTTACGTTGAAAACGCTGAGCCTGTTTCTATCGCGAGCGAAACAGTTGAGATAACAGATGTGGACGATACCAATATCGAAAGCGCAGTTATCAGGCTTACCAACGCGTTTGAAGGCGATTTCCTTTCAGTGGGTACCCTCCCCTCAGGAATCGATTATGAAATCAGCTCCGACGGCACAACTGTCACTCTGACAGGCTCCGCCACACTGGCAGACTATCAGGAAGCGATCAAGGCAATCGGTTTCGCAAGCGAAAGCGAAAACCCCGCAACAGATGACCGTTATGTTGAAGTAACAGTAAATGACGGTGACGCGAACAGCAATACCGCTGTTACAGTTGTCAAAGTTGTTCCTGTTAACGATGCGCCCGTTGCAGTTGATGATTCTATCGAAGTAGAGGAAGACGGTTCTAAAACCTTCGGCGTTCTCGGCAACGACTATGATGTGGACGGCGATGATATATCCATCGATGAGTTTACTCAGCCCGCTCACGGTACGGTTACGCTCAATCAGGACGGAACATTCACTTATGTTCCCGATGACAACTACAACGGTGAAGACAGCTTCACTTACACAATTGCCGATCCGGACGGTGAAACAAGCACAGCTACGGTTAACATCAATGTTACACCTGTGAATGATGCTCCTGTAGCCACTGATGACGGCAGACCGAACTTCAGCTTCACAAGCCTTGCAGGTAACTACTATGCTGTGAGCACAGAGTTTAACGGTTTGAACGGCAGCACATACAACAATGACAATGGCTATCTGATAGATAACCTGAACGAATTTAAACACATAGTCGATACCACCGATCCAGTGGCATCATTTGACGCCACAAAAATCTGGTACGGCTACGGCACGGGAAGTGTTTCTCAGGGCAATAACCTTGCAGGATTCCTCAATCAGGACGGCGATTCTCTCAGCTATAACGGCGGGCAGGTCGTAAACTCTGATGAAGGCGGCTTCCATGTCAGCGGTAAAGTGTATATAGAAGCGGGCACTTACAACTTCAAGGTTTACGCTGATGACGGCTATGACATACTCATAGACGGCGAAAGCGTAGCGAAGTTTGAAAACAACCAGTCACCCGCAACCCACGTACACGATTCCTTCACAATTGAAGAAAGCGGATGGTACGACATTGATATGTACTGGTGGGATCAGGGCGGCGAATATGTGTTCCAGCCTTCAATAAGTGATGACGGCGGACTTACATACACCCTTCTGACCAACGAAGGCACATACGTGACTGATGAAGACACAGCCATCGATTTCGATGCGTCTGACCTGCTTGACAACGACTTTGACGTAGACGGCGATGACCTCACTATAATCGGTGTTGGCAGCGCGGTTAACGGAGAAGTTGTTCTCAACGATGACGGAAGCGTGACATTCACTCCTGACGCTGACTACAACGGTCCCGCTCAGTTTGAATACACCATTTCGGACGGCAACGGCGGAGAAGACACAGCAACGGTTTACCTTGTGGTTTCACCTGTTAACGACGCGCCCGTGGCAGCGGATGATGAAATATCCCTTGACGAAGGCGACGTTTTTGAAGGCGCACTCCCCGAAGCGTTTGACGCGGACGGTGATGATGTTTCCTACTCGCTTAAAACACCTGCCGGAAACGGTACAGTGGAAATCAACGAGGACGGTTCATATACCTACACGCCGAACGATGATTTCAGCGGTGAAGACAGCTTTGAATACACTGTTGACGACGGCAACGGCGGAACAAACTCATACACTGTAAGCATCACAGTGAATGACACAAATGATGTTCCCGTGGCTCAGGATGACTTTGCCGGTCTTGAGGAAGGCGTTTCTACCTCCGGCACTGTGAACCTTGTCCTTGTGCTTGATACTTCAACAAGCATGAATGATATGGTCGGTGGCAAGACAAGACTTGAAATCGCTAAAGCGGCTCTTAACAACCTTATCGACAAATACGGCGATTCTCTCGGCAGTGTAATGCTCGTTGACTTTAATGACAAAGCAACTCTTTACACAATAGACGGCGAAAAATGGCTTACCGGAGATCAGGCTCAAACTGCTATAAACGGTCTGACAACGAAGAACTATACCGACTATGACCATGCTATAGAGGTTGTGAGAACCTCCTACACCGATGCTCCTGAGGCTGATAAAACTTATGTTTACTTCCTCTCAGACGGTGAGCCGATGGGAAGCGACGGAAGCAACCAGAACACTATAAGCAACGGTGAACGCGAAACATGGACTAACTTCCTCAACAGTTCAGACATTGATGAAGTTTTTGCAGTGGGAGTAGGTTCCGGCGTAAGCACAACAAATCTTGAAACTGTTGCATGGACAAGCGATCCGGATGGTGACCACAGCGGTAACGTGATACCGGTTACAAATGAAAATCAGCTCTCAGCTATACTTGAGGGCACTGTTGAACTCAACTCTGTTGAGGGCAATCTGCTTGATAACGATGACTTCGGTGATGACGGAGCAGGGACTCCCCAGCTTGTATCTGTTGAGTACAACGGAGTGACAGTGGAGTTCGATTCCTCAACAACCCAGCATACCTTTGACCTCGGCGAAGCAGGCAAGGTAACAATCTACAGTGACGGCAAGTATGAATATACTTCCGGAGCGGATGTCGCAGAAGACGCAACTGCCGAAATCAAATATGTTATTCAGGATGCTGACGGCGAAACATCCGAAGCTACGCTTACCCTCACAACTGAGGACAGAAGCGAAGTTTTCGCGGCTGACAACGCTAACCACGCAATAATAAACGAAGTGACAGTGGATGAGATTGTTAACGAAACCGATATAAAATTCGGCAGCAACTCAACCAAAGTCCTCACAGACGATGATGATGCCACAAGCGATAGGTTTGATGTTTCAGTAGGAAGCGGTCAGACTGCTGAAGTAAGCTTCAACTATCTGGTTGAGAACGTCAATAACCAGAATGATACTTTTGAGTGGACGCTTCAGAAATACGACGGTTCAGGTTCCTATGACTACAGCAGCAACTGGGACGATGTTGAAGACGGCACTGTCAAAGTTAACGGAAACGGAACTGTTACCATCGACAACCTCTCATCAGGAAAATACAGACTCGTATTCTACACTGATGACAGAGGCAGCGGAACAGACCTTAAAGTGACTGTAAGCAGTATAGTGCTTGCTGTTGTGACAGCAGGGTATACTTACCTTGAAGCTGTTGCGGCAGAAGGCAATGTTCTTACGGATGCCAACAACTACCTCGACAGTGACGACCAGTGGGGCGCTGTGGATGATATGGGCTCCGAAGGCGCTGCATTCACCGTATTTAACGGAACCGATTATGTCGCACCCGATGCGGCGGGAACCACAATTGCAGGAGATTACGGAACGCTGGTAATAAAGGCAGACGGTTCATACTCCTACACCCCTGCTGACGCAGACGGCGCCGGTCAGAGCGAAACTTTTGAGTACAAACTCACTCAGCCTGACGGCGACAGCGACACTGCTCAACTCGTGATAAGCATAGGCAGCGAAGCTCTTCATGAGATTTATGGTACTGACGGCGCGGATACTATCACATTCGACCCGACTGCTGACCTCATAGACGCAGGCGCAGGCTACGATACTCTCATAATCGGCGGCGGCGAGCTTGATTTCAGCAACATAGCTGATGTTGTAAGGAATATTGAAGAAATAGACCTTACAGACGGCGACAACACCCTGAATAACCTTACTCTTCAGGATGTGCTGAGCATTACAGATGAAGACAATGCTCTGGTTATCAGAGGAAACGAAGGCGACTTTGTAACCATCGATAACTCAGACGGCGCGTTCGCAGTGGACGGCGATAATCTGGTAGTTAATGACGGCAGCGCCAACATCAGCTTTGAAGGCAACGTAAGCTTTGAAGTGACAGATACTCATATCAAAGTCACTTTCACTGATGACGGTACCGAAATAGGCGGATAACACGTAAACCACAATAAACACCGTGTCCGGCGAGTCCGGCGCGGTGTTGCGATAAGCACAAAAAAATCCCCCGCAGGCTGTGAAAGCTCTACGGGGGATTTTTTATAAAGTATATTAAATAAATATCCAAGTAAATCCTCCCCGACCCTCCTTTGCTAAAGGAGGGTGTTTTGCTTTATCTGCAATAACTTCCCCCTTTATTAAAGAGGGACAGAGGGGGATTTTTTTATTTTAGCGGCTTAAGGCTTTGAGATTGCGTCACATTCGTTGATAATGACCGCGGTTTGCGTCACTGCGAGGAGCGCAGCGACGCCGCAGTCTCTGAATATACGAAAGATTGCTTCACTCTTGCGGGGTTCGCGATGACTATACTGCAAGCTGCAAACCAGTGCATCAAACAGGACTGGATATTCAGCCTGTTATCATCGGGTTACATACTCCCTTTCAGCTTGAGCGCTACCTCCAGCCTGTCTCGGCATCCGGTCTTTACGAATATGGATGAGAGATGAGCCTTCACCGTACGGACGGTTATGCTCATTGATTCGGCTATTTCCTTATTGCTCATGCCGCGTCCTATGAGCTCAGCCACCTGCTGCTCTCTCTCGCTTAAGTCCTCAAAGAACCCTGAATCAAGCTTGGATGTTCCGTTTTGCGGAACGGATGCTATCAGCCTGCTGAGTATTGAGGGCGGAAGCCATATCTGCCCTGAAATAACAGTATGAATCATCTGATTCAGGTTTTCGGGGTTCATGAACCTGTTGCCGTAACCCTTTACTCCTTTGTGGAGAAAGCGCACCGCTTCGCTGTATCCGGGAACACCTGATAAAACGGTCACGGGGCATCCGCCCACCGGAATCTGTTTATCGGACGAGAGAAGATCCACTACGACCAGATCCGCATTTTTTACGGAATCCTCCGCCTTATCACGGTTATATCTTACAAAACTGCAGCCGTTTATTCTCACGGCTGACTCAACATATTCAAAAAAGCGGTTATCGTCAGTTACAACAGTTATTTTCATCATCTTTCCCTTAGTGCGTTATACTTTGCCCGCAAAATCGGCTTCATGATGTACTGAATAATTGTCTTCTTGCCTGTAATAATGTCCGCCTGAACCGTCATGCCGACCATTATGTCTTTTTTGTTGTCCTCCGTTCCGAGGTAATTCTTGTCTGTTTCGATACGGACGAGATAAAATTCCTCATCCTTTTCATCCGTGATGGTATCCGCACTGACATGGATAACCTTCCCTTCCAGACCGCCGTAAATAGCAAAATCATAGGCTGTAAGCTTGACCACCGCATTCTGTCCGGGATAGATGAAGGCAATGTCAGAGGGCTTGATTTTTGCTTCAATAAGCAGAGTATCATCATTGGGAACGATCTCGATAATGTCCATCCCGGGCTTGGCGATACCGCCCACAGTATTGATTAAAAGCTGCTTCACTGTTCCGTCCACGGGTGAACGTACCATTGTGCGCTTAACTCTGTCCTCAATAGCCACCTGAGTATTGGAAATCTGCTCAATCTCAGCTATAACCTTGTTAAGCTCTGTCTGCGCTTCGCTTTTCTGCCGCCCTTCGATTTCACTCACAGCGTTTTTCGCCTCAATAACCTGATGCCCGAGAGATTCGATGCTTTTACCTGTTTCATCAAGCTCCTTGCGGTTATCAAGCTCCTTCTGCCTGAGCTGTATAAATTCAAGCTCGGAAACCAGCCCTTTTTTAAAGAGAGGTTCCATCAGCTCAATTTCTCTTTGTGTCATCCCTTTGCTGGTATGAAGGTTTTTCAGCCTCAGACGGGCATTCGCCAAATCAACCTGACGCTGCTTGAACCTCTGGATAAACACTTCCTTTTCGCTGTTTTTTCTTGCTGTGTTTGTCTCATAAAGTCTTTGCTCTTCCATAATAAGCTGAGGATAGTTATTTTTAGCCTCTTCATCAATTACAAACGGCGCTATGCCTGCCTCGGCTCTGAGTCTTACAGCCCTCGCCTTCAGTTCGCCCAGTTTTGACAGCCCTTCCTGATATGAACTGCCTGCGCCTGTATCATCTATAACAACAAGCACCTGACCGGCTTTTACAAACTGACCTTCCTTCACAAGGAGCTCTTTTACGATACCGCCCTCAAGGTTCTGCACGATCTGAACCTGTCGGGAGGGGATAACCTTTCCTATCCCCCTTGTGAGTTCATCAAGCTCAGTGAAATATGCCCATGCAAAAAGCACTATCATGAGCGCCGCGATCACATAAAGTATCAGCGACATCTTTATTGGGCTTTTTTGAAGAACAGCGGCATTAAGGCTGTTCATAAACTCAATGTCGCTCTCCTGAACACTCTTTTTACCGTTTCCGTTTTTATGTCCGGAGGAATTTTTGCCGTTTATCATTTACGGTTACCTCCAAGCTTTGCAAGCACATCTTCCTTTTTGCCGTCCACGACTATGCTTCCGTTATCGAAAACTATTATGCGGTCGACAATTTCCAGAATACTGGGTTTATGGGTTATCACAATTGTGGTTTTATCCTTGGTAGCCCCTTTCAGACTGGCTATAACCTTCATCTCCGTTGAATAATCCATGGAGTTTGTGGGCTCATCCATGAGGATAATCGGGCTCTCCACAAGAAAAGCGCGCGCCACGGCGACAGACTGTCTCTGCCCGCCTGAGAGGTTTCCGCCCCTTTCACCTACATTGACATCAAGCCCCATGGGGTGACGGTCGGTGAAATTGGTAACGCACCCTATCTGAGCGGCACGGAGAATTTCCGGATCCTCCGCGTGCGGCGCCTTGAAGGTAATATTCTCTCTTACTGAGCCGGAAAGCAGTGAAACATCCTGCGGAATATAACTGAAATTATGCCTCAAATCAGCCGGATCAATCTGCTTTATATCTATCCCGTCCACAAAAACACTGCCTTCGTCAGGGTCATAAAATCCCATAAGTATTTTCGCCAGTGTAGATTTCCCTGAGCCCACCTGCCCTATTATACCCACCCTTTCCTTGGGGTTTATCTTAAAACTGACGCCAGTGAGAGCGTTTTTGGTTTCATCCGGATAACGGAAGGTAACACCTTTAAACTCTATTGCTCCCTTAAAAACAGGACGTCTGAGAAAAAGCTTCCTGTCCGGGCGTTCGATCTCTTTTTTCATCAAATCATTAAGAGCGCTTAAGCCTGTTTTCATCTGTTCATAGCCGGTGAGGAGGGACGCAACCTGAGACATAGGTGCGATACTGCGGGATGAGAGTATGACAGAGGCTATCAGCCCGCCCATGGTCAATTCCCCCTCTTTTATCAGGTAAACGCCCACTATGACCACCGCCACACTGCTTAACTGAGTGAGAAAAGCGGCAACGGAGCTCAGTGAGCTGGAAAGTATTCTGGACTTGAGCCCCTTTGCGGCTATATCGCCCGTGCTTTCTTCCCAGTGCCACTGTATGGAGCTGTTGGCATTGAATGCCTTTATTGTCTCAAGGTTTGAAAGAGCCTCCACCAGAATGCCGCTTTTGCGCGCTGACGCCTCATGGGTGCTGTCAGCAAGGCGTTTGATAGGCTTGCGCATAAAGAAGCTGTAAAGCAGGATAAGCAGAATCGTAGCAAGGGGTACAAGAACAAGCAGGTTGCTTATATAGTAAATTACAAGCAGGAAAATAACCACAAACGGAAGCTCGATAAAAGCCACCACAGCACCGGAGGTAAAAAATCCCCTTATTCCGTCAAACTCTCTGAGGTTGTTGGCGAAAGAGCCCACAGTCCTCGGCTTATTCTTCATTTTCAGGTTGAGTGACTGCTCAAAGAGTATGGATGAAAGAATAACATCACTTTTCTTTGCCGCAACCTCAAGAAACTGGGTTCTGAGGTACTTGAGGATGAGATCAAAGATATATATAGTCGATATTCCTATAGCCAGCACCCAGAGCGTATCCACTGCGTTGTGCGGGATGATCCTGTCGTACACGTTCATTGTGAACATGGGACCGGCTATCACAAAGATATTTATGAGAAGCGTTGCCAGCAGCACATTCCCGTAAATACCCTTAAATTTAAACAGAGTTCCGTAAAACCAGTTTTCACGGTCGCCCTCGGAAGCTGTGGAATCCTCAGGTCTGTAGCCTTCATAATTTCTTTTAATAAGAAAAGCAAAGCCGAGGTATTCCTCTTTGAGCTTGTCAAAGTCAGTTTCCATAGGCGTTTCATCAATGTCGGGAAGAATGATTTCCGCTTTTTTCTCTTTGTTGTCAATGGCGGTTATTACGCATGAGTTTCCGTTGGCGAGCAGTAATATTGCCGGAAGAACAACAGCGGGCAGATCCTCAATTTTTCTTTTCACAAGTGTTGATTTAAAGCCTGCGTTGGCAGCCGCGCGTGAGAAGTTAGCCTTTGACTTCTCAACGTCAAAGAGAGACTGCTTCTCCTTCTTAGGATCAAACGGCAGACCATAGGCAAGCGCTTCCATAGTCGCCGGTCTGTCGTTGAGTTTGGTCAGTAAAACCAAACAACTCATCAAAGAATCAGATGATATTTTCTCACTCATTTCTTATCACCCAACGGGGACACATCTGCAATTCCCCTGCCCTGAAAATATTTTATCTGTCTTGATTCAAGCACTGCTTTCTGTTCATCGTTTTCTATCTTGGTCGCGATGAGTTTTATGCCCAAGCTTTCCGTAATAGTCAGAAAAGCGTTGAGAGCCACACCCGCGTCGCCGTTGTTTTCTATATCAAGCAGATAGTCCTGCTCAATCTTGATGTAGTCGGGTTTAAGCAGGTGCAGGTATTTGACTGAGGTTTCGTTCATCACAAACCTGTCTATGCCGAACTTGAATCCCGTACCTTTCAGAAGACCAGAGAAGTCGAGGCATATGTCAAAGTTTTTGCCGATCGCTTCATCAGGTATTTCAAACACCAGTCTTTCGTTGAGGTGCCTGACTGCTGAGAGGAACTTACGGAACCATGTAAACGATTCCCTGTCCTTGAGAAAATCGTTGGACACATTGACAGCAAGGGTAATATTCTGATTTTTCTCAAGGAAATCAGTAGCATGCCGGAGCACATACTGATCAACATCATTGGCAAGCGAAAGCTTAATAACCATCGGCATGAAGTATCCTGCCCTCTGTATCTGCCCTTGGAGGTCTATCATATTAATGAAGATCTCCTGATGCAGCTCTCCGATTTCGGATACAACCGGCTGAGAGGTCAGCATGAATCTCTGATCACTCAGGGCGGATTCTATCATCTTCTTCCACTCCAGCTTGCCGAGAATAAGCTTGGTTCCATCATCTTTAAAATGATCAAAATGCGGTTCGACTGAGTTTTTAGCCGCTGAGAGAGCATAATCCGCCTTAGTGAGGACGCTGCTTATGCTGTCCGTTTCATTGTAGCTTACTATTCCCGCCGCAAACTCCGCGTGTCCGCTGAACTCTCTGTTGGCATCCACAAAGTCTTTTATCTTTGAGTAGATTATCTTGGTGCAGAGTGTGCTCTCCTCGGCATCGGAAGCAGGCATTGTTATAACAAAATCGTTTGAATTCAGGCAGGAGACAAAGGAGTAAAGCTTGCCTGACGTGCATTCCTTCATTGTGGCGGAGGTGAAATCATAAAGCTGCTGCACCACCTGAAAGCCGGAAATCTGGTGTACTTTTTCAAGTCCTTCAAAGGAGAAAAGTATAACCTCTCCTTTAGAACGCTCATCGTTGGATGCTATGAAGTTGCTGAACTGCTTTATGAAATATTTACGGTTGAAAAGTCCGGTCTGGGCGTCTCTGTACTGAAGTTCCTGATACTTCTGAAGCGTCTCGACTTCACGGTTGTATATTGTCTGCACTTTCTGAACCATTGCGTTTATGGCAAGCACGACCTGCCTGAGTTCAGGAGTTTTCGGCACACGCTCATTGATTATAAATTCGTTGTTCCCCACAGCCTCTGCCTGAGCTTTTATGGCATCAAGGGAGAAAAGAATAAGCTTGAGAATAAAATAACTGGCAAGAGAAGCAAGCCCTCCCAGAACAACAAACCATATGCAAAGCTGTTTGAATGTTTCCCACAGACGCAGGTACGAATGCCCCAGATGCACCTTAACCTTAAGCGTTCCGTATATATTCCATCCGCCGGATACAGCGGCCTCAGCCACCGGAGCCTCAAGCTTAACCATATCAATAAAAAGCTGCGGAACACCCTCCACAGCTATATTCTCGCTCTTAGAGTATGCAATAGTGCCGTCCTGCTTTATCAGGGTGATCTCCTCAAAATAACCGCCGTCAAACATGGCGTTTATCATGGTCTGCATTATGGAAAGGTCATCCATAAACGGACTCATGGAGAGAGACAGGGAGTTGGCAGTATTCTTAGCGTTTGTGTATAACTGATTGCGCACGTATTCCTTGGTATCGTTAAAATTGATTTGCAGAACAATACCCAGAACCGCCAGCAGCATTATTGTCACAAAAATCTGTAACTGTCGAAATAGGGTCATTTTATTTACCTCTTATATATTTCAAGATCGATTTCCTTCAGCTTCTGCAAATTCTTGGATGAAGAGGGGTTTACTCTCTTTCCGAGACCCTGCTGTTTCTGTATGTAGAGATCGTTAGCAGTGAAACTGTAAACAGGCACAAGATCATTTCTTTGTGTGGCGGGCAGAATCTGCTTGTTGTAGTTGTCAAGAACAAGCGGAACGGCGCCGTTTTTGGGGTAATAAGATACGACCATGTGCGCTACCTCTGCATAACCTATGGCTTTTACATAGGTAAGGAACAGTTTTTCCTGCGGAACGCCCAGCTGAATGAGCGTAAGAAATTTTGCCACAGCATAATCTTCGCAGTCTCCCATCCCCTTCCCTAAAAACTCCAGTCTGCTTGCCCAATAATCGCTTTTGCCCCATGCCAGCGCATCCGAACGGTATTCGATCTGGTTAAAGAATTTATTGACCTCAATAATTTTAGTGTCCTCATCTGAGGACACAAGTTCATTCATAAGATTCAGAAGTCCGGTAAGCCTTTTATCAGCCTGCATGCCGTACCGGCTCTTGAAGGCGTTCAAGGCATCTTCCGGAATGTAAAACGTTTCAGACGAAACCGCAGCAGCGACATAAAGTATCGCTGCTGCGGATGATATAAGCATTATTTGTTTAAGGTTTATCATTACTCAGTATAGCATCAGTTTCTGATAAGCTTAAACTCTATTCGTCTGTTTTTCTGTCTTCCCTCAAGAGTCTGGTTGCTCACGAGAGGACTTGAGCTTCCTTTACCGTAGGAAGTCATTATCTCTTTATCGACTCCGAGGTTTGCAAGCTCGTTCACAACAGTTTCTGCCCTTTTCTGGGAAAGTTGCTGGTTATATCTTCTTGTACCGGAAATATCGGTGTGACCGACTATTTCAAGTTTGTAGCTGCTGAGTGACTTGAGCTGTCCGGCTATGGTTTTAAGATACTCATGCGCTTCGGGTGTGAGTTCTGCTGAGTCGAAGTTGAAGTTGATTATATCCAGATGGAAGGACTGCTCTTTCTTCGATTCGTCAATGGCAAGAACCTTCTGTTCTTTTACAGATACCCTCTCTTCTTTCGGGAGAATATAGGGGTCTATTTTTTCGGGAACATTGTAGCCAACCTCAAGGGTTTTCTTATCAAAGCATCCCCATGGAAGAGTATCGGTGCCCATAAGCGAGTTGTCGCATTGGTCGCCCGTGTCTTTCACTGTGTCTTTATCCCTGTCTTCACCGAGTTTTCTGTAGAGAGCGTAGTCAAACTCGTCTTTGTAGCCATTAAGCTCAACTTTATCAAAGAGACCTGTTTCAAACTCGTTAAGCAGCATTCCTGTTGCCTGAGAGAGTCTGTAATAAGCTGCAAGGAAAGAATATTTTGACTGAACAAAAGAGTTCTGCGCAGTAAAGTACTCTGTTTCAATATCCAGCAGCTCAAGCAGTGTTCTCCTGCCGAGGTGGTATTCCTCTTTGAATTCGACAAGTGTTTTTTCACTCATGTCAACGTGTTCAGTGAGAAACACTTTCTTTGTCTGTTCAGCCATGAAAATGTTCCATGCGAGACCGACAGTTTCATTGACATTTCTGCGTTCAATGTAGCTTCTCTGGTATTCCTTCAGCATAGTTTCATAATTGCCTGCCTTGCGGGCTTTTCTTATGCCGCCGTCATAGAGAGTGTAGCTGAGTTTCAGGAAAGCTCCTGCGTTGTTTGTCCAGCCGTCATCACCGCCCACATCGTTGCTGTGCTCCGCCTGAAGCTCAAGATCGAGTGAAGGCCAATAGGATGATTTATCTTTTGCAAGAGTGTGTTTCCTTACTTCTATGTTGTAGTTCGCAACACGGAGCGCAGGGTGAACATGCAGAGCCATGTCAACAGCTTCTTCTTTTGTAGCGGGAAGAGTCCCTTCGGGTTCGGGGATTACAAACGCTTCGGGTCTGAGAATGCGCCCGAACTGCCTGTGGAACTTCACGATTGCCTGATTAAGATCCTGCTGCTGAGAGATGAAGTTGCTTCTGGCGAGGGCGAAGCGTGATTCAGAGTTGGAGTGGTCTGAAGCTCTGCCGAAGCCTGAGTCTGTTTTTTCTTTTATCTGCTTGAGGATCTGCGCCTGAGTAAGAACGTTCTGTCTGGCAAGTTCAACCAGCTCAGCCGTTTTCAGAACTTCCAGATAGGCTTCAGAAGCTTCAAGGAATACTCTGTTTGCAGTGTTCAGCACATCATAGGCTGCCGCTTTTGTGCGGGCTTCGGTTTCCTTAACATAGCTTGATGTGTGCATACCGTTAAAAAGATTCTGGCGCGCGTATATGCCTGCCCTTCTTGCTATAAGGTCTTCACTTTCATAGTTGGTGTCGTAGCCTTTGGTGACTTCCGGACCAATGCTTGCTTCGGCGCTGATATTAGGCTTATAACCGCTTTTTGCCATACCGAGCTCAGATTTTACTGTTTGGTACCTTTTCATCGCTTCAAGGATTTCGGGGTTTGTTTTAACAATATCCTTAAGCACCTCCTGCAGAGGCATGAACTGAGCAGTCTCGGACTGCATTGGTGACAGGCTATCATCTGCATATGCAGTGGGGATAACTCCTGCCGTGCATAACAGAGAAAACAGAGCCGCGACTAAGAGAAGTTTCCTCTTTAAGCTATTAAATAAGCACATACTAACACTCCTGATATTGGTGTACGCAATAATGACATTTAAATATTACCACTCTTATTCAAGGATGCAAACAGAAACTATTCTCAACAAGAAGGTGAAATGCTTGAAACAGCAGTGTGAAGCAGTGTTATTTGCTTATTCATTAATATTTTATACTGTATTGTACTTTTGTACAATTTTTTTTCTTTTTAACCATTCAGAGGGCTAAACAGTAAAAAATAAATCTTTTCGGATAATCAGAATTATGTAATTATATATGATATAGGAAAAGTGATAGTCTCAGCTAAGATTTTAAAAATCACTGTCGATAATGTCATATATATCTGAAACATATCAGCTGTGTGAGTTTAACTCTTTCGTGGAACTGATATATGCAAAGAATTAAATGAACATTTGTAAAGGTTGTAAAGTTATGTTGTTTAAAAAGAATATCTTGACAGCCGTGCCTTGTATAACCTTTAATATCTGAAACTTTTATTGTCAGGTGGTTCTTATGTTTATGAAGATCTATGAATATCTTGAAAAACACTTTTTTGATTCAATTTCCAAAAAAATCATTGGTAATGTGGGGTTCCTTGTTCTCCTTAATATAATCACTGTGGCAGTACTGTACATAAGAGAAAAATCGTTCTCCGCCACCTCCGGCAGACCGGAGGTGGAGTCTTTTCTTAACGGTTCACTCATTATCATTGCTGTCACGCTCTGTCTGAGCGTCGCCTCCGGCGCGTTCATCATTTTCTTCATGCGACATCTGTTCATCAGACCGGTGAAAGCGATGATCCATGTCTTTGAAAGCACTGATACCAATTCCAGCGATATATCCTGTTCACTGCCTAAAATGAGCTATGATGAATTCAGACAGATGGCGGAAAGCTATGATTCATTCATGGACCACCTTCGCAGGAATATCTGTGTATCCCGAAACATAGGCATAGAGGTCGCCATAGGCGGCGAAAAAGTCAGCAAAGCGGTAGATTTTGCGTCTGAAAGCATAAACAGGCAAAGTGAGATGGCGGAGCTGATATTCACCGCCAGCGAGCAGTCAACCACAGCGATAAATGAGATAGCCGTTAACTCTCAGGAAATATCCTCATCCACCACAACAAACCTTGAGAGCGCCAAAAACATCTCCATAAGGCTTGAAGAAGCAAGCGAGGAAATATCGCAGGTGGGCTCCATGCTGGGAACCTTCGGCAATACGGTTGATGCCCTTTCCAATAACTCGGCAAACATTAAGCAGATCATATCGCTCATTAAGGATATATCAGAGCAGACCAACCTGCTGGCGCTCAATGCCGCAATAGAAGCAGCCAGAGCGGGAGAGCACGGACGCGGATTCGCGGTGGTCGCTGACGAGGTGCGCAAGCTCGCCGAAAGAGTTAAAGACGCTACAGACGAAATTGAGCATAACGTCAGTGACATGATAAATCTGGTCAAAAACACAGAGAAAGAAACAGAAGTCATTGTCAGCTATACAGACAATACCAAAAATGTAGTCACTGAATCCGCGACTAAATTCATAACCATGGTCAACGACTTTGAAAGAAACAACACTCAGCTTATGACCATAGCGTCCGCCATCGAGGAGCTTTCGGTAACAAACAGCGAAGTGCACGAAAATATAGTCAGCATACGCGAACTAAGTAATCAGGTTGCGCATATGATGACAGAAACCAGAAGCAGCACCAACACTCTGCGTGATGAGGCGGAAGAGCTTCAGGAGATCATGGCAACATTCAAAACCGGCAGGGGAGAATTTGAAAAAATAACCGTTGAGCTTGCCGCTTTCAGAGACGAGATCCAGAGCAGCCTTGAGAAGCTCTCCGAGAAAGGCGTCAATATTTTTGATGAAAGTTATTCGGCAGTTAAAAATACCTATCCTCAAAAATACGACGTGTCATACAGAAATGCTCTCAAAAGCGAGATTCAGAGCAGGCTGGACAGCATCCTCCGCAGAATGCCCCAGCTTATTTACTCTGTTCCGGTAAACAAAAAGGGTTATCTGCCTGTTCATCATTCTGAGTTTTCCAAAGAACTGACAGGCAATAAGAATACAGATCTTAAATTCAGCCGCCACATGAAAATATACTTCGGAACTCAGGCTGAGAAAAAACGCGCCCAGAACCAGAAACCCATACTCCTTCAAACTGTTATAAGAGACACCGGAGAGGTGTTCAACGACATCTCAATGCCCATATATGTGAAAGGAAAACACTGGGGCGCGCTGATAACGGGAATAATGCCTGAAGAAATCAAGAAATAGCATCAAGGCTTTAAGAGAAAAGTGAGACGTCAGTCAATTTTTTTGATGTCTTCCTTTACTCCCCCATAAACATCCGCGGTTCCGTCCTTAAACTTAACCGCGGCATCCTTAGCATCGGAAGGGAGCTCTTTCGCTCCCTCCTTTGTATCCTTCCACTGCTGCTTTGCTTCCGGTTTTGCGTTGTTGTATTCTTTCCTGAAGCTGTCTCCGAACTCACGTGTCATTGAGCAGCCGGAGAGGAAAACAGAAGTCAGAAAAACGGAAATGAACAATCTGCGCATGCCCCCTACTCCGGATTAACCGCAGCACCTGACTTGAAAGCCTCCTGCTCAACGGCAAGAGCCACAGCGTCATGCACTTTTCTGTTCAGAATATTCGGAACAAGGTCGCCCTCCAGAGCAAAAGAAGCTATGGTTTTGGCTGCGGCTATCTTCATACGGTCGTTGATATATCTTGCCTTGGATGAAAGAGCCCCCTTGAAAAGCCCGGGAAATGCAAGAGCATTGTTCACGGATTTACCGTCCGCAGCGAATATGGCGCCGGATTTCACTGCCAGTTCAGGGTCTATCTCCGGGTTAGGGTTGGAAAGGGCGAGTATAACCTGTCCGGACTGGATCATTTCAGGCTTTATAAGCTCAGGGCAGCCTGTTGTGGCAATGACTATTTTGGAGTCTTTCATAACGCCGTTAAGGTCTGTGGGAGTACCCCCGAGTTCGGAAAAAAGCTTCTTCGCGTCCGCGTTGAGATCCGTTCCTATAAGCTTGGTGACGCCGTATGCCTTAAGCAGCTTGAATATCCCTGTTCCGGCTGCGCCGAGACCAATGAACCCCACGCTGGACTGATGAAGGTTTATGAAGGTGTATTTGGCAATATTGAGGAGCGCTGCCAGAACAACCACAGCCGTTCCGTGCTGGTCGTCGTGCATAACCGGAATATTAAGCATGCTCTGGAGTCTTGATTCTATCTCGAAGCATTCCGGCGCCTTTATATCCTCAAGCTTTATCGCTCCGAATGTGGGAGCAATGTTTTTCACTGTTTCGATGATCACCTCGGAATCGTGGGATTCAATGAGTATCGGTATGCCGTTTATATCGGCAAGGCAGCTGAAAAGAAGCGCCTTGCCCTCCATAACGGGCATACCTGCCACAGCGCCTATATCCCCGAGACCGAGTATGGCTGTTCCGTTGGTGACTATAGCCACATTGTTGGGAATGGTGGTGAATTGATTGGCAAGAGACTTATCGGCGGCTATCTGCTTGCATATGGACGCCACGCCGGGAGTGTAGACAATTTTAAGATCATCTATCGTTTCAACAGGTACAGTAGGCACAATCTTGAACTTGCCGCCCTGATGGTACTCCTCCACTATGTCTTTTACGGCGATTATCTCTATGCCTTCAAGCTTTTCCACTTCTTTGAGTATAGCCTTGAGCTGCTCCTCGCCGTCTGTATAAACATCGAGATCGCGGATTTTATAGCCTTTTCCTATGTGGACTGACTTAATTTCACCGAACATGCCGTCCATTTCGCCCACAAGTGATGTGAGCCTTCCGAGATAGCCGGGCTTATCCGTAATTTTTACCCTGATCGATTTGATAGTTTTATTTGAATACTCAAAAAGCATTGATTCCTCCTATTTTTCGTCTTCTTCGACAAAACGTTCCCATGTTTCGGATTCATAATCCCTGCATCTGGTTTTAGCTTCCTTCATGAATCTTCCGGTAAGCGCACAGCGCATTTTCCATGAATCCTTCAGCTCCGCCATCTTAATTTTTCTCAGATGCACACAGGTAAGGCATTTTATTTCTTTTTCGCTCATTATCTTCCGCTGTAATTTTTAATAAAGGATATTCCATGTCATATCCTCTGTAAAGAGAATTGATTGCGTCATTATACCTGTACAGCGGGTGCGCTGCATAGTATTATAGGGTTCCGGGTTTTCTAAAAGGTGAATAATGAGTATAGCCGATTATCTTTTATCAGTCAAAAAGCTTAACAACATAGGTCGCTGGGCAAGCGATTTCATGCACAGACGGGCTTCCGTTGCAGAACACTCTTTCTCTGTGGCGCAGATAGCCCAGCTTCTGGGTATCATGGAGGAGAACGCCGGAAATAAGGTGGACTGGGGCAGGCTCTATAAAAAAGCGCTGAATCATGATGTTTCCGAAGCCTTCACGGGGGATATTCTCAGCCATGTGAAGCACAGGACTGAAAAGATGAAGCATATGGTTGAGGAGATTGAGGTTCTCATAGCGGAAGACATGCTCCTCAGCTCGTTCAATGAGCAGTATAAAGAGGTTTTCAGGGATATACTCTTCGACGGCAAGGACGCCACGCTTGAGGGACGGATACTGAAATACGCCGATAATATAGACGCCGTCCTTGAATGTCTCTATGAAAAAAACCTCGGCAATAAATCGCCTTTTGAAGAAAAATACTACGAAATTCTCCGCAAGCTTGAGGGCTCAGACCTCGTAAGCGTTAAGATTTTTCTCCGTGATATTCTTCCGGATCTGGAGAAGCGGGCATAAATAAAACATCTGGCGACAAGTGTTTCTATCTCATGTTTCACAGGATTAAAAGCATCTGGTAAATGAGCGGATTTTCATAATAAGACGCTTATTCGACTGGACATGGATTATGAAGAGTTGTATCATTAGTTCATAAGACTTTTCCGGAGGTTGCTATGACTCCCAAACTTACCGCAGAAATGCGGCATCTTTGTCCTGCAAAAGGTTTCATTTATGTATGGCAGATGCCCGTCAGGTTCAGTCACTGGCTCAATGTAATCTGTATCACCATTCTTATCAGCACAGGGCTTTACATCCACTTCCCTTTCTTCACCTATGACAATGCGCTTACAGAGCCCTACGTCATGGGACAGATGCGTTTTGTCCATTTTGTCACAGGCATGGTTTTCACATTCAGCGTTCTTTTGAGGATTGCTTATGTGCTCATAGGAAACGAGTACGCCAACTGGCGCACCTTTTACAATCCTTTCAACAAAAAAGACAGGGGACTGATAATACAGTATTTCAAATATTATACGTTCCTTGAAAAGAACCCGAAACATATAATCACCCACAACCCTATGGCGCAGTACGCCTACCTTGCGGTGTTCCTCATATTCTTCTTCCAGATACTCAGCGGCTTCTATCTCTGGTCTCTGAATGATCCTAACGGGACGCTTTACGGTATGCTGAGCTGGTTCAGCTACATAGGCAATGTGCAGTATATCAGAATGATTCACTACTTCGTTGTGTTCCTCATAGCAACCTTCCTTGTAGTGCACCTTTACGCGGCTGCCCTTGTGGATTTCAGAACCCGTGCGGGAGATATAAGCTCCATCTTCTCCGGCTGGAAAACTGACGTTTCCGAAGACGAATAACAGCCCCCTCACTCATCAAAATAAAAGCCGCTTCGTTTGAAGCGGCTTTTCAGTATTAGAAAACTGTTAAAACGTTTTATTCAGAGCGGATTTATTATTTTCCTCTGGAGGCTTCATCAACTGAGTCATACACCTCGAAGACCTGATCAAGCTTCATCAGCTTAAGCACCTTGTCTATTCTCTCGGGCACATTAACAAGACGCAGAACACCGCCGTATTCCTTCATGCTTTTAAGCCCCTCAAGGAACGTGGCGAGACCGGATGAATCCATATACACAACTTTATCAAGGTCAACCACGAGCACGCTTATCCTCGCCCGGGCAACATCGGCAAGCTTAGCTCTGATCTCGGAGGAAGTGAGTATGTCAACCTTACCGGCGACTTTCAGAACTTTAAACTGACCGTAATCCTCAGTGTGTATTTTCATCATACCCCCTCACAAAACTGAAAGTATACTTTCATTAATATAATATCATTAAACTTACAATAACGGAACAGGTACAGACCTGTTCCATTTTTATTATCGTAATCACAGAGGAAAACATTAACTGTAAAATATAAAAAAGACAAATAACAGTGAATGCTTACATGATTATTTGCCTAAGGGCAACTTATTTTCTGAGCACAAGCCAAACATAAAGCTCCTTTGTTTTCGGATCCAGCCATTCATCACGGATTTCAAAATCACTTAAAACCTCTTCCGCCTGATGACGGGAGAGGGTGGAAACTTTACTCTGATAGTATTTAAGAGTCTGAGTATCCACATTCAGCTTTTCGATATTAACTTCTGCGTTGACTATAACCCTTATGCTTCTCGCAAGGTCATTCTGGGCAAGCGCCTTGGCTGTTCTGCGCTGTGCCGCTATGCCGCCCCTCGCCTGCTGCTTGGCTATTCCCACCGCTCCGATATAGCCGTCCATATTCGGGGTCGCGAACCAGACAGGAAAACCGTTCTGAATAGGATATTTTGTCACTGGACCAAGGTTATCCTTATCCACCGGTCTGTTCGCATATTCAGGCTTGGGAATAGCCGGAGCCTTTTCAGCAGAGGGAGCGGGAACCTGAACAGGTTTTTCCATCCCCTCAAGTCCTGTGCCCTGACCGCTGACCTCTTTTTCAAGCTCATTGAAGGCGTTGTCCGCTCTTGTCTGCTGAATCTGTTTTGTATTATGCGCGGCAGGTTTGGGAGCCTCCGTCTTGGAAGCCATACACCCCGCCAGCGCAAGTGAAGCCGCCGCTGCTGCAATTGTCTTAATCATAAAAGCCTCCTGAGGTTTAATCGAAATATCTGTACGAAGGCAGTGTGCCCGTAACTTTTACTATATATCTTCTCGCTTCATCATAATCCAGCCGGACACGGAGATAGTCATACACCTCTGAAGGCGTCATGCTGTTTATTATTCCCGCCGCCGTTGTTACATTATATCTGTTTTTACCTGCGCTGCGCCCGTTGAAAGCCGAAGCCACATTCCCTGAGCCGGTGTTGTAAGCCGCTATGGAGCAGTAGAATCTGCTTTCGGGGTGATTTACAGCCTTGAGGTATCTGTAATAGAGGATATGAAGGTAAGCTGTTCCTGCCCTTATGTTGTTATCAGTGTTAAACAGGTATGAAGGTGTCAGTATCAGCGGTTTGCCCATAAGAAGCTGCGCCACGTCCTTTCCTGCGGACGCGGGAACAATCTGCATAAGTCCGTAAGCCGGTATGTGGGACTGCGCTACAGGGTTGAATGCGCTTTCGGTCTGTATAACGGAAAAAACCAGTGAAGGCTGTATCTTAAATTCCTTTGCGTATTTCTGAACAGAGGGGTTAAGCTCCTCAGCCCTTTTTCGGTATGTTTCAGGCGGCAGCTTGCCCTGCATAACAAAGACAGTCTCACCCGTTTTTGAGGGTTCGGTTTTAACAGAAGCATTTTCCTTAAGCTTCTCTGCGGCGCTGTCGATGTCCTTTTTTGTGGGATTCTCCTTTCCGGTTACGGCGCTGCCTATGACGCTTTCATTTCCGACAGTGCCCGTGGCTATGTTTTTAAGCTTCTCACGAGCCTTTTCATCGGTCTTCCGCGAAGGGATGTCTCTCTGAAAGGCAGTCGCCTTATCTACACCGAGCATGTCTCTCATCAGGGCGTCAAGGTCTCTCTCAGCCTGTTCGTAATCTCTGCCGATAACCTCAAGACGGTAGGTACCGTTTTCAAAATCCACTACCTTTTTCTCTTTCAGACCGTTTGTGTACTCCACCCATTTGGTAGGGGTGCTCATTTCCGCCTCTTTCCATTGAGAGAGGATTTCATTTTTATAGGCTTCGTATTCCTCGTTAACTATGCGTTTATACTCAGTAAATTCTTTTTCCAGCTCCTCTTTGTATGTGTCGAAGCTTTTTTTCTCGTCACTGAAACCGCTGTCCATGCTCTCCTTAAAGTCGTCAAATCCTTCGGCGAAGGAGAAAGAGGCAAAGAGCATAACAAGAGCAAGGCAGAAAAATTTTTTCATTATTCAAGCACCATCCATACATAAAGTTCACCGGTCTGCACATCTGTCCAAAATTCCCTTACCGCAGCCTTAACAGTATTCCCCTGCACAGTGTGTATGCTGTAGGAGTCTATAGTTGTGGAAGAACTGCCTGAGGATGTTGCGTGCGACTCCAGCACTGTGACGTTCTGCACCTGCACACCGAGCTGCGCCGCTATGGAGTCAATCGCTCTGGAAACTGCCAGTTTACGCTGCGCGTCAAGACCGTGGATATGCTCCTTGGCTATGCCCACGCCGCCTATTTTGCCGCCGTCAGACGGTTTCCACAGCCATTCCGGTTTATGCACAGGCTCAGGAGCCGAAACAGTCTGCGCAGCGCAGGCACATACAAAGATCAGTAATATAATAAAGACAGTGGCTTTTGAGGTTTGTTTCATAAAAGTGTCCCTATAGCAGAAATCCCCCTTTAAAGACTTTAAAGAGGGCGGCTGTGATGAATTAAACAAAGGGGGCGCCTAAAACGCCCCCGTAAATTTTACTGTCCGAATTCCTTTGCGATTTCTTTATCGAGCTCTTCGTAGGCTTTTTTAGCCTGAAACTGCTGCCAGAGAGCCTGATCATTTTTGTAGCTGGTCTGAACAGCCTGTTTAGCCTGCTCTTTAACAACAGCAGGGTCAAGAACTACAAGTATCCAGAGGTCTCCGCAGGGTGACTGCCAGATATTTTTCTGTCTGGAGCCGTTAAGAGTCTCATTGGCAACCTGTTTGGAAACCTGAGAGGAAACCTTGTCAACCGTCTGGGCATCGCCCACGCCTGTTACCTGAGTAAAGTTTTTTACCATATTCTGAACTTTAAGGCTTATGATTCTCGCAAGTTCATCTCTGCCGGCAGCCATGGCTTCCGTTTTGGCGAACTGCATTCCGGCGGGACCTACCTTCGCAGAACCGGAAGCGGCAAGACCGCCTTCAAGCTCAGGGCTGAGAACCCATGCGGGAGCACCGTTAAAGCAGGGATCGATAACTTTCGGCGCTTCGGCACTTTTTCCTCCGCAGCCGACGGCAACTAAAGCAACAAACATAACCGCCAAAATTATTCTTTTCATAAATCCTCCTATAAGGTTATTAACCGGCTTATTGTATCATTGTACCACTTTTAAAAAATAATACATTCTTCGTCTGCATGAAAAAAGGGAAATTTCACTGGATAACCGTTTTATAAGGTAATATAAATTATCAGCGATCTAAACACATGCGGAGATATGCCATGAAAAAGATTTTACTCCTAATAACAGTTCTGGCGGCAATTACGGCAACCGCCTTTTCGATCGACAAAGTCTCCATCGGAGAAATAGCCTCCGCCGAAGGAAAAGTCAACATCTACAAAGAGAACGAAGTAAGAGGCGAATTGTTCAGAAAAAATAATCACAGACTTTTTAAAGGAGACAGAATCAAAACCTCCGGTAAAAGCAAGGCGTTTATTAACTTCAGAGACCAGTCAAAAGTAGTGGTGCTGGAAAAGTCGCTCCTTACCATAGATGATTTTAAAAAATACTCTCCGTCCGAGGGTAAGGTTGTTTTCAAAATAACCAAAACAAATGAGGCTCAGGGAGTTCAAATCGGGCTCCAGACCACAGTAATAGGTGTCAAGGGAACCACTTTCCTTGTTGAGGTCGAACCAAATCCTGACGGTATAGGCGCGGCTCCCGCCAAGGTATACCTCAAAGAAGGCGAGCTTGAATTCACATCTGTGGAAGGCGAATTTAAAAGATATGTGGAACAGGTTCAGGAGGAGTATAACAGCTTCGTGAACGAAACCATGAGCGACTATGAGAGATACCTGAAAGAACAGAACGAAGAGTTTGTGGAGTACGTAAAAGAGTTCAGCATCAAAGGCGGAGCGGCAATATCAATAGACGGAAACGAAGTGAGAAATATTGAGTTTGATGATAATGTTACAAACGCTTTCAAAGAGCTTGACCTTTTCTCATCACGCATAAATGTACAGGGGCAGACACAGAAAAAGAAGACAGTCAGACCGCCTATCCCGCCCAGACCCCAGCCAAAACCGGATAATCAGGGTAAGTAATCAGGAGAAGGATTCTAGATCTCCATAAACTTGAGTATATATGAAACCAGAAGCGCAGGCTGGTCTTCCTGAACCAGATGACCGGTCTGCGGCAATGTAACAAATTCGGAAGATTTTATCCTGCGGTGAAGTTCAATGCCCCTTTCTACGGGGATCCACTGATCGTCCTCTCCCCAAATCAAAAACACCGGAACTTTAATTTCATGATAGAGCGCTTCAGCCTCGTCGGTATATTTCCTGTCTGACTGTGCTATCTGACGGTAAAAAGCAGCCTGTCCATCTTTTCCTGACCACGGTTTCTTGATTTCCAGCAGCGTTTCCCTGTCCATTGGAGTATAGGTCGCTCCTTCAATGT
This sequence comes from Geovibrio thiophilus, assembly GCF_004087915.1. Lineage (NCBI taxonomy): Bacteria > Pseudomonadati > Deferribacterota > Deferribacteres > Deferribacterales > Geovibrionaceae > Geovibrio > Geovibrio thiophilus. The sequence continues at coordinate 1,694,827 of NZ_CP035108.1, forward strand.
ATCTCGTCAAAAGCGCGTCGTGGATATTACCCGGAAGATCCGCGAAAGCGGATTCATGGTGTGCGACATGGCTGAAAAACGGAGACCCCCACGGTGAAACGGCAACCGGATCAATAAGCAAAATCTTCTGAAACGGCTGCTTGTTCAGTAAATGCGTCCTCAGCACCGTCGCACCGCCGAAATCATGCCCGACTATTTTAGGATTATCCAGCTTCCAGAAGTCAATCAACTCCTTCAAAGCATCATTCTGAATACCTAAAGATACGTTTTCGATATTTTTTTCTGACTGACCGTACCCGGGCAAATCATAATAATAAACAGTAAACCACTGACTCAGGGCAGGAATCACTTTGCGCCAATTGTATGATGACCACGGTGTTCCATGTACAAGGATGAGCGGCTGCCCTTCCCCTTTTATGTCATATTTTATTGCACCGTATGAGGAATTGTACTTATACCCCAATTCAGACTGCATATCAACTCCTTGAAAAAAAAGTAATTGCGCCGCAGTAATTGTTCTGAGAACTCCGGAGAATGTTTTAAAAAAACATGATGAATACGGCAGCCTAATCGGGTAAGGCTGCCGTCACTTATCTTTAAGGATATTAAGAATATCCAAAAGCTCTTTTTTAATCTCTTCAGGTGAAGCAGACGCAGTTGAAACAAGCATCTGCGGCTTAGCGGGTTCATTCAGAACCTTGTTCAGCTTTCTGCGCACACCTTCAATGGTCAGCTTTTCTTCATAAAGCATACGTTTCAGGGAAAAGATAAGATCAAGGTGTTTTTTGGTATAAAAACGCTGTCCGCCTCCTGACTTAACAGGGCGCAGCTGTTTAAATTCCTTCTCCCAGAAACGCAGCACGGAGGATTTAAGTTCCGTTATCTCGCAGACTTCGCCTATCTTGTAGTAAAGCTTATCAGTCATTTACCTCGTCTTTGAAAATCTGGCTGGGTCTGAAAACCACTACAGTGCGGGGTTCGATAACTGTTTCCACGCCTGTTTTAGGATTTCTGCCGATTCTTCTGCCTCTCTTTTTCACTTCAAAGTTGCCGAAGCCGGAAATTTTGACGTTGGTTTTCTCAAGGATATTTTCCCTGATTGCGTCAAAAACCTCATCCACTACTTTGGAGATGTCCTTCTTGGTAAGTCCAAGCTTTTCGTGTACGGTCTCGACGATGTCAGCTTTTGTCATAACAGCCTCCCTTATAGACAAAATTATAATAGCCTTTTATTTACAGTCAATTACTTTTATCTGAAGCAGGTATCAGTCTTGTACTTTCCGCATTCGCCTTATTGTAGGAAACGAAATTGCGCGCTTTTTCGGCAGTCGTACAGCAAACTGTTATATTATATACACTATTTTCAATTTTTACCTGTTTAATTGCAGCAGGTATATTATTTTTTTTCACAAATTCTATTGCCTGTTCTTTATCCGGCAGATCGGCAACGAACTCCACACCGCGTCCGGCTATCTGCGTTTTTGAGCCGGGTACAAGTCTGTAAACCCTCCAAGCGGTAATTTCGGAGGATGAAACAGTTTTTTCAGTGCCCTTCAGTCCTGCCCTCTCCGCATTGGCGAGGATCGTATATCTTTTTGCCGAGTTTACATTTTCAAACTCAATGCCGTAAATTTTCTCAGGGATTGACGCCGGAACAGCGGCAATTTTCGCAGGTGCTGGTTTAGGTGTTTCAACGGGTTTAGCGGCTTCTTTTTTTACTTCCGCAGGCTTGGCAGGCACAGGCGTTTTTTTGACCTCTGCGGGTTTCGGAAGCGCCGCAGGTTTTGCTTCCGTTTTCTTTGCTTCATTCACAGAAGGTATATCACCGAGAGAGCGCCCCTCAGCTTTTCCGACTGCGACATAAGTACCTCTGGCAATTTCTGTTTTTCTCGGAGGCGGTTCAGTGGTTACATCCAGAGATTTTACAGCAACAGCAGGCTGACCAACCGTAGCGTTTTCTTCCGGTTCCGGTTCAGGAACATAGTCTGACTCTATAACAACCGTTGTTTCCTCGGCATTTTCATCAAGAAATATAATTTCACCTATTTTAGTGAAGCCCTCTCTTTCAAGTCTGGTTTTGGGTTGAGCTGCCGCACCGGATTCCGTGTTCTTTTCGGAGGCGGGTTTTATGAGATCGGCAGGCGACGCGCCTGTATTGTAATAAAAGTAGGATACCGCTCCCACACTGAGAGTGAGAAGGAGAGCTGCCGCATAGACAGGGCTCAGAACCCTGCGCGGCTTATGACTCGTTTTATTCTGCGCGGGGACAAGGACAAGCTGCGTGAACAGCTCGTCCTCTATCTCTCCGTGCATCAGACGGTGTATGTCTGAAAAGCTTTTATCATGATATTTAAGTAAATTTATTCCGTTCATTCTTTATCTTACGGAGCTTAAGCCCCTGTCTGCTCCTCGATAATTTTCTCCATAAGGTGGGTGGGCACTTCATCATAACGGGAAAATTCCATGGTGAAAATGCCGTGTCCGCCTGTCATGCTTCTGAGATCCGGCGCATATGCCAAAACCTCTGCCATAGGCACTTCAGCACGTATGTGCTGACCGTTTGCCTGAGGTTCGACATTCGCGATGCGTCCTCTTCTGGAGTTAAGGTCGCCTATTACTGCTCCAGTTGTATCATCAGGAACGAAAACGTCAAGGTTCATAATCGGTTCCAGAAGAACAGGCTTGCATTCGGCGGCGACTTTTTTAAATGCCATTGAGCCTGCTATCTTAAACGCCATCTCAGATGAATCCACAGAGTGATAGGAGCCGTCATACAGACTCACTCTGAAATCCACCAGCGGAAAACCCGCAAGAATGCCCTCTCTGGATGCTTCATATATACCTTTTTCAACTGCGGGTATATAGTTTTTCGGAACAGCACCGCCGACTATGTTGTTTGCAAACTCAAAACCGCTGCCTCTGGGCATAGGCTCTATCTCTATCCAGACATCGCCGTACTGACCTCTGCCGCCGCTTTGCTTCTTATATTTTCCTTGCCCTTTGGCTTTGCTGCGTATGGTTTCCATATAAGGAACCTTAGGCGTTTTCAGCTCAACCTGAACACCGAACTTATTCTGGAGCCTTTCGGCTACAACTTCTATGTGCATCTGCCCCATGCCTTTGAGAAGCTGCTGTCCGGTCTGTTCATTACGCTCAACACGGATCCCCATATCCTCTTCCATGAGACGGTGAAGTCCGGAGGAAACCTTATCCTCGTCATCCTTGGATTTCGGCACAATTGAGTAAGCCAGTACAGGTTCGTTCAGCTCCGGCTTAGGAAAAACAACCTTCTTCCTGCCGCTGCACAGAGTGTCGAAGGTATCGGTATATTTCAGTTTATTTACCATAACTATCTGACCTGCAACGGCTTTGTCAATCTTAATATGATTCTTGCCCTGAAGAAGGTAAAGCTGAGCTATGCGTTCCTTTTCTTCCTTTTCGGTGTTGTAGACCTCGGAATCGCTTTTCATTTCGCCGGAGAAAATCCTTATAAGAGAAAGCTTTCCGGCAAAAGGATCAATGAACGTTTTAAATACAAAGGCGGAAAACTCAGCCTCGTCAGGAACGGCAACAAAGTCTTCTCCCGTGTCAATATTTTTAGCGATTTTATATTCTCTCTCAAGGGGTGAAGGCAGATATTTTATTATGGCTTCCAGAAGGAGCTTGCTGCCTATGTTTTTAACGGCTGAGCCGCAGAGCACCGGAATGAACTGCTTGCGTATGGTTCCCTCGCGGAGCCCTTTTTCTATTTCTTCATCCGTGAGTTCCTCGCCTTCAAGGAATTTTTCGATGAGAGCGTCGTCAGTTTCGCTCACAGCCTCAAGGAGCTTACCCCTGTATCTCTCCGCTTCCGCCGCATATTCAGCGGGAATTTCCTCTATCCTGAACTGAGCGGTGGGTTCCGCCGGATAGATGTACGCCTTCATTTTAACAAGGTCAATAATCCCTTTGAAGTCATCCTCTTTACCTATGGGTATGAAAATGGGCAGAGGAATAACATTGAAGGATTTTTCTATATCGCCCAGAGCGCGGAAAAAATCCGCCCTGTCCTTATCCATTTTGTTTACGAAGACAATTTTCGCCAGATCGTTTTCATCGGCATACTGCCACACTCTCTGAGTTTCAGCCTTTACACCTGTAATGGCGCTGGCTATGACCACAGCACCGCCCACTGCCGTCACCGCTGCCTTGGTTTCATGCAGAAAGTTAGAATAGCCGGGAGTGTCAACGATGTTTATGAGGTGTTTGCTCCATTCTATGGAGGATACTTTGGAGTGGATTGACAACTTTCTCTTGATCTCAACAGGATCAAAATCCATGAAGCTCGTACCGTTTTCGACACTGCCGATACGGCTCACGGCGCCTGCGTTGAAGAGAATAGCTTCCGCCAGACTGGTTTTACCCGCACCTCCGTGGGAGATGAATGCCACGTTTCTTATTCTGCCAATCTCCATTTCTACCTCCGAACTGCTTGTTTATAAGATTAAGACCGCAGCGGCTTGAAAAAATGCTGCCGACGGTATAAAATTAACTCATGAACAAAAAAGAGGCTGCCAAAAAAACTCAATAAAACAGCAGGAACAGGGCATTAAGCTCTATCCTGATTAAGTTTATCAGAGTTTGGGCGAAATTCAATGCTTTGAGGGAATTTTTTTTATTTATCTGTTTGTTATATTATGCAATCATAGATTGAGCGCATTTGCGGTCATCAGAAGATTATTTTAGAGAACATTTCACTGATGAAACTTTCAACATCATTTAGCAGTGTATTAAATTAAAGGAGATATGAATGAACTCACAAGGCAAAGGAACGGGCGGGAGTCCGTGGGGTGATGAGAAGTTTGACTTCAAAATCAAAAAACCCAACATCAAGCTGCCCGGAGCATCGTTTATCGGTCTCATTATTGTGGCGGTCTATTTCGCGAGCGGCTTTTTCATTGTCGCTGCGGACGAGCAGGCGGTTGTCAAGCGTTTCGGTGTTGTTAACCGCATAGTTACCGCAGGTCCTCACTATCACCTGCCCTATCCTTTTGAAGCAATAGACAAGGCAGTGGTAACTCAGGTTCACAGGATTGAGATAGGCTTCAAAACCGGAACCCGCGGCGGCTATCAGGAAATTCCGAAGGAATCCCTCATGCTCACAGGTGATGAAAACATTGTGAGCATAGCGCTCAGCCTCCAGTACAGGATAACCGACATTGAAAGTTATCTGTACAATGTGAACAATGTTGAGATCACAATCAAGGACGCGGCGGAATCAGCCATCAGAGAGGTTGCGGGCAGAGAAATGATCGACGACATCCTCACCATTGGCAAAGGCAGAATCCAGAACGAAACCCAGAAAATCCTTCAGGATATGCTGGATTACTATAAAACCGGAGTAACTATTGTCGCTGTTCAGCTTCAGGATGTTGAACCCCCCGTTGAGGTTGTGGAATCATTCAAAGATGTTGCCAGCGCGAGGGAAGATAAAAACAGATTCATTAATGAAGCCGAGGCTTACAGAAATGAGCTTATTCCAAGAGCCAGAGGTCAGGCGGAGTCCATGATTCAGGCAGCGGAAGCCTACAGAAAGGAAAAAGTGGATCAGGCTCTGGGCGATACATCCAGATTCAATCAGATCCTTGCCAGCTATTCAAAATCACCGTCCGTTACAAAGAAGAGAATGTATTTTGAAACAATGGCGGAGGTTTTCAAAGGTAACCAGAAATACATTTTTGACGACAGCATAGAAAATATCACGCCTCTCCTCGGGCTTGACACAATAAAGGGAGGTCTGGCGAAATGAAAAAAGAATTACTGATTCCTGCAATCATCATTGCGGTTATTGTTGCGTTCAAGTCACTGTTCATAATTGTGGACGTTACGGAGCATGCGGTGATCACTCAGCTCGGAAAACCTGTGAAAAGCCACTCCACACCGGGACTGTATTTCAAAATGCCCTTCGTGCAGAAGGCTATTTTCATGTCCAAGAAGCTTATAGAGTATGACGCAAGCTCATCGGAAATCCTCACGAAGGACAAAAAAGCTCTCGTGATAGACAACTACTGCCGCTGGAGGATAACCGACCCGCTTAAGTTTTATCTCACAGTGAGAGACTACAGAAGCGCTTTCCACAGGCTGGATGATATAATCTACTCCGAAATGAGAAACGAACTCGGCAAGCATGATCTCATAGACGTTATCAAAACCAACAGAGGCATGATAATGGCTAATGTGACCACGCTTTCAAGAGAGAAAGCCCTTGAATACGGCATCGACATACATGACGTGCGCATCAAGCGCGCCGACCTGCCCACCCAGAACGAAAAGGCGGTGTATGAGCGTATGAAGGCGGAGCGTAACAGAATAGCCAAGCAGTACCGCTCCGAAGGTATGGAAGAGTCTCAGATTATCAAGGCAACAACCGAGAAGGAAAGAGCCATAATAATCGCCGAGGCTTACCGCAAAGTTGAGGAAATAAAGGGTAAGACTGATGCGGAGGTAATCAATATTTACGCCAGCGCTTACAATAAGGATCCGCAGTTCTATGAGTTTTATAAGTCTCTGGAAGTATACAGAAATGTACTGAATGACAACAGCACCGGATTTTTCCTCACCACAAACAACAGAATGCTGAGGCTGCTTCAGAAGGGTGAATAACCGCTGAGAAGCAACTTGCGTAAAATACCCAAGCCCTTCGTTCCTTAGCAAGAACGGAGGGCTTTTTATTATCTGCAAGGAATACGGAAAGTGCCGTCCAGTTCTTTATCGGAAAGGATGAAGTCGTAGTTCACATTGTTTGCGGCGCCGCAGAAGACTTCCGCGGGAAAAGCGTACTCCACGCCGAACACAGGCTTACTCCTCTGAATGAACGGATACAGCAGGTCACACTCGTTTGTCTCGAAGCACTGCTCGGAAACCGCAAAATCAAAAATATCCGCCAGATCCGCAACCTGAGCGAAATCGTTTCTCAGTCCGACCGCAAGCCCTCTTTTATGAGCGGCTTCCGCCAGAAACAGGTTATACCGGAGCTGATCGTCATATGATATTTCAAATCCAGTATCCGCCCTGTATCCGTCCACTCTGTCAGCGTCCACAGCGTCACAGCCTTTTTTTGCGGCAAGGTCAAGCCGCGCTTCCATCAGAGGCGCAAGTTCTTCTACATGCCGCACGTCAAGCCATCTCTGCCCTTCCCACCCTGACAAGGTGTTTCCGGTAAGCTCCGCGGGAAAAGCCGCAGCGTCAACCCGCCAGTCCTCAACCGTTCCGGCACTGAAATAACAGATAACCCTTTTACCTTCCGAATGCAGAAGCTTAATCATCGAATCATCAGTGTTGAACAGATCAATATCGTAAACTGAGGCATCATCGTATTTGACAAGCTCGCCCTGAAGCTGGATGTGCCAGACCAGCCCGGGGTAAGGCTGCCAGCGCTCAGGCGTATTTTCCTCCGGCTCCCTGCTCCAAAAGCAGGAGGATACAAAAAGGGCAAGAAGGATAAGAAAGCTATTCCTTAACGCAGATCGCATCAAGCTCCACCAAAACCCCCTTGGGCAATGCAGAGACTTCCACTACAGCTCTGGCCGGTCTGTGTCCGGAGAGCTCACGGGCGTAAACCTCGTTAAATTCGGTAAATTTACCCATATCCCTTATGTATACCGTGACTTTTGCAATATCAGTAACAAGAAAGCCCGCATCACGCACTATAGCTATAAGGTTATGGATCGCCTTCTCAGCCTGAGTCTCAACAGTATCCCCCACAACGGCTCCGGTTTTCGGATCCAGAGATATCTGACCTGAAATAAAAAGCATATTACCTGCGGAAGTCGCCTGAGAATAAGGTCCTATGGCTGCCGGAGCATTATCTGTCGTCACTGTTTTCATAATTACACCTTTAATCCTTTAATTATTTTCCATGAGAGTGTGTATCCGTTACCATCGCCAACAATGGAGAAAAACTTGTCATATTCGGAATTATCCCTGAAAAGATACCTGTAGAAGCTGTCTGTCGAGAAAATGGACATAACCTCTGAACCTGTGGTATCGGAGAGAACCTCCTCAGTGCGGATATTTACAAAAAGATTGCACATAGTGTTGTAGAGTGTGGAGTGCCATCTGCCCAGTTTGTCACGCACGGGGATCCCCGTTGCCGCGCTGAAGGCGGCGAGCATGTCTCTCCCCTGCCTGTCGTACACTGTGGGGTAAACAGCCAGAATCACCGTTCCGCCGACATTCAGGCAGCCGTGCAAAGCATAAGCGGTGTCATGCACCGGCTGAAAACGGAATGTGCCGCCAAGGGAAATTACCAGATCCGCTTTAAGTTTTCTTAAAGTAAAAGAAAGGTTCCTGTCTATACGGACAGGATTTATGCCTTCGTAGTTAATCATCTTGAGATCAGTAAGGGCGGAAACATTGATAAAGCCCTTGTTATCCACGAGATAGCGTGCCGTTACAAAGTCATTGAACGAGAGATCAACAACACCGGATACACCAAGATTGACGGAAGTGTCAATTCCGTCCAGAAGTTTATAATAAGTAAGGTGAATATCTTCCATGCCCGTGTAACTCAAATGACTATCTCCAAAAACCTTTTTTCTTTACACCGCCGTATGTTTCGTATATCCTTAACCGGTTGAAACCCTTGCTCCCGCTTATTGTGCGGCAGGTTTTACAGAATTAAAATATCTTTTATTAACAAAAATATCAAGAGAGAGGATATATTCGGCTGATGTATGTTAACGATATATTATCAATGATTGAAAAACAAAGGGACGAAGTAGAAAAAGAACTGCTCCTAAACCTTGACTCAGATGTTCAGATGGTGAACGAGGTTGCGTCATATGTATTTGAGAGCGGCGGAAAGAGGCTTCGTCCGGTTTTCCTTATCCTCTCCTCACTCCTCTGCGGGTATGACGGTTACAGAACAGCGGCTCTCAGCGGCGTTGTGGAGTATATTCATACCGCGACCCTTCTCCATGACGATGTAATAGACGGAGCCATGTACAGGAGAGGACGCAAAAGCGCGAACACTGTCTTCGGTAATGACATAACAGTCCTCTGCGGAGATTTCCTCTATTCCAGAGCCTTCATGAACCTTGTGAAGGACGGTAATCCCGAAATCCAGATGACGCTCGCCGTTGCGGCAAGAACAATGAGCGAGGGCGAAGTCTTCCAGCTTATCAAAACAGCGGACATAAAAATCACCATGGACGACTATCTTAAGATAATAAACAGCAAAACGGCGATTCTCTTCTCCTCCTGCTGCGAGATAGGCGCCCTTCTCGGCGGGCAGAGCGTGGATAAGCGTGCAGCTCTCCGTGATTTCGGCAGGAACTTAGGCATAGCCTTCCAGATGAGCGATGATATACTCGATTATCTCGGAGACGAAGCCAAAACAGGCAAAAAACCCGGAACTGATCTCAAGGAAGGCAAAATAACTCTTCCTGTCATAGTTCTGCTGGAAAATGCCGCTGAGGAAGAAAAAGTTAAGGTGCGGGAAATAATCGTCAACGAAAACTCGGATGAGGAAAACCTCAACTACATTATAGATTTAATGAAGAAATACGATGTTAAAAGAAAATCAGAGGAAATCCTCGACAGATACTCCGCCAAAGCGAAGGAGAATCTGAAGCTTTTCCCTGAAAACAAATACAGAGAAGCTCTTGAGAGCCTCGCGGACTACATGATCAAACGGGAAAAATAGATGCTGAAAGAGGCGCGTTTTTACGAGCCGCGGGAGAACAATTCGGTCAGGTGTGTTCTTTGCCCGCATGAGTGTTTGATAAACAACGGGAAACACGGAATATGCCTCATACGCAAAAACATAAACGGCAAACTTTTTCAAACTGCATATGGCGAAATATCCGCATTAGCTCTTGATCCTATTGAGAAAAAACCCCTGTATCACTTCCACCCCGGAAGCTCGGTATTGAGCATTGGTACAAACGGGTGCAATTTCAGGTGCGATTTCTGCCAGAACTGGCACATAAGCACTGCTGAAACACCGAGACAGAAAACAACTGCCGCCGAGCTGCTCAAAATGGCGGAACAGTCAGAAAGCATAGGCATAGCCTTTACTTACAATGAACCGACCATATGGTATGAGTTCGTGTCTGACTGTGCGGCGGACTTTAAAAAACAAGGACTGAAAAACGTGATTGTCTCCAACGGTTATATAAACAAAGAGCCCCTTCGTGAGCTTATCCCTCTCATAGACGCAGCCAATATAGATCTGAAAGGTTTCACGGAAGGATTCTATAAGGAAACCCTCGGCAGTCTTGAGCCTGTGAAAAATACGATCAGAACTCTTTACGAATCAGGCGTTTCTGTTGAGGTGACAAACCTCATTATCCCCACAAAAAATGATGATGAAGAGACTTTCCTGTCGATGTGCGGCTGGCTTGCCTCTGTCAGCCCTGATATTCCGCTGCATCTTTCGGCATACTTTCCCGCATATAAATCCGCCATACTTCCCACTGAGCCTGAAACCGTTATTAAAATGAAAGAAATCGCTGAAAAACATCTCAATTACGTATATGCCGGAAACCTCAGGCATGAGAAAAACGACAGTTTGTGCCCGCACTGCAAAGCTGTCCTTGTAAAACGAAACGGTTACGAAGTAAAATCTTATCTTAAAACTAACAGGTGTCCCGAATGCGGAAAACAGCTTTATTTTTGTGTGTGATACTTCTTGCGGCTGCGTGCACCGACAGGTTTGAGAAGCGCCAGTTTTACGCAATGGGAACCCTTGTGGAAATCACCCACAAAAAGGACATGAGCCTCAAGCAGGTCATCCGCACCATAAACGATTACGAAGAGCAGGTAAAATCATTTGAACAGAAATATAATGACGCTCCCGCAGGCTCCGGCTTTGAAATAAGCCCGCTATGGGAGGTGCTTTTCAAGAAGTCTTACGACTATAAAGCGATCTCCAAAGATCGTTTTGACATACGCGCCCTGAGCCTCACAAGCCTTTACGGTTTTCCCGAAGGACCCTACGATCTCCCCTCACCCGAGAAATACGCAGCAGCGGCGGAAGCTATTAAAAATAAGCCTCTCCTGTTTCTGGACGGCAAACTGGTCAAGGAGGACGAAAGGCTGAAAATCTCAGCAGGAGCCTTCGCAAAGGGAATGATCGTTGATAAGGCTGTGGAAACGATGAAAAAGAACGGTGCCGAGTCGGGCATCGTCAACGCAGGCGGAGATCTGTACGCCTTCGGCAAAAAGAATAAATCACGCTGGCGGGTTGGAATACGCCACCCTGATGACCCGAACAAAGTGATCTCCACCATATCTGTTTCGGACAAGGCAGTTGCCACCAGCGGCGACTATGAACGCTTCTTCATGAAGAACGGCATACGCTACAGCCACATCTTCGACATGGTCACCATGGAGCCCGCAAGTCTCTACAGAAGCGTAAGCGTAATCGCCGATAACTGTGAAACCGCGGACGGACTATCCACAGTGTTCTTCCTTCTGCCCGAAGAGGAAGCCGCCGAAGCCTGCAAGCGCACCGGAACCCCCGTGCTTATCTACACTCACGATGACAGAGTGCTGAAGCTCTGCGGGTGGGAAAGCTTTGAGAATTAAAGCGGCAGATATAATAGTAATCATTTTACTGTTCTGTTCGGTATTTTTTATAAAGAATCTGTTTATTGCCTCCGGAGCGCCTGTCCTTGTTCTTATCACAGAAAAAGGTGAAAAGGAGCTCTCTTTCAAAGATCAGCTTTACGACCTCAAAGAGGAAACCGGACACGAAATGATCGTGGAAGTAAAGGACGGAAAAGCGAGAATTAAGGAATCTGACTGCCCTAATCAAATCTGCGTTCTCACCGGCTGGGTATCTTCCTGCGGGGACGCCGCAGTCTGTATTCCGAACAAGGTTGCGGTTTATGTCAAATGCGAAAACGAAGATGACGGACTTGACGCCGTCTCAAGATAGAACAGCGCTTATCGGAGTTTTCACCGCCTTGTCCATAGTTTTCGGCATAGCGGAAAACTTCATCGGACTTCCTCTTCCCGGGCTTCGGCTCGGTCTTGCCAATATCGGGATCATGCTCGCCATAACGATGCTTGACTTCAAGGCGGCTTTTGCCGTCGCGTTCCTTAAAGCGATCATTGTCCCTCTCGTAACCGGCAACTTTATTGTCAAAGTTTCCATAGGACTACCAGCCACTTTAGCCTCAACGTTTTTAATGCTGACATATTTTAAATTATGCGGTAGATTCATAACTTCGGTCAGTATGGGAGCACTGGGCGGGCTGGTGCATATCACCGTTCAGTTTTTTACGGCCGGCACATTCTACATTCAGAGTCCCGCTGTTTACGGGCTTCTCCCCTATTTTGCCGCTGTCTCCGCCGCATGCGGAGTTTTTACAGGCTATGCGGCGCTCATGATAGAAGGGTATCTGAAAAGATCACAGGAACGGAGCAGAAAAAATGATTCAGAAAATTATACTGGCTAGCGGTTCGCCCAGACGCAGAGAGCTTATGACCCGCATCGGTCTGAATTTTCAGTATGTAACATCAGACATTAAGGAAGATTTAACAGACGATCCGGACTTTGGGCATCAGGCTATGCGCCTTGCCGCAATGAAAGCCTACAACGTGGCGAATATCTATGACGAAGCGTACATAATCGGCGCTGATACAATTGTTGTGCTGGACGGGGTAATATACGGCAAACCCACGGACGCGGCGGACGCTAAAAACACGCTGCGCGCGCTCAGCGGAAAGCAGCATAAGGTAATCACAGGCGTTGCCCTCGTCAATAAGCGTGAAGGCTTATGCGAGAGATTTTACGAATCAACTGACGTTTATTTCCGCAAATACGGGGATGACTTCATAGACTGGTACATAGAAACAGAAGAGCCCTTCGACAAGGCTGGCTCATACGCTATACAGGGGAAAGGCTGTCTTCTCGTGGAGAAAATTGAAGGCGACTACGACAATGTTGTCGGATTGCCGGTGAGCAGGCTTTTTCAGCATTTAATTAAATCAGGAATAAGACCGGGGGGACTGCATGAATTTTAACAATCTTGCCCAAATGCTTATCGACAGGGCAAAAATTCAGCCTAAAAAGGTTTATATTCATTTTCAGGAAGCAAAAATCACTTACGGCGAAGCAAACGCGCTTACCAACAAAATCGCTTCGGCAATGCAGCTTAAGGGTGTAGAGAAAGGGGACAGGGTAGCCATAATGCTTGAGAACTCCCCCGAGTTCGTTTTTACCCTGTTTGCGGCCTTCAAATGCGGAGCGATGGTCGTTCCTGTAAATACATTCCTCAAAAGAGACGAAGTAGCCTACATTCTCAAAGACAGCGGAGCCAAAATCTTTGTGACCTCGCCCGAGTTCCACGAAGTGACCAATAAGATAGAAAAGGAAGTCAAAAGCCTTAAAGCCGTGATGGCATACCAGCAGACGGCATTCCGCTCCGAAAACCTGTACGTTATTTCAGAAAACCTTTCAGACAAGGATGTTAAACCTGATGTAACAGAGATGGACTCAGCTCTTCTCATATACTCGTCAGGAACCACAGGTCACCCCAAGGGAGCGGAACTCACCCACAGGAACCTCATAGCAAACGCTGCTGCCTGCGCTTCAAGATTTGATGTGCGCTCAAGAGAGAAATTCCTGCTTTTCCTCCCCTCTTTCCATTCATACGCAATGATGACGTGTCTTATACTGCCCACATTCAGCGGCTCGTCCGTGATAATTTTGGAAGGCGTCAACGACCTTAAGAAAAAAAGCTTCAAAAATATACTTGTTTTCAAACGCCCGACTTTCTTTCTCGGTGTTCCTCAGGTTTACACAGCGCTTCTCAAGTCTAAAATGCCTGCGTGGTTCATCAAGTTCATTTATCCTATCAGGCTCCATGTCAGCGGCGGAGCTCCTCTGCCGGAGGAAACCCTTAAACAGTTCAAAAGCAAATTCGGCAAAACCATAGTCGAAGGCTACGGGCTTTCAGAGGCTTCCCCTGTTGTTTCAGTGAACCTTCTTAATAAGCAGAAGCCGCTTTCTGTCGGTCCGGCCCTTGACGGAGTGCAGGTTAAGGTGGTGGACGAGAGCGAGATGGAAGTTACTGTAGGCACAGTGGGCGAGCTCATAGTAAAGGGTCCCAACGTCATGAAGGGCTACTGGAACATGCCGGGGCTCACAGAAACCACAATCCGCAACGGCTGGCTCTTCACAGGCGACCTTGCCAAAGTTGACAAAGAAGGCTTCATCTACATAGTTGACCGCAAGAAAGACCTTATCCTCGTGAAAGGAATGAATGTTTACCCCAGAGAGATAGAGGAAGTGCTTCACAAATATGAAGGCGTGGAAGCGGCTGCCGTTATCGGTCTGCCGGATGAGGCAAGCGGCGAAGTGCCTGATGCTTATATAAAACCGAAAGAAGGCGCTAATCTTGACATCAAAGATATTAAAAAGTATCTCAAAGAGAAGCTTGCAAACTACAAAACACCCCGCCACATTTATATAAGACAGGATCTCCCGCTGACCGCCACAGGTAAAATCCTTAAGCGAGAGCTCAAGCGTGAGGTTCTTTCCGGTCATTTCCATACGGGGCATCATCCGGAGGACTAAACATTTTGGCTTATTACGATATTCTTCTGCCCGTTCCCGCAGGCGGCGTTTACACTTACATTTCCCATACGCCGCTCTCACGGGGGCAAAGGGTCAGGGTTCCCCTCGCCTCCAGAATCCTCACAGGAGTTGTTCTCAATGAGGCTAAGGAGCTGAAGGATGGGGTTAAATATCGTGAGATAGCCGAAACCTTTGAAGATTCCACCCTGTTTACCGATCAATTTCTGAAACTTATAGACGCCATGGCGGATTACTACGTGAATCCGCCCGGTCTGACTCTTTCCGGTACAATCTCTAAATCTGTCGTGGAGTCAGAGCCCTGCCCTGTACCTGTTAAAAAGCTGGCAGCAGCTGAAAATCTCAGACTCAATCCCGATCAGCAGGCAGTCTATGAGAGTATAGCTGCGGATCACGGTAAATTCTCCGTACACCTCATTCACGGCGTAACAGGCAGCGGAAAAACCGAAATATACATCGAACTCGCTAAGGACGCCATAGCCGCAGGGCAGAAGGTAATTTATCTTGTGCCAGAAATATCCCTTACACCGCAGATGGTTGAGCGTATATCAAACAGACTTGGCTTTGAAGTTCCGTCCTACCACAGCAGACACACGCCTAAGAAGCGTAAAGAGGTCTTCTGGAGCTTCGCCAAGGGTGAGGCTCCGGTCTTGATCGGCGCAAGGAGCGCTCTGTTTGTTCCTGCTGAAAATATCGGACTGATCATCGTTGATGAAGAACATGAGCAGAGTTACAAGCAGGAGGAAGCGCCATCCTATCAGCTAAGGGATATGGCGGTGCTTTACGGAAGCATCTTGGGAACCACAGTTGTTCTGGGCAGCGCAACACCCTCGCTGGAGACAATGCACAACGCCAGAGCGGGAAAATACCGCCTTCACAGGCTTCTTACCCGTCATGCCGCATGTATGCCCGCCATGCAGACAGTGGATATGAAATCCTGCGACCCTATAGACCATATAATCTCAGAAAGGCTGTATGATGAACTTTCCGCCACTGTTCAACGTGGAGAACAGGCTATTCTGCTCATAAACCGCAAGGGGTATTCACACACGCTTTACTGCGAAAAATGCGGCAAAACCATACACTGCCCCAACTGCTCCGTGGCGCTGACGTGGTATAAATCAAGAAACGTAACCAAATGCCATTATTGCGCATCGGAATACAGAACACCCCACTGCACTCACTGCGGAAGCACCCTTACCAGAGACTACGGCGCAGGAACGGAGCGTGTGGCTGAAGTACTGGAGCAGCTTCTCGGGATCCCTGTACTTAAGCTCGATACCGACAATGTTACATCCCAGAGCAAGCTCAGCAAAATGCTGGATGATTTCCGTGACGGCAAATTTAAGGTTCTTGTGGGTACGCAGCTTGTGGCAAAGGGTCTACACTTCCCCAATGTAACCCTTTCCGCCGTGCTTAATCTGGATAATATGTTCTCACTGCCGGATTTCAGAGCGCACGAGCGGGCGTTTCAGCTTCTTGTGCAGCTTTCCGGACGCTCCGGCAGATGCGAGAAGGAGGGGAAGGTAATAATCCAGACCTATTCACCGGAGATGGAGATCTTCGATATGGCGATGAACCGTCCGGATGATTTCTATGAGTTTGAGATGCAGCGCAGGGAAGCCTTCGGCTACCCGCCTGTGGGAAAGCTGTGCAGGCTCGTTTTCAGCCATTCCAGAGAGGAAACCGTCCATGAGACCGCACAGGAAGTGAAGCGTGCCCTAGCCTCCATGCCTTCTGCTCTGAAGGTTATGGGACCGACTCAGGCGCCGGTTTATAAAATACGCAATAAATACAGATACTCCATCCTTCTGAAAAGCCCGGACGCCGCTCTGCTCAAACGGGCTATACATCTCGCCGTTACCTCGTTCAATAAACTAGGCAAAACAGCGGTAATCATGAAGGTTGACCGAGATCCCTACTTCTTCATGTAGGGGTTGACCGAATATTCAGAAGTATTATCCGCTAATTCTGCTCTGCTCGCTGGTTCCATCCGGCAGTTTTTCCACGAAGCTCTTTTGATACCGGCTTATAATCATCGCTGATAATCCTTTAACGCTATACATCCGATAATTCAAAATCCGCTTTATGATTTTTCCTCTCAAATACATTAACTATACTGATTAAGCATATAGAGGTTTTTCTCTGTTTTCTTTACGCAAACTAACTTGACACTCTACTTATATGGCTCTAATTTCATTTCAGGGGTGCAACATGATAAAAGAAATCAATCTCTCAAAACCGACAAGACGGAACCTGCTTAAAGCCGCTTTTGCAGCCGGAGTAGTATTGTTCAGCGGTATGGGATATGCCGAGGAAAACAGTAAAAAATATGATACTGCTGCAACAGATACCATATGTACGCCTGATAAAACTTGCATTTCCATGACTCTGGATCTGGTTGTAATCAGTAACAGGGAGCACAAGTTCATTACTGTTGCAAAAAACGGCAGAATATTCTTTGAGAAGCTTGAAAGTAAGATTTCAACACGAATTGAGCCTGCTGCTGAAAGCGGAAGAAAGGCTATAATTTTTGATGGAGCAAAGGTTATATATGATGATGCTGGAACTAGGACAGATGTATTTCTGTCTGTCAACGGCATATGGTCAAATCCGGTGACAGTGGAGTACTAACATCATTCTTAAAAGAGGTCGTGCAATGTTAAGCAGTAAAAGTTTCAGCAATGAAAACAGTATGTGCGGTGATGAAGTTTATATTTGTGAGGGTTTATCAGGAAATGATACCAGAACTATTCTTGCAATGTTTGGTCCTATGACCAAACTTGTTTATCTTGCTAACAAGTTTGGTCATTGTGAAGAATGTCAAAAATTTTGCGAAGCAGGTGTATTTGAGGGCGTAAATGATACTTTTACACGTTTATACGGCAGCAGATGCACCATGTGCTGTGAATGTCTGTTTGAATGTCCGGTTGGAGCTGTGGTGGAAGCAGAGCTTGTCTGCGGAATAATTGAATACACCTGACCTGCACGAACATGATAGAGCGCAGTGATCATGAAGATTTACCGCGATCCTTACTTTTCCATCTAGCTGTTGACCAACTATTCCCCTTCTGTTTATAATATGACATATCATTTCATGAGGCGTGACCGTGTTGAGTAGTATAGAAAAAAAAGTCAGAAAGATTCTTGTCGATGTCGCCTGTAAGAGCAGATCGGATAACCGTATGTTTAGTGATCGAATTACGTACAAAGAACTATGGAGTAAAATACACAAAACAAAAAAATGGGGGCGATACCACACAAGTGAAGTAGTGGAGTGGATTGTTAACATTTCAGAATATGACTACAAAACTAAAAAGCTACCTCCGTTAAATTGCCTTGTAGTACGAAGAGACACACGGAAGCCGGGCAAAAACTGGAATGAATGGAATATTGAGTTTGGAGAAAAATTTGGTAGTTTAGACGACTCTCAGGCTGCTTGCCGGAAAAAAACGCTCAAAGAATGGGGAAAAGTTTAAGCTCATTTTTTCCCTCTCAATTCCCTGAAAAAGCTTTTCAGCATTTCCCGAATTTCATCCTCGAAAATGCCGTGTTTATAATTGACCCTATGATTGAGTCTCTGAATATCGAAGGTATGGGCAAGGCTGATCACACCGCCGAATTTAGGCTCCGGCACGCCGAAAACAACATTTCGTATGCGCGAGTGAATGATTGTCCCCGCGCACATGAGGCAGGGCTCCACAGTGACATACAGGCTGCATTCATCAAGCCGCCAGTCGCCCGTGTTTCTTGACGCGTCCTCGATGGCGATTATCTCCGCATGGCTTGTGGCGGTTTTGGCAATGGCTTTGGCGTTTCTGCCCCTGCCTATAACCTCTCCGTCCCTGACCACTACGGCGCCTATGGGAACTTCGCCTTCCGCCCGTGCTTCCTGAGCCTGCTCTATGGCAAGGCGCATGAATCTTATATCATCTTCCGTGAACTGAAATTCCGTCATTCCAGCTCCATTCGCACCAGTCCGGTGAATACCACAGCGGCAGTTTCAGCCTTTAGCACGGGTTTAAACGGAGAAACCACACGAAAGCCTTTTGATTTGAGGATTTCCGCCTCTTCCTCTTCAAATCCGCCTTCGCAGCCTATGATAATTGCGGCATTTTTTCCCTTAAGCTTAACAGGCTCCTTTCCTTCCTTGCGCTCGTAGAAAAACAGCTTTTCCTCGTGGTCAGCCGTGATGTCCGCCAGCTCAACCGGAGGGTTTATGATCGGCACATGCTGATTCTCACTTTGGAGAACCGCTTTCACGGCAATATCGTGATACCTGTTAAAGGATTTATCCTTAACATCCTTCATGCTGCGGGCGCTGATTACGGGAGTAATCTCCGTAACGCCGAGTTCGGCGTATTTTTCCACTGCAAAGTCCATATATTCACGCTTGAGCACACACTGATAAACCGAAAGCCTGTAATCCGGCTTTTTCACCGGACACTCTTCTACTATTTCAAGTACGGTAAATTTATTGGTTATTTGTGTGATCTTTGCTGTGCAGAATTTTTCAGGGGTCAATATACCGAAAATATCCCCTTCCCTGCTTCTCAGAACCGTTTTTACATAGTGATGAGCATCGTCCCGCAGTTCGCAGGATGAGCCGGAAACTTCATCAAGCCAGATTCTTTTCATCAGCCTTTATCCTTATATTTCACTGATTCAAACTCAAAATCCCCATTGTCGTCAACTATCATCGAACTGAGGAAATAACCGTAAACACATCCTGTATCAAGGTTTATGGAACATATCTCCCCTTTTTTGCCCCGATTGATGTAAGGCTTATTCGGGTTGATCTGCGGATCAATTTTCACCACCGGGGTATGTCCGTGCACCATTGTATAGCCGAAATAGTCGGTCTTTCTTTTATCAGTGTTCCTCGACCAGACAAACCTGAACTGCGGGCTGAAGGATTCATCATCCCCGTTGCCTGAACCGTCCCCTATACCTGCGTGGGAAAAATGGAGCTTCAAAAAATCATAGTTCACGGAATCGCATATAACAGCCGAATTGAAGAAGTCCATATAAGGCTCAAAGTATCTGTAGGCAGAGAGAGAGACATCCTTCCCTTGTGCCAGCTCTCTGTCAAACCTGCCTCCGGTGAACGAGCTTATGGTTTTATCTCCGCCGAGTTTCATAAACTGTTTGGGTCCGTACCGCAGGGAGGAATGGAAGTAGTCCAGCATTACATCCTCATGGTTGCCCAACAGGAGCGTAACTTCATAAGATTTCCTGAGATCAATGATGAGATCACAGACCTCTTTGGAATATCTTCCCCTGTCCACTATGTCGCCGAGGAAAACCAGCCTGTGTATGTCGTATTCGCCGAAAAGTCTTTCCAGAAGCGCGTCAAGGGTTCTGACGCAGCCGTGTATATCTCCAATTACTCCCAGCATCTTTTAAGACGCACTCCTTTCCACTCTTTAACTTCCGCTGATGCGTCTGTGACATAGCCGGATGTATCTATGCTGCTCATAAATTCTTCGTATTCTTCCAGAAGTATGCCGGAATAAACTATGTATTCAGGCTTGCGTGAAATTACATCATCATGGATGCTTTTAAGCACGCCTGTGATTATGTTAGCGACGACCACGTCCGCCTGTTCATTAAGGCTTTCTATGCCGCCTGTCCATGCCTGAATATTAGTGCAGCCGTTAAGCTCTATGTTATCACGGGCGTTGCCCATTGCCATGTCATCAATATCAAAGGCGTAAACCTTCTCAGCGCCGCAGACTGACGCGGTTATGGCGAGTATAGCACTTCCGCAGCCCACATCGGCAACTGTTCTGCCCGCTGCCACGCTTTCAAGAAGCCTTGCAGCAGCCTGAGTAGTGGCGTGTGTTCCGGTTCCGAACGCCAGAGCGGGAATGATGCGCACCGCCTTGCCGGAGGGAGCGGCGGTTTCAGAATCAAAGCAGCAGTAGACATTATCGGTCAGCCAGCCGGGCTGAAGAAATTCCTTCCACTTCTCCTCCCAGCCTGTTTCGCTGACATCCCTTACTGTGAACTCAACACTGAAACGGCTGAAAACACTGCTCAGATCAGTATCCGCATACACGATGTACACCACTTCTTCATTTTTAAAATCATCTTCTATGACAGTGAGTTCCATATCGAACAGAATATCTTCCAGTTCTTCATTTTTTGTAAAATATCTATATTCTTTCATTTTTGCTCCGTTATGATAAAATACAGCCGATGAGACTGTCAGCAAGATTAAGTGAGATATACGGTATTTCACGCAGAAACGCAAAGAAATATATAACAGGCGGCAGAGTGAGCCTGAACGGGAAAATCATACGCAAGGATATTGAAGATGCGGAGGATGAAAATCCGCTTCTTAAGCTCCGCCCCGCCGAACAGGTTACAGATGCCGATTCTTTTGTAATATCAATAAAAGACAATGTTATTTTTTATTACAAACCGCCTTTCATCCACAGTGAACGTCACACTCCGGAAGACTGTACAACGATAAGCGACCTTGTCCCTGAAACACACAGGCTCATATCAAGGCTTGATTATGAGACAGACGGAATACTTGCCGCTGTTGAGTCTGAGGCAGAAATACATGAACTTGGAAAAGTGTACATTGCTGTTGTTGAAGGCATGTTCCCTGATGCGCTCAACATGGACAATGCCATAGACGCCGCAAAGAGAAAAAAGGTTAAAGTCCTTGATCATAAAGGCGAAACACCTGTCGAGTTTTCAAGAAGGAGCATTTTGCACGGCTGCTCTGTTGTGCAGGCTGAACTTAAGCAGGCTAACAGACACCAGCTCAGGGCTTATCTGGCGCATTTGGGCTTTCCGATAATCGGCGATAAGCTTTACGGCGGAAGAGATTTTCCGCGCCTTATGCTTCACTGCGAATACACTTCTGTTAACAAAATTGAAGAAACTTCCAAAAGGTCAGACAATTTTCTTGATTATTTTTCAAACCATATTTAAAATCTGAACATCTTAAAACATCAAAACAGAATTGTATTCTAATTCCAACACAGCAGACAGGAGCCTTTTTATGTTTAAACCGAAGAGAATACTGGTGCCGACTGATTTTTCATCATCCGCCAGAGTTGCAATCCAGCAGGCTAAGGAAATTGCGGAGCAGTACAATTCAGAGCTGGTTATAATCCATGTCAAAGCGAAGGAAGCCGAAAATCTTCCCCTGTTTTTCCTTGATGATTCCAAAATTGAAGAAATTAACAAACATCTTGATGAACATATTGATCATGAAATAGAAAAAATCAGAAAAGAGATTTTCTCCGGAAGCATAGTTAAACCGACCGTCAGGGTATGCCACGGCAACCCCTATGATGAAATCATCAAAACGGCAGATTCCATGGCTTGTGACTTAATCGTAATTTCGTCCAAAGGCAAGAGTTCGTTGGACGGATTCTTCTTCGGCAGTATCACGGAAAAAGTTGCAAGAAGAGCGCACTGCTCAGTGCTTATTTCCCGCTGACACTGTTTTCTGAGTTAACATTTGTTTAACAATATCCGAAGCCGGCTGACAGTATACTTATATAAAAACATCAAAAAACGACTGCTGCTAAGATACTTACAAAAAGAAACTCTTTTATAAAAAGAACAAAACCATTGTAATCAGTACCTTTTAATGGTATTTTTTTATATTAAATGATGGAGGAAATTTTATGAAGTCAGGACTTTTCAAAACAGCTTTTGCTATTTTAGCGCTCTGCACAGCGCTTATAGCTCTCCCCTCCGCTGCGTCCGCCGCTATGTACAAATTCTCAGGCGGTCCCTCAGGCGGAACATTCATGTATTACGCAAACGGCATAGCTCAGCTTGTCAAAACCCCGGACATCAGAATCCTTGCCAGTGCTTCCAACGGTTCTGTTGAAAACGTAAGGCTTGTTGATTCAGGCAGAGCAAGCATGGGTGTTGCTTATGCGGGTGATGTTTTCCTCGCAAGAAAAGGCGAGCTTACCGGTGACACCAGAAAGTATGAAAACGTAATGGCAATAGGCTATTTCTACGGCGCACCCGCCCACATGATAGTCAGAGCCGATGCTAAAATCAATTCCACCGCTGACCTCGCAGGCAAAAGAGTTGGCGTGGGTGACGCAGGCTCGGGCGCTGCTTCCAACGCTGAGCGTTATTTCACTCAGCTTAAAGTATGGGATAAAATGAAGCCTCAGTTCATAGGCTACAGAAACGCTGCGGCAGCCTTCGGCAACAACCAGCTTGACGGCTTCTGGGTATTCGCAGGTTTCCCCAACTCATCGGTTATCGAAGCCGCGCTCCAGAATGATGTTAAAATAATGAGCCTCTGGAGCGACGCACAGAAAGGCGGACTCGTCGCAGAGTATCCTTTCTATTCCAAAGTCGTTATCCCCGCAAACACTTACAAAGGACAGACTCAGCCTGTGGAAACAATTCAGGACGGTGCTATATGGGTAGTTAACAAAGATGTACCCGCTGACGTTGTTTATGAAATGACTAAGGAAGTTTACAGCCCCGAAGGCTTCAAACACCTTATAGAAATCCATAAATCCGCTCAGGAAATGAGCATAGAAGGCGGTCTCACAGGTATAGCCACGCCCGTTCACCCCGGTGCCGCTAAATACTGGAAAGAAAAAGGCGTTCTTAAGTAAGAAGAAAAACCGCTGTCCGTGGACAAACTCCTCTGACGGCACCCTTATCACAACAAAACACAATATGCGGCAGGGATACTCCTGCCGCTTTTATTAGGGTTAATCTGGTTTTTTCGGAGGACTTAAGTGTACGATAACCTTACAAAAATTGAAAAATACCTTTACGATGGGATGGCGCTTTTTCTCGTTCTCTTCTATTCATACTCGGCGCTTGTAGTGCCCGCCGCCACCCAGTACCACAAAGGAGTGTATGTCTTTGTTACATATATTCTTGTCTTTCTGGTTTACAAATCAAAAAGCATATTCTTCCGCATAGTGGATTATATACTATTGATTCTGTCAGCGGTAACCGTCATCTACTTCATGATGAACTTTGAAGCCCTGAACTACAGAACAGGTGCGGAAACGCAGACAGACGGAATCATAGCCATAATAGGCGTGCTGATAGGCATTGAAGTCGCCCGCAGAGCAGTGGGAACTGTGTTTGTGGTACTCGGGGCGGTTCTTCTCCTGTACGGCGTCTACGGACCTTACGCACCGGAGCTTCTTATGCACCCGGGCGGCTCCTTCATGGAAATATGTGTAACCTGTTTCTATAAAAACGACGGAGTGTTCGGCATAATGGCGGATGTTCTTGCCACGTACGTGCTTCTGTTCGTTATATTCGGAGCCTTCCTTGAAAAGTCCGGTGCTCAGAAATTCTTCATTGATCTGCCCGTTGTTCTTGTGGGACACAAAACGGGCGGTCCTGCCAAGGTCGCGGTTATCGCCAGCGCGCTTTTCGGTTCAATATCGGGCAGCGCCATAGCGAATACAGTGTCAACCGGAGCCTTCACTATTCCTCTCATGAAAAAAGTCGGCTTCAAGCCCCACGTGGCAGGCGCCATTGAACCTGCGGCGTCCATAGGCGGAATGTTTATGCCTCCAATCATGGGCGCAGGCGGCTTCATCATGGCGGAGCTTACGGGCATCCCCTATTCCAAGATCATGCTTATAGCAATCTTCCCCGCGATGATGTACTTCTTCAGTGTTTTCGTAATGGTTCACTTTGAAGCGAAGATTCATAACATCAGAGGCGAAAAGTCCGAAGAATCCGCAATGAAAATCTTCAAAGAAGGCTGGTATTACATCCTTCCTCTGGGAGTTATCACCGTGCTCATGATCATCGGCTACGATGCTGGTCTCTCAGCAGTGGTGGGTATACTCACATGCCTTGTGATAAGCTGGTTTAAGAAGGAAACGAGAATAGACCTCGGCGGAATGGTGGACGCCGCGAGAAAAGGCGCGGAAAGCAGTCTTAAAATCGGCGCTACTGTTGGTGTAATCGGTATTATCATCGCCATGCTCACGTTCAGCGGTCTTATACTCACCTTCGCTGATATAGTGATCGGACTGGCGGAAGGAAAGCTCTGGCTTACAATTCTGCTCATTGCTCTTGCATCCCTCATCCTCGGCATGGGTGTTCCGGTTACGGCGGCTTACCTCATCACGGCTGTTGTCGCAGTGCCTGCGCTGACTCACCTAGGCGTAAGCCCAATAGCGGCGCATATGATTGTTTACTGGCTCAGTCAGGATTCAAATATAACACCTCCGGTGTGCATAGCGGCATTCGCGGGAGCAGCCATAGCAGAGGCGCATATGTGGAAAACAGCGTTCAACGCTTTTAAGTTCGCGAAATTTCTATACCTTGCGCCGTTCCTGTTCGGTTATGTGCCGGCTTTCTCTCTGGACGGCTCATCCATGGATATAGTCAAGGCATTCATACTGATAATAATCGGTACATGGCTGTATTCGTATCTGCTCAGCTTCGCATGGTACTACACAATAAAAAACAGGTTCATACCCGCTAAAGCGGCATAAGATTTTTCAGACCGGAGATAAAACTCCGGTCTTTTTTTGTTTTATTTGACACCAGTCAATTCATTTTTCCGACCATGCTTTATATTTAGACTCACAAAGACGAATAAACGGGTTATAAATATAAATTGCAGAGGTAAACATGAGCTTTTCGCAGATGACAATCAAAGAAATAATCGATAACCACCCCGAGACAAGAGACATATTCGTATCCAACGGGTTTGAACACTTTAAAGACGATGCCAAGCTTAACACTCTGGGCAAATTCCTTAAGCTGGAAACAGCCCTGAAAAATAAAAAGTTTGATGTGGATACCTTCGTGGCGCTCCTTGAGGACAAAGTGAACTCCAACGAAGCTGCGGCGGATGTTACTCTTAAAAAAACTAAAACAGAAGGCGCAGTGAGCATGAAGGGGCTTCTCCCCTGCCCTGTGCGCCTGCCCATACTTGAAAAGATAGACGCTTACGCCGAAAGCGAAGGCGTGTCGGTTGCGTATAAGCTCGAAGCAGCCTCTATCGGTGCCGACTGGATGAACGCTGAGATAAGAAACGCCGAATCGGTTGACTCTCTGGCGGACATTTACCTCTCCGCAGGGTTTGAGCTTTTCTTCAGCAAAAGCTTCCGTGATAAGCTTCATGCGGACGGCAGCTTCAAAAACCTCGTTGAAACAGGCATAAACGCCAGATTCACAGACCTGAAGCTTGAAGACCCGAGAAACATTCTCTCCATAGTTTCCCTTGTGCCCGCGGTGTTCATGCTGAACCTTGAGGAGCAGGGAGACCTGCCCGAACCGAAAACATGGGCTGATCTCCTCCGCCCTGAATATGAAAACAAAGTTGCTCTCCCCGTGGGCGACTTCGATCTCTTTAACGCCATCCTCCTGAATATATACAAAGATCACGGTATAGAGGGCGTGAGGAAGCTGGGCAAATGCCTTATCAGATCAATGCACCCTGCGGAAATGGTTAAGAATGCGGGAAAAAAGGTTGCAGGCAAGCCTTATATCACTATCATGCCCTATTTCTTCACCAAGATGCTCGCAGGACTCAAGACTGTTAAGGTTTACTTCCCTGAGGACGGAGCGATTGTGAGCCCTGTTTTCATGCTGGCAAGGGATAAAGAGGGCGTGCGCCCCCTTGCTCAGGCTGTCGCGGGAAAAGAAATTGGTGAAATTCTCACACAGAAAGGGCTTTTCCCTTCCACTCACCCCGAGGTGCAGAACGTTCTGCCAGATTACGCCCCGTTTAAGTGGATCGGCTGGGATTTTATAGAGAATAATGATATTGATCAGATAATAGAAGAAACAATGAACATATTCAAAAACTCCTGAGGTTTATGATGAAATTTATAACAGTTTCCGGACCCCCTTCATCGGGCAAAACATCGGTAATTCTGAAAACCATAGATGCTCTCGCCTCCAGAGAGCTTAAGACAGGCGTAGTCAAATTTGACTGCCTCACGACGGACGACGACAAGCTGTACGAGAAAAAAGGTATTCCTGTCAAAAAAGGTCTTTCCGGCGCGTTATGCCCCGATCACTTCTTCGTAAGCAATGTTGAAGAGTGTGTACGCTGGGGAAAAGACAAAGGACTTGATATACTCATAAGTGAGAGCGCCGGACTCTGCAACAGATGCTCTCCGCACATAAAAGACATCACGGCAGTATGCGTGATTGACAACCTCAGCGGAGTGAACACGCCCAAGAAGATTGGTCCCATGCTGAAGTCCGCTGATATAGTGATCATCACCAAGGGCGACATAGTATCTCAGGCGGAAAGGGAGGTCTTCGCGTCCAGAGTGAAGATAGCAAACCCCGCAGCTACCATAATGAACGTGAACGGTATCACCGGACAGGGCGCTTATGAGCTTTCACGTCTGTTCATCAGCGGTGATGAAATAGAAACTCTCAAGGGACGCATGCTGAGATTTTCCATGCCTTCCGCTCTCTGCTCCTACTGCCTCGGCGAAAGGAGAATCGGCGACAGCTACCAGATGGGCAACGTCCGTAAAATGGATATGGAGGAATAATAATGAAAAAAGCCGCCGACAGGAAATTTTCCGAACAGACATACATGACCGATTTTTTTGAGAGCTTCGGTCTTAAAATAGAGAATATGGCTATAACCCCTGCTGAGTACATAAGCAGCGTGCCCGAAGAGAAGCTTGAGGATCTGGGCATTGAGCCTGAAACCTTTTTCATTTCCCTTGAAGCTTTCGTAGCGGATTTTGAGTCCATGATGAGCGACAAGGGAATGAACGTTGAAAGCCTCACCATCGTGGGCGGACAGGACAAAAGCGGAAATCCGGAAAATGTTAAGCTAACTATAAACAAAGGTGATATAATCTGCATAGTAGGACCTACCGGCTCGGGTAAAAGCCGCCTGCTGGCGGATATAGAATGGCTGGCGGACGGAGACACCCCCACCGGAAGGCGGATTCTGATAAACGGTGAAAAACCGGATCTATCAATACGCTATTCTCCTGAGCATAAGCTTGTGGCGCAGCTTTCGCAGAACATGAACTTTGTCATGGACTTAACAGCGGAAGAGTTCGTTATGATGCACGCTGAAAGCAGGCTTGTGGAAAACCCCGCGGAGAAAACAGCGCTGATAATCGAGCAGGCAAATATGCTTGCGGGGGAACAATTTAAACCGGATACTCCCGTAACCTCCCTCAGCGGCGGTCAGTCCCGTGCGCTGATGATAGCGGACACAGCCTTTCTGAGCAAGTCGCCGGTTGTTCTTGTTGATGAGATCGAAAACGCCGGAATCGACAGAAAAAAAGCTCTGGAACTGCTTGTGAAGGAAGAGAAGCTTGTTCTCATGGCGACTCATGACCCTATCCTTGCTCTCATGGGCTCAAAAAGGATTGTGATAAAAAACGGCGGAATACACGAGATCATAGAAACTTCTTCAGAGGAAAGGGGAAGCCTTGAAGCTCTGCGTAAGCTGGATGAAAAACTTCTCACTATGAGGAACATTCTGAGAACCGGCGGAAGGTTGAATAATATCGATGATACAATAATTTAGGTTGCAGATGATACGGCTTTTCAGTATTGTCGTTTGATGAGGAACTATTTGGAAGAAAATGAAAATCTGCATACGTTTTTTGCATCTGCGCAGAGAACTCCCCATGAGGAAATAGTCCGGAAAGCCCGGGAGGTCAGAAGCGCCCCGTACATTGCGCAGATACTGGATTCTCTGCCGGATACCGTTGCGGTTCTGGACGAAAACAGACAGATTATCTTCGCGAATAAGCTCCTTTTGACCCTCCTCGGTCTGCCCGATCAGGAAAAACTCATAGGCATGCGCCCCGGAGAAGCTCTGGCGTGCATGCACGCCTTTGCGGACGGCTGTCCATCCTGCGGAACAACGGAATACTGCTCCCAGTGCGGCGCTGTGGGAGCTATTCTCGGCGCGAACCTGCTTGCTGATGAAATAAAGGAATGCAGAATAGTCACCGAGCATGGAGATGCGTTCGATCTTCTCGTCACAACAAGAATAATCCCGGTAAACAACTCAGAATACATACTTTTCATAGCCAAAAACATTGCTGACGAAAAACGGAGAATCATTCTGGAGAGAATTTTCTACCACGATATATCAAACCTCGCCGGGGTAATCCACACCATGAGCGATATACTCAAGGACTCCCCTCCCCCTGCGGACTGCTCTGAATACCACAGCATTCTCTACGGAACCTCAAAAGCACTGGTGGAGGAGGTTCAGTCCCACAGGCTGCTGAGCCTTGCCGAATCCAAGGAGCTGGTAATAAATATTGAGCGTGCGGACAGTCTGTCCATTGCCGGCGAAGCAGTGATGATCTATTCCAACCACAGTGCCGCTTTCCAGAGAGAAGTTGCCGTCGCGGAAAACTCAGAACAGATCTTTTTTGAAACTGATAAAACGATCCTGAGAAGAGTTCTCGGCAATATGATAAAAAACGCCCTTGAAGCCAGCCTCGAAGGTGAAAAAGTAATCACAGGCTGCTACAGAAAAAATGAAAATGCTGTTTTCTTCGTCCACAACAACGGGTTCATGCCCAAGGATGTCCAGCTGCAGGTTTTCCAGCGCTCCTTCTCCACCAAAGGCAAAGGGCGGGGCTTAGGCACATACAGCATTAAGCTTCTCGCCGAAAATTATCTCAAAGGCAAAGTTCGCTTTGAAACAAGCAAAGAGAACGGAACAACCTTCTTCGCGGAGCTGCCTCTCTCGTATTCTCCTTTCTGACTGCCTGCTTTTAGTAATCTTTTCAACTGACAAACTCGGAATTTGATATTGCGGATATATGAGATTGCTTCACTAAAGCTGCAATGACAGTAAGTTATGTCACTGCGATGAACGAGGCGATGTGGCAGTCTCAGATTATTGTCCCTGATAAAAAAAGAGCCCTCCGTTTCCGGAGGGCACTGAAGCTTTTTGAATTATTTGCTGCAATCCATCTTTTCAGCAAGCTGTTTGTAGATGGAGAATCTGCGTTTAACTTTCTCGTCCGCTATTTCTGCGAGTTCTTTCGCTTTTTCGGGGAACATTTTCTGAACAACCTTGAACCTGTTCTCAGTGGCCATGAAGTCTTTCAGAGCCATGGAGGGATCCTTGCTGTCAAAAGTCAGGGGGTTTTCTCCCGCCGCGAACTTGTCGGGATGGAAGCGGAACAGAGGCCAGTAGCCGGAGTTGACGGCTCTTTTCTGAGCGTCCACTCCGCTTGTCATGTCTATACCGTGGGCAATGCAGTGTGAGTAAGCAAGGATGATTGAGGGACCGTTGTACTGCTCCGCTTCAACAAACGCTTTGATGCACTGCGCGGGGTTCGCGAGAGACACCTTCGCCACATATATATGACCGTAAGTCATTGCTATCATGCCAAGGTCTTTTTTCTCAGCCACTTTACCGGAGAAAGCAAACTTCGCGGCAGCGCCTATTGGCGTTGATTTGGAAGCCTGACCGCCCGTATTTGAGTAAACCTCGGTATCAAGAACCAGAACATTAATGTTCTCTGATGCAGCAAGAACATGATCAAGACCGCCGTAGCCTATGTCATATGCCCATCCGTCACCGCCGAGAATCCATACGGACTTCTTAACGAGATAGTCGGCAAGCGAAACAAGGTTTTTGCCGTCTTCCGTTCCGAGCTTTTCAGCCTGAGCTTTGAGCTTGGCGATTCTTTCTCTCTGCTGTTCTATCTGGAGCTGGTCTTTCTGTTCAGCATTAAGGATTTCAGCCACAAGAGCCTTGTCCAGCTTGTCGCTGAGTTTTTCTATGAGCTCTTTCGCCTGAAGCTCAAACTGGTCAACAGTGAGTCTCATGCCGTAGCCGAACTCCGCGTTGTCCTCGAACAGTGAGTTCGACCATGCGGGTCCTCTGCCGTCGCACCTTGTGGTATATGGTGTTGTGGGCAGGTTCCCGCCGTAAATCGATGAGCAGCCTGTGGCGTTGGCGATTATCGCTCTGTCGCCGAAAAGCTGCGCAAGCAGTTTAACATAAGGAGTCTCGCCGCAGCCTGCGCATGCGCCTGAGAACTCAAACATATGGGGAGAAAGCTGGCTGCCCTTGAGCGAGTTCTTATTATATTTCTCAACGGGAAGCTCAGGAATAGTGAGGAAGAAAGCGAAGTTTTCCGCTTCCTGATCTCTGATTTCATGCTGAGGCTTCATATTGATGGCTTTAACTGAAGGATCCGTTTTGCTCTTCGCAGGGCAGTTATGAACGCAGGCACCGCAGCCAGTGCAGTCTTCGGGAGCAAGCTGAACAGTGAATTTCATGCCTGCGAACTCTTTTCCTCTGGCATCGCTTGATTTAAAGCTTTTGGGAGCCTTGTCAAGGACAGCGGGATCGTAAACCATTGTCCTGATCGAAGCGTGAGGGCATACGAATGAGCAGATCGCGCACTGGATGCAGAGTTCCTCTTCCCAAACAGGAGCGTTGATAGCGATGTTGCGTTTTTCAAACTTAGCCGTTCCTGTGGGGAAAGTGCCGTCGATCGGAAGCTGTGAAACAGTGACTTCATCCCCTCTGTTGGCGACAAGCACGCTTGTAACCTCTTTAACAAAAGGAGTGGCGTCTTTGTCCGTCACGCAGTTGTTTACTATGGGGAAAGGAATAACTTCGTTTTCCTTAACGCCGAGCTTGTCCTCTTTTGAGTAGTCAACCTCAAAAAGCTCTGTTGAACCGGCCTCAACTGACTTGAGGTTCATGTTCACGACTTTTTCGCCGTATCTGCCGTAGGATTTTTTAATGGCGTCGCTGATCGCTTCCACTGCTTTGTCAAAGGGGAGAATGCCTGATTCCTTGAAAAACGCAGTCTGGAGTATAACGTTGTATCTTGAGCCGAGACCGATCTTCTCGGCAGCGTCAACAGCGTTGATTACAAAGAACTTCGCTTTTTTAGCGATGATCTGTTTTTTAACTATTTCGGGCAGGTGGCTCCATACAGTGTCCTTATCGAACTGGCTGTTAAGGAGGAATGTTCCGCCGGGTCTGAGGTATTTAAGCATTTCATATTTGTCGAGGAACGAGAAGTTGTGGCATGCCACGAAATCCGCTTCCTGAACAAGATATGAGCTTTTTATTGTTTTTTTGCCGAAACGCAGGTGAGAGGTGGTCATTGAGCCTGCTTTCTTTGAATCGTAAACGAAGTACGCCTGAACATTGTTGTCGGTGTACTCACCGATGATTTTGGCTGAGTTTTTGTTCGCGCCCACGGTACCGTCTGAACCGAGACCGAAGAACATAGCGTTGTAAACGCCGTCTCTGGGAGTAAGCCAGTTAGGATCGTAAGACAGGCTTGTTTTATTGAGGTCGTCTTCTATACCGACAGAGAAGCCGTTCATGGGCTCGTCTTTATCAAGGTTGTCAAAAACAGCCTTAACCATAGAGGGCGTAAACTCTTTTGAACCGAGTCCGTATCTTCCGCCGACTATCACAGGGTAGCCCTCAAACTTGAACATCTTTTTCTGCATGGCTTCGCCGATTGCGGTGCGGACATCAAGGTACATAGGCTCGCCTATTGAACCGGGCTCTTTTGTTCTGTCAAGAACAGCCATTTTCTTAACCGTTTTAGGGAGAGCGTTTATGAAATCAGCAAGGGGGAAAGGTCTGTACAGCCTGATTTTTATGATACCGACTTTTTCACCGAGTGAGGTCATGTACTCCACGGCTTCCTCGGCAACATCAGCGCCGGAACCCATGATGATGACAACTTTCTCGGCGTCCGGAGCTCCGAAGTAGTCAACAAGATTATATTGTCTGCCCGTAAGGTCGGCAAATTTGTTCATCTGATTCTGCATAATGGCAGGGAAGTCTGAGTAGAATTTATTGGCAGTTTCACGGCTCTGGAAGAATACATCGGGGTTCTGCGCAGTACCCTTTATGGTGGGACAGTCAGGTGTGAGCGCTCTGGCTCTGTGGCTGCGCACGAGCTCGTCGCTGATCATCGATCTCATATCTTCGAGAGTAAGCTCTTCTGTGGTGCGGATTTCATGTGAAGTCCTGAAACCGTCGAAGAAGTGGAGAACAGGGATTCTGCCCTCAAGGGTTGCCGCCTGAGATATGAGAGCGAAGTCCATAACCTCCTGCGGGTTGTTTGAACAGAGCATAGACCAGCCTGTCTGGCGGCAGCTCATAACATCGGAATGATCTCCGAAAATGGAAAGAGCATGTGACGCTATGGCTCTTGCGCTTACATGGAAAACAGTGGGAGTAAGCTCGCCGGCTATTTTCAGCATGTTGGGAATCATAAGCAGAAGACCCTGCGAAGCAGTGAAGGTGGTGGTGAGTGCTCCGGTCGAAAGTGCTCCGTGAACAGTGCCTGAGGCTCCGCCTTCAGACTGAAGCTCAACAACTCTGGGAACCGTACCCCAGATGTTAACTTCGCCGACAGCGCTTTTTTCGTCTGCAATTTCGCCCATTACAGAAGAGGGAGTGATGGGATAAATCGCTATGACTTCATTGGTTGCATGGGCAACATGGGCGGCAGCGGTATTGCCGTCGATGTTGACTTTTCTTCTGGTAGCCATTATTCCTCCTTGGTTTTGAGTATTTGACAAGATCCTTACGGTTGCAGAATATAGAACCTGAATAATAGACCTGATTTAAATCTTCTAAAGTTTATAACAATAATTCAAAAATGCGTCAACCGTTTTATAATCACGCTTTCAGTTACTTTTTTATAAAAAAAATTAATGATAAATTAAAACGTTTTAATGATATTGGTTGATTTTCGCCGCAGATTTAATATAATTTATTATGGAAAATTATATCAGAAAATTTGGGCGCAATTTTATTGATCTTGCCGTTTTTTTTCACGGGTTTACCATCTTCTCAAACAAGGTTATAAAAACCTTTTTCAAGCTTAAGTTATTTAACCCTGCGGTGGGGTTGGTCTTTGTCAGACAGATATATTTCACGGGCGTTCAGATCCTCCCTGTTTATATCGTTATATCGCTCATAATAGGCGTTGCCATGGTTGGTTCGCTGATGCAGGCGGCGGATCTCGTCGGCGGAATTGATCAGTTGGGAAGAATCATGGTTGTCATATCATTCAACCAGATCGCCCCTCTCGTCACATCCATACTCCTTGCGCTCCGTTCCGCCACGGCGGTAACCGCCGAAATCGCGCTGATGAAAATGAACAGAGAGATAGACACGCTTCAGTCACTCTCCATAGATCCGTTTGAATATCTTTATCTTCCCCGAATCGCAGCGGGCGTTATATGTATGATGGCGCTCTCCACTATATTCGTGTGCGTATCGCTTCTCGGCGGCTATTTTATCCTCAGCTTCCTTCAGGATATGTCGCTGGACTACATGCTGACCACTATATTTGACAACCTCGAAGTTTTGGATATTATCACCTTCCTTGTAAAGGTTTTCTTCCTCGGTTTCGCCCTGATGAGCATACCGATCTACACTGCTCTTGAAACCAAGGAAGCAGTCACTGAAATACCCATTGCCCTGCTGAGAGGAATGATGAGACTTTTTTACGCGTTCATACTCATACAGATATTCACCGTTATGCTGGGGATGTACCTATGACAAGCACATTTATCTACTACACCAGCGAAACACAGAAAGACGAATGGCTCTCAAGAATACTTGAATTTACGGACAGAGAGCACATAGGTATTGTTACAAGCAGACTTCCCGTCATAGGCAATCTTTCCGTTTTTGAAAACATCATGCTGCCCGCAAGTTATCACTTCAACCTCAGTCTGAAGGAAGGACGGAAGATGATAGAGAACGATCTCAAGCGGCTGGGAATCTCTCATGTAATTGATGCAAGACCGGATTTCCTCACTGATTATGAAAGACTTCTTGTCAAGTATCTTCAGGTGACCTACCTTCAGCCTAAGTGGATAATCATTGTCAGCCCCAGAAGGATGTACGCCGCCGAATACGAAGAGAAATTCAAGGATTTTTTACGTTGTGAAACAAGAGATAATTCGGTTATTATCGATCATATAAACCACAGGTACCTGTTTCAGGATCTCGAAAACTACACGGAGCTGGATTTTGAATTATGGCTGGAAATAAATTTGCGAACCTCGAACTCAAAGTAGGGCTTTTTGTTATAATATCCGCCGCCCTTATGGCGGCTATTCTTGTGACTTTCGCCATTAAGAAAAAGCTCTTCATGCCTAAAATAAATGTCTCCATATATACTGATTCCGGCGACGGCATAACGAAAAGCATGCCTGTAAAATACGCAGGGTTCACTATATCAAGGGTCTATGAAGTTGAACTCATGGATGACGGAAATGTTGTCCTCCATACCAAAATACCGAAGCAGTATACCAAGTGGATCAAGCAGGACTCTGTTGTGAAGCTCGCATCACAGAACATAATAGGCTCAAGTTTTATAGTTTTCAGCGGCGGCTCCGCGGATTCCATAGAAATAGCCGACGGAACCAAGTTTAACCTCACACGTGAGGGCGGTCTCGCTGCGCTCATAGAGCAGGCTCAGCCCGTTATTGACGATGTTAAAGAGATTGTGAACAATGTCGCCAACATTACCCAGACGATAGAAGATCAAAGCAGAAATATTGACAGATTTTTCAGCGGTCTCGGGGACGTGGGTGACGACCTGCATAATAAAACAGGCTCGGTTGGCTACCTTGTCCGCAGCGACTATATTAAGGACGAAGTCAGAAATATAGTCAGCAGAATAGAAGTTCTCCAGACACAGCTTAACGACATAGCCGGAAATGTTAATACCAAGGTTGACCGCACGGATGAATCAATAGACAAACTTAACAACGCCCTGCAAGCATTCAAGGAGGGTGTGCAGTCTGTCCAGAAAGCCGTTGAAAGCGCTCAGCCCACCATAGAAAACGCTAACAAAATCTCCGGCGATGTGGCGGAGGCCACAGACAACATCACAGAGATTAAAAATCAGGCGGATTCCATACTCAAAACATCCGACAGAATCCTCTACAACCTTGAACAGAGGTGGCCTTTTAATGACGGCTCCGTTATCACGGGCGAGAAGGTGAAGCTGCCATGAGAAAGTTAATACTCATAACCGCCCTTTTAATAGCCGCTGCCGCCTGCGGACAGAAACAGAAGAGTTCCTCGGAATATATTTATGCAGCCTCACTGCATAAAAACTATTCCTCCTATTACTACAAAGGGCAGAGAAAAATGGCGGAGATAACCTTTTATAAGGCTGTTGACGCCTTCCAGAGAATGGATTCTGTTTGCAATATATCCCGTCTTTACATAACAAGGTACGTTCTCGCTGAACAGGATGCCGCCGGTGAAGATCTCGCCAAGGCAGCAGCCTATGCGGAAACAGGCGGATGCGGCGGAGAAAAAGCCCTCACAGGATTCCTCACAGGAGATAATGTTACGGATTCAGACAGTCTTGAGGAACCCTTCTCTCTCATTGCGGAATTTGAGCAGACAGGAAAATACTCAGATGTGCTGTCCTACGCCGAGAACAAAAGCACTCTCAGCGACTCAGCAGTGAGGCTTTACAGGCTCGTTGCTGCAAAAATAACTGAAACAGAACCTGAAAAAGCTTATGAACTTGCGGAAAAAGCAAGAATCATAGACAGTACATACGGATGGACTCTCGGTCTCTCCAGAGATCTGGATATAATGATTAAAGCTTACGGAAAACTTGGCAGGGATGCTTCCGCTCTCATTGAGAGAAAACGGCTCATAGACGCAAAGCTGACTAACAATTAATCACTCCTTGGTCAGTTTTTAACCGCTTATAACCCGTTCAGCAGCTTAAAAGTGCTTTTTTATGAGTAAGTGAGGAGGATTTTCAAAATCTCTCTTCATACGGAAGCCGAGAATGACAAGGCTCATTTTGTCTGAAACCTTACAAAAAAGAAATAAATGCAGGTGCTCTGCTCCTTTTGGCACTGCAATTGCTTTAATTAAATGCGCGGAGGTTGAACTTGAAAAAGATTGAAGCAATCATCAAACCATTCAAACTTGACGATGTGAAAGAAAAGCTCACCGAAGTCGGTATCAGAGGCATCACTATCTCCGAAGTAAAAGGATTCGGCAGGCAGAAAGGTCATACTGAACTGTACAGAGGTGCAGAGTACGTGATCGATTTTATTCCCAAAATCAAAATCGAAGTTGTGCTTCCTGACGAAATGGTGGACGACGCGGTTAACATCATTATGGAGTCTGCCAAAACAGGGCGCATCGGTGACGGCAAAATTTTCGTCACATCCATTGATCAGATTGTAAGAATAAGAACAGGAGAAACAGGAGAGGAAGCCCTTTAAGAAATAAGAAAAGGGATCTTCTTCCATAGAATTTTAGGAGGCGACATGACAGCTAAGGAATTGCTTAAAGTTATTAAAGAACAGGAGATCAGACTGATTGACATCAGATTCTGCGATTTCCTCGGAACGTGGCAGCACACCACTATCCCCAGCCACCAGTTCACTGAAGACTTCTTCGAAGAAGGTCTCGGATTTGACGGTTCAAGTATCAGAGGATGGCAGGCCATCAACAACAGTGATATGATCCTGCTTCCCGATGCTTCTACGGCTTTCATAGATCCCTTCATGGATATTCCCACTATGGTTGTATCCTGCAACGTTTTTGATCCCATCAGCAAGGAACGTTACTCCAGAGACCCCAGAAACATCGCTCTTAAGGCAATCAACTACCTTAAAGGCACCGGCATAGCTGACACCTCCTACTTCGGACCCGAAGCTGAATTTTTCGTATTTGACAACATTCAGTATTCTTCAGGCAAAAACGAAGGCTTCTACTTCATCGATTCTGACGAAGGCGACTGGAACTCAGGCAGAGACGAAGGCAACAACCTTGGCTACAAAGTAAGACCGAAAGAAGGCTACTTCCCCTGCCAGCCCACTGATACGCTTGCAAACCTCAGGGGTGAGATGGTTCTTAAAATGGAAGAGCTCGGACTTATTATCGAAAACAGCCACCATGAAGTTGCCACCGGCGGTCAGTGTGAAATAGACATGAAGTTCTCTCCCATGGTTGAAATGGCTGACATGCTCATGAAATACAAATATGTAGTTAAAAACGTTGCCCGTCAGTACGGCAAAACAGCTACATTCATGCCCAAACCCCTCTACGGAGACAACGGTTCAGGCATGCACTGCCACCAGTCTCTCTGGAAAGACGGCAAACCTCTCTTTGCCGGCGATTCATACGCAGGACTCAGCGAAATGGGTCTCTACTACATAGGCGGTATCATCAAACACGCTAAAGCTATAGCTGCTTTCACCAACCCCGGAACAAACTCCTACAAACGTCTTGTCCCCGGTTTTGAAGCTCCCGTAAGCCTTGCTTACTCTTCAAGAAACAGATCAGCTTCCATCAGAATACCCATGTACTCCGCTTCACCCAAAGCAAAAAGGATCGAAGTACGCTTCCCCGACCCCACATGCAACCCATACCTTGCGTTCACAGTAATGCTTCTTGCAGGTCTGGACGGTATACAGAACAAAATTGATCCGGGCGAGCCCATGGATAAAAACCTTTATGACCTTGACCCCATCGAGCTTTCAGCTATTCCCCAGATGCCCGCATCTCTCGGCGAAGCGCTTGACGCTCTTGAAAAAGACCACGAATTCCTTCTTAAGGGAGACGTTTTCACTGAAGACGTTATCTCTTCATGGATCGAATGGAAAAGGGAAGAAATCACTGCCGTTAACAGCAGACCCCATCCCCATGAATTCTTCCTCTACTACGACGCGTAAAAAGTCAACTTCCGCAAGACTTTTCACGGAGCGCCCTGTTTTCAGGGCGCTCTTTTTTTTAATAAAAATCCGTACATACTGTCGGATTTTTAAACACGCTCGCGGCGGGGTAAACCCGCCTTCGCTCCGCACGGCGCAGCCGAAGAATCCCTTTCTCTTCTATCTTCATTAAAAATGAGCTATAGTTAAATATGATAAAACTTACTGTAACAGCCGACAACTACACCGACTCCCTCAATCTCTGCGCTGAACACGGCTTTTCCTGTGTGCTGGAAACAGATAATCTCAGCATACTTCTGGACACAGGTCAGGGAATGGCGCTTAAGAACAATCTGGCTGTCCTCGGCTTCAAAAATAAGTTCGACATAGCCGTAATCACACATGGGCATTACGACCACACAGGCGGGCTCACAGAAGCCTTGAGAAACGGTTCTGCCCTTGCTGACAGGCTCTATGTCCATGAAAACATATTTGCCGGGCATATGAAGAAAAATCCCAACGGCACGTTCAGCTTCATAGGTGTGGATGCGGACGAAAATAACCTCGGAAACCTCTACTCCCTTACAAAAGTTAAGGGTAAAACGGAGATAGCTGAAAACATATTCCTTTGCGGCGAAATTCCCCGGTACACCGATTTTTCAGCCGATGAGAACCTGTATATCCAGACTCCCGCTGGCTGTGTGAAAGATCCTTTTGATGATGAGATTTTCCTTGTAATAATAGATGATGAAAGCCTTGTTGTGGTCACAGGCTGCTCCCACTGCGGAATAATGAATATAATCGAACATACGGAAAGACTCTTTCCGTCCAGCCCCATACGCTCACTCATAGGCGGGTTTCATCTATTCAGGGCTGATGAGGCGCAGGCGGCTCAGGTGGCGGATTATCTGAAACAGAAAAAAATATCTAATCTGCTAACCGGGCACTGCACAGGGATTGACTCGTTTTACACGATTAAAAACATAATCGGCGACAGCGTACGGATGACCAAGGCAGGGCTGCAATGCCTTGTTTAACTCCTCTTCACGCTTGATTTAATATAGCAGACAACGTATTCAATATCACTGACGGACGCGCCAAGCTTCTCGCAGCACGCCTCGGCGTAGGTATGGTAATCCAGAACCATATCCGCAAGATCACCCACTATTTTGGATTTTGAAGAAAAATACGTGGGTCTGGAGGCTATTTCCATCACGGAATCGGCAACATGATCCGGCAGGTCGAGCTCGTTCTGCGCTTTTATCACAGCAGATCTCAGCTTTTCAAAAACGTTGTTCTGTTCCATCTTATCACCGCTGGGCTGAGTAAAGCCGCATAATAAAAGAGCGCCGCGTGACGGCACTCGTATGTATCATTATAACACATCGTTCTTTTATTGCAAGGAAGCTGTTCACTGGGAATTGTAAAGAAAGGCAAAGATAATCAGATTGTAAAAATCACCTTGAGCAGTCCTGCACCGAAAACCATGCTGCCTATGAGTGGACTGTGCTCAAACCCGAGAAATACGATAAAAAAGCCTGTAATCATCGTCAGAATACCATAAGCAAGGGGGCGGTAATATATCCGTGAGCGTTCCCTTATGTAGTCTATGCTCTCACGGGAGAGCTTGATTTCAAGGGAATCGTCGCTCATGCTGTTTATGATCTTTTTGATCTTTTTGTATGTCATGGGTATTTCCATGACCTCGCCCTTAAGCTGATCCAGCATCCGTCCGTCCAAGCCGAGAGCCTTGGGTAAGTTTTCCTTGAGAATGGGCAAAATGTCCTTAATACCGTTGAAATTGCTGATGTAAGTCGTTCCAAGTCCTTCTATAATTGAGCTTACCCGCATTATATAAATTGCCTCCTGCGGGAGCTTGAAGGGCATGGCTTTAACAGTGTTAAGCACCTCAAAAGCAAGAACCTGCATGCTTTTGGCGTCCAGTGTTTCGTCGGAAAATATATCGAACATCCGCTCCGCTGCTTCCTGAAGCAGGGCATCAGGGGCATCCGCAGCAACTATGCCCAGCTTTTTGCAGGCACGGACATAGGTTTCAAAATCTCTCTCGTTGGCTGATTTGATAAGCTCAATGATAGAGCGTCTCGTGTATTCGCTGATCCTTTTCACCATGCCGAAATCAAGGAGGATCAGCTCACCCTCTGCGGTCACAAGCAGGTTGCCCGGATGCGGATCCGCATGGAAAAAGCCCTTCACAAGCATCTGCTGGGTATAAAAATATATCAGCTTGCCCATAATATCCTTAATGCTGATATTCAGACGGGTGAGCACCTTTTTATCATCAAACCTGTAGCCGTGCTCAAAGCTCATCACAAGAGCATCGGATGAGCAGTATTTCTCATAGGGTGTCGGAAACCTGATACCGCTGTCCGGATATGTGACAATAAATTTTTTCAGGTTGAGAAGCTCAGCGTACAGATCAACCTCTTTGCGGATCATGTCAGTGAACTCGGCTATGACCGCTTCGACGGAATTTTTGGTATACTCGGAGAAAAGAGGCTTAAAAAGCCCGTTGAACAGGCTCAGAATGCGGATGTCCGCATTTACTACCTTCTCAATATTCAGCCTTCTCAGCTTCACAGCCACTTCAGTTCCGTTCATCAGCACAGCGTGGTGCACCTGCCCTATGGAAGCGCTGGCTATGGGAGTTTCAAGAAAGGTGACGAAGTGCCTGTTTTCTCCGAAAGCTTTTTTGTAAACGGCGTCAAAGTCCTTCTTACTCATTTTCGGGATGTCGTCATGCAGATCCCGAAGCTCCTCAAGGTAGT
The DNA here is from genome assembly GCF_004087915.1 of Geovibrio thiophilus. Classification (NCBI taxonomy): domain Bacteria; kingdom Pseudomonadati; phylum Deferribacterota; class Deferribacteres; order Deferribacterales; family Geovibrionaceae; genus Geovibrio; species Geovibrio thiophilus. The sequence goes on from NZ_CP035108.1 coordinate 1,735,849, forward strand.
CCTCTGTAAAAAAATCCGCTCTTGTGGCAAGCACCTGCGCAAGTTTGATGAAGCTCGCCCCGAGGGCATAAATATACTGCTTCAGCCTCTTTGGGTTAAGGGGCTTCATCAGCAGAAAGCTTTTTTTGTCCTTTATAATCAGAAACACGGTGAGAAGAACCATGAAAACACGGTATATCCTCACCGGAGAGTATAGATTAAAAAAGGCTGACTTCACTTATTTTTTCTCTTCAATAAGCTTTTTCAGCTCTTCCAGATCCTCTTTTGTGGCTACGCCTATTTCGGAAAGAACTTTCTTAACTTTTTCTTTCAGTTTTTTATCAAACTCATCCTCAAAGGCTTTCGCCTTGGTTTTGGCTTCTTCGTACTTCTGCTTAAACTCTTCCTTGCCGCCCTTGCCCTTTTCCTTCAGTTCCTCAAGTTCCTTTTCCATCCTTTCCTTGGCAGTAAGCGCAGCACCGAGACCTGCGTAAAATAAGTCTTTAAGTTCGTCCATGGAAAGCCTCCTTAAGTTAAAGCGCACTGAATTGTCATATGATAACAAAATACACCCTGAAAGGGTAAATTGCCACGTATTGATTGATAAAGGATAAAAAAAATCCCGGCTATATGCTTTAAGGGGGGAGGAGGGATAAAGCATAGAGATAGCCGGGCAAGATTCTATTTAACTTTTACTTGTTACTAACTTAACAATCCTATTATACAGCAAAAAATTCAAGTTTCAAGTGTTTTGCGCATTTTCCCTGTCTTTCAGAAGTTTATACTCAATGGAGTCGATCAGCGCCTGATAGCTTGCCTCGATGATGTTGTGAGCCACGCCTACAGTACCCCATGTGTCGTTGTCATCCTTGGATTCGATAAGCACTCTGGTAAGCGCCTGAGTACCCGTTCCGGTGGTAAGGATGCGCACCTTGTAATCGGCAAGAGTCATGCCGTTTAAGTTAGGGTAAAATCTGGAAAGAGCCTTCCTGATAGCGTTATCCAGAGCATTAACCGGACCGTTGCCGGTTGCTGCTGTGTGCTCGGTTTCGCCCTGAACCTCGATCATCACGGTAGCTTCCGCTACTGTGCTGTCGCTTTTGTCTCTCATTTCATCAATAACCCTGAAGTTTAATGAATCAAAAAATGGCTCAAACCTGCCCATAGCCTTGCGCATGAGAAGTTCAAAGGAAGCTTCGGCTCCTTCGTACTGGAAGCCTTTGTTTTCAAGCTCCTTGAGCTTCTCTACCACTCCGGTTATAGCGGGATCATTACTGTCAATATCCAGACCGAAATCCTTAGCCTTGTAGATAAGGTTGCTTTTGCCTGAAAGGTCGGAGACCAGAACACGCTGAGTGTTGCCCACCAGCTCCGGCTCTATGTGCTCGTAAGTGCGTGAGTTTTTCATAATAGCGCTTACGTGCACCCCGCCCTTGTGGGCAAACGCCGAGCGCCCCACATAAGGCTGATGAATATTATGCTTGAGGTTGCCGAGTTCATTTACCAGACGGGAAAGCACCCTGAGTTTTTTCAGGTTTGCCGCAGGCACGCACTCAAAACCGTATTTAAGCTGCAAATTGGGGATTACGGATGCGAGGTTGGCGTTTCCGCATCTCTCCCCGTATCCGTTCATTGTTCCCTGAACCTGCGTTATGCCGTGCTTCACAGCAAGTGTGGAGTTGGCAACGGCACAGTCGCTGTCGTTATGGCAGTGTATTCCCAGCGGATAAGTGCCGACATGCTTCTTCACGTCCTCAATTATCTCAACCAGACTGTCCGGCAGCGTGCCGCCGTTGGTATCACAGAGAACAAGGCAGTCCGCGCCCGCTTCTTTGGCGGCGAAAAGGGTTTTGATGGCGTATTCCCTGTTGGCTTTATAACCATCGAAGAAATGCTCCGCATCATAGAAAACCCTGTCCACTTTGCTCTTGAGATAGCTCACGGAACTGTGGATAAGCTCAAGATTCTCTTCCGGAGAGAGCTTAAGCGCTTCTCTTACGTGGAGGTCCCACGTCTTGCCGAAAATAGTGAGATTCGGAACCTCCGCTTCAAGGAGAGCCTGAAGATTTTCATCGGTCTCACAGCTTCTCTTCGCCCTTCTTGTGCTGCCGAATGCGGCAATACTGTCAATGGGCGCCGAGGACTTTTTGATTGCCTTGAAAAACTCAATATCACGAGGGTTGGAACCGGGCCAGCCCCCTTCTATGAAACGTATTCCGAAGTCGCAGAACGCTTCTGCGAGCCTTACCTTATCCTTTACCGTGAAGTTGACATCCTCAGCCTGAGTTCCGTCCCTCAGGAGGGTGTCATATATATCGACTTTAGTCATTCTAATCCTCTACAAAAGCCTCATGAAGAACTCTTACCGCGAGTTCTGCAAATTTTTCATCAACAACGCATGACACCTTGATTTCGCTTGTGGTTATCATCTGTATGTTAATGCTGTTTGCGGCAAGGACTTCAAACATCTTCGCGGCAACACCGGCGTGGCTTCTCATGCCGACGCCCACTATTGAGACTTTCGCGATGTCTTCGTCCGCCAGAACCTCCTTCGCTCCTATCTCTTTTGCAGTTTCTCTGCAAACCGTGAGCGAACGGCTAAGGTCGGTTTTTGATACGGTGAAGGAAAGATCTGTGTTTCCTTCTGTGCTGACGTTCTGGATTATAACGTCAACGTTTATTGCCTCTTTAGCAAGCCTGCTGAAAATTGTGGCGGCTATGCCGGGTCTGTCGGGTACACTTTTTATTGTAATTTTAGCCTGATTTTTATCGCTTGCTACGCCTCTTACTACTACCTGCTCCATTTCGTCGTCCTCCTTAGTAACCAAAGTTCCGGGTTTGTCTTCAAGGGATGAAAGCACCATTATGTCAACATTATAGTTCATGCCGAACTCAACGCTTCTTGACTGAAGCACTTTTGCGCCGAGAGAGGCAAGTTCCAGCATTTCGTCATAGCTGATCTTGTCAAGCTTTTTGGCTTTTCTTACGATTCTGGGGTCGCCGGTGTATATGCCGTCAACATCCGTATATATTTCGCATACATCTGCCTTGATGGCAGCGGCGATTGCAACGGCGGAGGTGTCTGAGCCTCCTCTGCCGAGGGTTGCTATGTCGTTCGTAACGGGGTTGTAGCCCTGAAATCCGGCAACGATGCAGATCTTGCCGTCGGCAAGTTCCTTTTTAATCCTTGCGCCGTCAATCTTCATAATGCGGGCTTTGGAGTGAGCGTGGTCAGTCTCCAGACCGATCTGTATTCCTGAGAGGGAAACGGCTTTGTAGCCCATGGAGATAAGTGCCTGAGCCACAAGAGGGCAGCTTGCGGATTCGCCCGTGGAGACAAGCGCGTCATACTCTCTCAGGTCGTAGTCCTTATCGATTTCCTTCAGAAGACCGATCAGTCTGTCCGTTTCACCGGACATGGCGGAGGACGTGACTACAACATCATGCCCCTGATCCTTTTTCTTTGCAATAATTTTGGCGACATTTTTAATCCGTTCGATGGAACCAACACTCGTTCCGCCGAATTTCATCACTACAAGGCTCACTTTACCCTCCTTTTGCTCTCTATTGACATCTGAATCTGCACATCCTGTCAGATTTCAGATACACGCTCGCGCCGTGATAAACACGGCTCCGCTCCGCACGGCGTCAGCACATCCATGTGCTTCCCACTCTGCACTGTGCACAGCTAAATATCAGCAAATTTCAAAATACTTCCGACATCTGAATCTGCACATCCTGTCAGATTTCAGATACACGCTCGCGCCGTGATAAACACGGCTCCGCTCCGCACGGCGTCAGCACATCCATGTGCTTCCCACTCTGCACTGTGCACAGCTAAATAACGGCAGATTTCAGAAAATACTGCGCTATTTTGTAACCTTCCTCCATAAAGAAAGCGGGTTTGACAAACTCATTATACTCGATATTAGAGTCAGCTTCCACGCCGGAACCGTATATAATCGCCGGTACGGGCTCATTGACGTGGGTACGGATCTTAACGGGCGTCGGGTGATCGGGTGTAACCAGAATCCGGTAGTCACCGAAGGAACGAAGTCCGTCCAGCAGGATGGGGAGCATTCTGCTGTTTATATTCTCCACGGCACGCACTTTCTCCTCTATGCTGCCCATGTGTCCCGCCTCATCGGGGGCTTCCACATGGAGAAAAACATAGTCGCACTCGTTAAAGGCTTTCACGGCGTATTCCGCCTTGCCTTCAAAGTTGGTGTCTATGAAGCCTGTTGCGCCGGGAACGTTTATTATATTCATGCCCGCAAATGTACCTATGCCTTTGATAAGGTCAACAGCGGCAATTACGGAGCCTTTCAGCCCGTACATATCCTTAAACAGCGGAAGCATCGGTCTGCCGCCCTCACCCCAGAGCCAGATGGCGTTGGCACGGTCGTAAGTGTTTTCTTTAAAAACTTCCGATGCCTTAGTGAGTATAGCATTAATTTTATCAGAACCTTTGCCCGTCGGAAGATATTTTTTTATCTCCTGCCCCATAATGTCGTGAGGAGGTGTGGTTTTGAGCTCAAAGTCCGCGTCACGGATGATCATGATGTTGCGGTATCCCACGCCGGAGTAGAACTCCACGCTGTCATCCCTGAAAAGTTCATTAAGGGCAGCAACAGCGGATTTTGCCGTATCGCCTGAGATGTGGTGTGCGCTGAAATCGTCCATCACAAGACCGTCATCGGTCAAGGAAACGAGATTGCAGCGGAAAGCCATATCCTTCTCGCCGAGGGTGATCCCCATTGCTCCGGCCTCAAGAGGGCTTCTGCCTGTGTAGTATTTAAAAGGGTCGTACCCCATAACGGAGAGGTTGCATATATCGCTGCCCGGATAAAGCCCGCCGTGCGCAGTGCGTATGAAGCCGCAGGCACCGCCCTTTGCCATAAAGTCAAAGTTTGATGTGTCAGCGTACTGCATCACGGTTTTGTCACCGAGTTCCGCGATTTTATGGTCGCTCATTCCGTCGCATAACAGAACAAGATATTTCATTTTAAACCTGCCTTATAAAAAAATATTCATCCGGTCGGGGAACAGCCGTTCCGCGCAGCAGCGCAATACCGTCATTGCGAGCGTCAGCGAAGCAATTCCCGCAGAGATCATTCACCGGGTTCAGGATGGCGCTCTGTTCAGTCCTCCAGACCTTCAACCCTGATTACCACTGTTTTGTCACGCACAACACTGAGGCTGTTAATCTCGTTGACCGCGTGCATAACCTTGCTCCCTTCTGTCAGATGAGTCATGAATACAAGCGGAACGGTTTCACCGCTGCTCTGCTTACTGCTCTGGATAGCCTGATATATGCTTATGCCGTATTTGGCGAGCACACTGGCTATTTTGCTCAGTGAGCCGGGCTCATCCACCGCAAGAAAACGGAGGTAGAAGCTGGACTGTATTTCCTTAATATCCCTGACAGGATAGTAATAAGTAAGCTCTTTGGTGAAGCCCAGAACGGGAACCCTGCGCTCCGCACCGGACATAATATCACGGGCTATACCTATAATATCGCCGGCTACAGCGCTTGAAGTAGCTTCTCCGCCTGCGCCTCTGCCGTAGTGGAAGGTGTCCCCCACTTTGTTTCCTTTAACGCTTATTGCGTTGAAAACGCCGCTGACCTGCGCCATGAGGTCTGTCACGGGGATCATCGTAGGGTGAACCCGTACTTCTATATCATCATCGTGCCTTTTCGCTATCGCAAGGAGTTTTATTCTGCATCCGAGCTTTCTGGCAAAATCTATATCCACCTGTTTGATGCTTGTTATGCCTTCCACGAAAACCTTCTCAAACGGAACAAGCGTAGCGAAGCCGATGGAGGCAAGAATAGCTATTTTATGTGCGCTGTCGTGCCCTTCCACATCAAAAGTGGGGTCAGCCTCGGCGTAGCCGAGCGCCTGCGCTTCTTTCAGCACATCAGCAAACTCTTTGCCCTCGTCTTCCATTTTGGTAAGAATGTAGTTCGCCGTGCCGTTTATGATACCTGTTATCTCAAGTATCCGGTTCGCAGCCAAATCTTCCTTAAGCACATTTACTATGGGAATACCGCCGCCGACACTCGCCTCAAAGCCTATTGTAACGCCCTTGCTTTCGGCGGCCTTGAAGATCTCCGCTCCGTAAACGGCAAGCAGAGCCTTGTTTGCGGTAACAACATGCTTGCCGCCTGCCACGGCGGCGAGTATGAAGCGCTTGGCGGTTTCGTACCCGCCTATAAGTTCAACTACAATGTCTATTTCAGGGTCGTTGATAATTTCCATTGCGTCTGTCGTTCGTACCGGAACCGTTTGAAGGAGCGTATCGTTCGTGTAGTCATTAATGCGGAGATCGGCAACAGCTTTAACGTTAATGTCCAGACCGGTTTTAACGGCTGTGCTTTTAACATTATGCTTTAAAGTTTCAAGAGTGCCTTTGCCCACGGTTCCGTAACCGATGATGCCCACATTAATTTTCTTTCCCATCAAATACCTCCGAAAAGATAACCAAAAAACGAACGTTTTACTTATTTATCTTAAAATAAGTGTGCAATGATACTTTATTAAACATACCAAGTCAAGACGGGGAAGGTCTGAAAATACAGGTAAATTCACTGAACTGTGATTATTGTTTTAAAATACGTATTCACAGATAGGACGCGAGTATTTCCTTCCATTTCACAGGGATGCGAATCATGCTTCCGTCCTTGACAGGAGCATGGATAAAACCGTTGTTTACCCCGAAGAGGAAAAGATCCTTGGTGACCTCCACATCCTTTATGCAGTACTCCTCTATCAGGTCGAACCGCCCTTCCTTATACCATTGAAGCGCCATGAGTCCGTCTGCGGATTTACCCGTGTTCAGCGTTGCCGTGGCAAGCTTTTCAAGGGAAAACCTCTGTCCGGTGAGGCTGCGGACATCCGCCAGCATATCAAACACGAAAGTTCCTCTGAATGCGGGCATTCCGTAGCCGGAGAGCACCTTGTTGTCAAAGCCTATGTTGTTGAAGCCGACAATCATCCGTGCGGAGGCGAGCCTTTCGGTAAGTTCGTTTATTTTTTCCTCACGGTATGCGGTGAATGCGCCGGTGTTCATGGAATACACCACAGCAACGGACACACCCATTTTGTGGCTGTTATTCCATCCGCCCACATCTTCCGCGGAGTATTTTGTTTCTATGTCATAAACCAGCACTTCGCCGCTGTTTTCGCATTTTATCACGGGTTTTTCCTCCTCTTCCTCTTTCAGATCCGCTTCCAGCAAACGCTTTATCAGATAGACCGCCCCCTGTTTATCCAGCGGGTAGTTGCCGCTGCCGCATTTTGGCGAGTATATACACGCCGGACAGCCGTCCTCGCAGCCGCAGAACTTCACCTGATTCAGGGTGGTTTCCAGCAGCTCACGTATTCTGCCGAACGCTCTTTTCACTATCCCCACGCCGCCCGGATAGCCGTCATAAACGAACACCGCCGAGCTTTCAAGCTGAGGGTGGTAAGGGTACGATATGCCGCCGACATCATCTCTTGAGCTCAGGACAACAGTTGGGAGCATGGCAATGACTGCGTGTTCAAAGGCGTGTATAGCACCCATGTAGTTCATCCCCTGCGCCTCGATCTCCTGTCTGAATACCGGAGGAATGAGGAAATACATCCCCTTTGTTTCAAACATAACCGGATCTTCCTCAAGATCAATATCCTGAAGTTTTTCCCCTGTGCGGGCTGATATTTTGGAATAGCCCGTGAGCCTTTCCGTAACCCGCAGATCGCTGAAACAGGCACGCATGTTGCCGTCGGTTCGTCTTTCTCTCTCATGGAGAACGGAGGTCTGCTTCTCTGTGAGAGGCACGGTGAAATAGTTGCCGTTAAAGGGCTGGAGCTCTATCTCCCGTTTCTGTCTGTCCGTATCGGTTACTATGAACTGGCTGCCCCTGTGCAGGTAGACAGCGCCCTTGAAATTTTCCGTATAAACACGTCTGCCGGAGTTGGTGGCTATCATAATCTTAGAGCAGTTCAAGGTGTAGCTTTCCCCCGCCATGCGGAGATCTATGTCGCCGTAAGGGTACCTGCCCAAAGCGAACAGCCTTCCGCCGCCCGCCTCCTCAAAAAGCCGCCCCTCGCCTGAAAGTTTCTCTATCAGAGCCGCGTTGTCTTTGTAGTAAGCCTCATCCCTTGCGACAGGCTTTTCATAAGCGGCGCAGATGATATGTCCCTCGTTTATCTCCGTATTGTCCCTGTCCACGGCGAGTTCCTCGAACTTTCCGCTGAAAAGAAGCTCCGGCTTGCGCACATAGTACTGATCCAGAGCGTCATTCCCTGCTATGAGAATGATAAGACTGTCTTTTACGCCTCTGCCGCTGCGCCCCGCTCTCTGCCAAAGGCTCATCATTGAGCCCGGGTAGCCCACGAGAATCGTGGAGTCCACTCCGCCTATATCAAGCCCCAGTTCAAAGGCGGATGTGGATATAACCGCCTTGAGCTTGCCTTCCGAGAACTTTCTTTCTATCTCCCGCCTTTCCTCCGGCAGAAAACCCGCCCTGTATGAGCTGAGGGCGGAGGCATATGTCGGATCGCTTGAAATAGCTCTGGCGAATATGGTTTCCGTCTGCTTGCGGGATTTGGTGAAGCAGATTGTCTTAACACCTGCCTCGATATTCACCTTCAGAAGGTAATTCGCAAGCGCCGCGGCGGGAATGTCGGGGTTGAACATCAGAAAATGTTTTCTGCCGGACGGCGCGCCGCTTTTTGACACATGCACAAACTCCCGCCCGAAAAGCTGGGAGGCAAACTCGGCGGGGGAACCTATTGTGGCGGAGCAGGAAATAATGCGGACATTAGGGTAAAGCCGCTGAAAACGGGCGAAGAGATTATAAACATGGCTGCCGAAAACGCCTCTGTATGTGTGGAGCTCATCCACCACAAGGTATTTCAGCCCGCTGAGGAAGCTGTCCCACTCTTCTCTTTTGGCGAGCATGGAGTAGTGCATAATATCCGGATTGCTGATTACTATATTCGGCTGATCCTTTAATATTTTACGGCGGAGCTTCTTGTCGGTATCGCCGTCTATGACTGCTGTCTTTATACCGCCGCCGAGGGGTATTTCGCTGATGAAATTTTCAAGGCTCCTCTGCTGATCATGCCCCAGAGCCTTCAAGGGGAAAAGATACAGCGCACGCACGCTGCGGTTGTGGTAAATATCCTCTATAACAGGCAAATTGTAGCAGAGTGTCTTCCCGCTGGCTGTGGGAGTGGTGACTATAATATCCCTGCCCGTTTTAACATGGCGGTAGCTTTCCGCCTGATGGGTGTACAGCTTTTCTATCCCCATATCCCGAACGGCGTTTCTGATTATGTCTGATTCTATGATGTTCAGGTCTTCAAACTCCGCATCTCTTGAGAATATAACTCTTTCATAGTTAAGGGATGCGGCGAACTGACCCTTATGCAGATGACCTATAAGTTTTTCCATAGCCTTATCTATATCATATCATCGTGCGGCGTAATACATCAAAAATCTTCTATTATCCTCATTGATTATGCCGTCTTTTTAAAATATACTTCTGTAAGGAATTACTAATAATGAGAAATATTTTCATAAGCATTACAACTGTTACATTTTTGTGCTTTCTCTCCGCTGTTATCGGCGGCGCTGCTGCGCTGCTGGCGGTCAAAACAGGCTTTGCAGGTTTCTCCCCTCCGTCTTTATCCGGTTATGAAGGTCTCATTCAATTATTAATAATATTCATAGTAATATGTATTTGCGCCGCTTTTGCCGCAGTATGGCTAAACAAAAAAACATCACTCAGTATAAAAAAATTTGAAGCATCTGTCCGCAAAACATTTGAAACAAAGAATCCGGCATTCTGCTCATCCTCCGATGAATCTCTCCGCATGCTCACAGATTTCATGCGCTCATCCCTCACATCAATATTTGAAGAAAGCAAAACAGGAGAAGCCCGCGCAGCTTTCTTTAAAAGAATAACAGACAGCATTCCGATCGGAATTTACACGAAAAACATAAAAAACAGCCATAAATTCTCCATCTGGAATGAGGCTATGGCATCGATGTTCGGCATACCTTCTTCCGAAGCTCTCGGCAGAACCGAAGAGGAGCTGAGAGAGGAATTTCCCCGGCTGCCTGTTTTCCGCACAACAGACAAAGATGCCGAGGTGATGAAAAGCTTCGTGATCACAAAGGAGCTGGAAGTGCATACCAATAAAGGAAATCTGATTCTCTCTGTCACGGGAATCCCTTTGTTTGACGAAAACGGGGATGTGGAAACCATACTCGGAATTGTTGAAAACAAAACATCCTCCAAAAAGCTGGAAAAAGAGCTCACAGCTAAGACCGCTCAGCTTGAGGAGCTGAACCGCAACCTTGAACAGGCTGTTAAAGGCGAGACGGAAAAACGCAGGAAGAACGAGCATCTTCTCTTTGAACAGTCCAAGTTTACCGCAATGGGACAGATGATAAACGCCATTGCCCACCAATGGCGTCAGCCGATAAATGCTCTGGGGCTTTATATTCAGGATTTTGAGGATTCTTTTGAAAACGGCGAAATGAATATGGAGTATGTCAGGAGTATGACGGAAACCTGCATGCACCTGATTGTTTATCTCTCCAAAACCATTGACGATTTCAGAAACTTCTATGCCACACACGAAGCGAAAGTCCGTTTTAATGCTGCGGAGCTTGTGATTGAAAGCCTCGGCATGATAACCGCCAAGGCGGAGTACGCCAATATTGAGCTTACGATCAGGATTAACGGCACAGAACCATTACCTCTGCCCGGCTACATAAAGACCGGAGACAGTATAACAACCGACTTTGAAACAGACGGTTTCCCCACAGAATTTAAGCAGGTTCTGCTGAACATTTACCACAATGCAGTGGAAGCTGTAATCGAAAACAGGAAAACAGGCAGAGCGCCCAGAACGGGCACAGTTGAAACATCCGTAAGCTGCGACAGGGAAAATGTGTTCATTGAGATAAAAGATAACGGCGGCGGCATACCTGAGGACATAATGTCTGATATTTTCGATCCCTACTTCACCACCAAGGAGCAGGGAAAAGGTTCAGGCGTGGGGCTTTATATGTGCCGCACAGTGGTTGAAACCAACATGAACGGACAGATAACCGCCCGCAACGAAGACAGCGGCGCAGTGTTCACCATTATCCTTCCCCGCTGATCAAAAACTCCGTCATTCTGAGCAAAATGTCATTGCTTATTATCAGGTTTGAGGCAGGGGATTCAAAGCCCCCTGCCCTGAGTTCTTTCTAATTAACCGTCAGTGAGGCAGTCTGTGACACTCCTGCTTTATTAACAGTTATGGTGACTGTTCCGTCATTTACCGCATCGCCTGTTGCCAGCCCTGTTGCGTTTACCGCAGCGATACCAGTATCATTGCTTGACCAAGTCGTACCTGCCGCGCTTGTTATGTCCTCGGTGGAACCGTTTGTGTATGTGGCAATAGCCGTATACTGCTGAGTAGCACCGTTGGCGATGGTCGCTGGATCCGGAGTAAGGGATATTGACGTAATAGCGTAGCCTGTCACAGTAACGTTAGCGGAACCGCTTACAGCGCCGATAGAAGCAGTGATTGAAGTGGAGCCCGCGACAACGCCGGTAACCAAGCCTTTATTAACCCCTGCCGCATTGCCGACAGTGGCACGGGATGTCATGAGGGATACCCAGTTCGCCGTATCGGTTACTATAGCCGTGCTTCCGTTGGAATAATGTCCTATTGCTGTGAGCTGGACTGTTTCACCCACCACAACCGAGAAAGGAGCAGGGGTAACGGTTATGCTTGTGAGCGTAGCCGGATTGACAGTCAGTGTCACAGACGGAGATGTCACGCTGCCGAGTATGGCTGTGACAGTCGTCGAACCCTGCGCCACGGACACAGCAAACCCTCTGGAGCCTGCTGTGTTGCTTATGGAAGCTATGGAGTAGTCACCGAGTGTCCATGTCACCTGTTCGGTAATATCCGCAGTGAAGCCTGTGGAATATGTTCCTGTGGCGGTGAACTGCTGACTGTTGCCCATAGCCACGGAAGCGCCCGCAGGAGTTATTGCAATTGATGTCAGCGTTGCCGCGTCCACCTTGAGTGTCGTTGAGCCCGCAGCGCCGGAGAGATAAGCGATTATAGTAACAGGTGTCGCGTTATTGGCTATAGCGGTCGCAAGCCCTTTTGTTCCGGCAGCGTTGCTGATTGAGGCAACGGCGGGGTTATCGGAAATCCAAGTAACTGCCGTGGTTATATCCGTACTTGTACCGTCTGTATATACGCCTGTAGCGGTGAACTGAACAGTCGTGCCCTCATAGGCTGACGGAGCCGCAGGCGTGATATTTATCGCCACCAGTGCCGCTGTGGTGACGGTAACGGGAGCGTTGGCGGATGTCACCGTGCCAATTGCGGCGGTTATGTTTGTCGTACCTGCGGATATTGCGGTTACAAGCCCTTTGCTGCCCGCGGCGTTGCTCACTGTCGCTCTGGCTGTTGAGCTTGAGCTCCATGCGGCAATAGTAGTCACATCCATGGATGAACCGTCAGAATAATAGCCTGTTGCGAGGAACTGCCTTGTGCTGCCCACGGGGAGGCTGTTCACCATTATCGGGTTGAGGACTATGGAAGTAAGCGCCGCAGGGTTGACGGTAACTCCTGCCGTGCCTGTTGCACCGCTTAGCGATGCAGTGATATTTATCATTCCTTCGGCAAGACCTGTCACAAGCCCTTTGCTTCCTGCCGCATTGCTGACAGCGGCTGTAGATGCGTCTGATGAGCTCCATGTGACAAGCTCTGTAATATCCTGAGTTGAGAAATCCGAATATATGCCTATTGCCGTCAACTGCTGCGTGGCGCCTAGGGCTACATTTGAAGAGGCAGGGGTAACGGATATGTGGGTCAGAGAAACCGCTGTGACTGTAACAGCGGATGTTCCCGTCACACTGTCAAGAGTCGCTGAGACTGTTGCCGTTCCGGTGTTGACAGCAGTTACAAGACCGTTTGTGCCTGCTGCGTTGCTTACTGAGGCAGCAGCCGCATTTGTGGATGCCCATGTAACTGCCGAGGTTATATTAACATTCGTATTATCGGAGTATATGCCTGTTGCGGTGAACTGCTGAGTGCTGCCCTTGGACATACTGACCGTAAGAGGAGTAACCTGAACCGTATTCAGCACGGCGGGAGTTACCGTAAAGTTTGTTGTATCGCTCAATCCGCCCAGAGCTGCTGTGATAACCGTTGTACCCTGCGCAATAGTATATGCCATGCCCTTGGTTCCCGCAGCGTTGCTTATAGAGGCAACGGGGTTGCCCACCGACCATGTTACAAGGGCTGTCACATCCATTGTGGTGTTATTGGAATATGTGGCTGTCGCCGTAAACTGCTGAGTAAGCCCATTGGGTACGGACGGAGCTTCGGGAGTTATCTGGATAGACTGCACAGTGGCAGGTGTCACAGTGAGGGTAGATGCCCCGCTGCTTATCATGCCCACTGAGGCGGTTATCTGTGTTGAACCCGCAGAGAGAGACGAGGCAAGCCCTTTTGTGCCCGCAGTGTTGCTCACGGTAGCAACTGCGCCGTTTGATGAATCCCAAACCGCGGTTTCTGTTATGTCCGCCGTGCTTCCGTCTGTGTATATTCCTGTTGCCGTAAACTGTTGATCAAAGCCGTTCGCTATTGAAGCCACAGGCGGGGTTATCTCTATGGATGAAAGAGCGGCGGCTGTCACTGTTACTGCTGCGGAACGTGACACAGAGCCCACTGCGGCTGTTATATTAGCCGTACCGACGGATACGCCGGTCACAAGACCGCCTGAAACCGCAGCCCTTGCGCCGTTTGATGTTGTCCACACAGCATCCGCTGTTATGTCCTGCGTACTGCCGTCGGAATATGTGCCTGTAGCTGTAAGCTGAACAGTTGTTCCTGAGGCGAGGCTCACTACTGCGGGGGTTATGTCTATGGAGGTAACGCTGATCGGTTCAACGTGAATTGTTGTGGTATCAGTGATTGAGCCCACTGCGGCAACAATTACGGATGTTCCCACAGTAAGCGTGTTTACAAGCCCTTTTGAGCCGGATGCGTTGCTCACTGTTGCTACTGACGTACTTTGGGAAACCCATGTAGCTTCGGATGTTACATCTCTTGTGGTGCCGTCAGAATAATAGCCCACAAGAATCATCTGTCTGGTTGCGCCTGCGGCGTTAACGGGTTCATCGGGCTCGATCTCGACTCTTTGCAGTGTCGCATTGCTCACGGTTATGACTGCCGTGCCTTCAAAACCGCCGAGAGAGGCTGTAACGTTTGCTGTTCCGGCAGATGCTGACAGAACAAAGCCCTTATCTCCGCTGTTGTTGTTAACACCGGCGACAGAGGAGGCAGAGCTTACCCATACTGCTGTTTCGGTTATGTCCTTGGTCAGCTTGCCGAGGGCGGTATTATGATAGACTCCGGTTGCGGTAAGCTGGGTGGAGGAGCCGAGAGAAAGAGTCGGTTTAGTGGGAGTTACTGATACGCCTATGAGGATTTCACCGTCCCCCACGAGAACAGTTGCTGATTTTGTGACATTTTTGTATTCAGCAGTAACAGTGACTGTTCCGCTTGCAATTCCCGTGACAAGCCCCGTATTGCTGACTGTGGCAATGGCATTGTCGGATGAACTCCAGTCGGTGTCTATGCTTGTGGTTATATCCGCACTCGTATCATCCGAGTAAAGAGCAACAGCCTCAAGCTGCGCCGTGCGTCCGATTATTATACTGGCGGAAGGAGGGCTGATAACTATATTCTCCAGCCTGACTGTTCCGTCATTTCCTCCGCCTCCGCTGCTTCCGCCGCTGCATGCAGCAAGCGTTAACGACAAAGCTGAAAGGATAAACACAAGGACTTTTCTGAGACTCACGGGCAACCTCCTGAAAACAAAGAAGACATAAAACTAAAATAAGATTAATATTCAATCGTAATACAGCGATAATAACTTTAGCACTAAACAATAACCTTTTCGCTGAAAAATAACAACTGCCGCAGGCATTATTATGAAAAATACAATAAATCTTTCCTTCAGACCGGATCTTTCGGTGATTGCGGATGAATGTGAAAAGCTTGAGACTGTTCTGACCGAAGCCGGAGTTGACAGTTCTCCGGCGCTGAAGGTGCGCTGTATTGCTCATGAGTTTCTTGTTAATGTGGTCAGACACGGAAAGCCCTGCGGGGAGACGGAAGAGATTACTCTTGATATTGATATACACGATGACAGCATAGAGCTGCATTTCACCGACAGCGGTATGGAGTGGATGCCCGATCACAAAGTGCTCAGGCATCCCTTCCATTATAGCTCCGATGATGATCTTTATGCCCCTTCAGGCAAAGGACTCAGGCTTATCGGAGCCATGTGCCGTGCCTACCGCATGTTCAGATATAAAGGCAGGAATCACACGTCTATCTCAGTGGAACTGAAATAGTCCTGCCTGTCAGATTTAAGCGGGCAGGGCTCCAAATGCCGGAGACAAGCCCCGACAGCCCTGCCCTTCAGATGTATATGATGGACGAAGTCTCAAACTGCCCGAAAGCAGCTCCGTCCGTCAGATGTGTCAGCAGAGCTCCACAAGCCTTTTCAACTGCTCGGGATTTATATCCCTGCTGACAACAAAATCAGCTTCTGTCAGATTATCCGCAAACTCGCTCGGCTTCGTTACGATTATCACCGAGAGATCTTCCTTTTTGCTCTTCATTTTAATCAGAAAAGCGTTCAGCACTTCCGCCGGAATCCTGCCCGGGTCTATGTCCAGAAGCAGAACATCCACATCTATGTTATCCAGTATGGACGACATATCACTGAGGTTCCTTCCGATGGTAAGTCTTTTTATCCGGTTTTTTATCGAGAGGATAAATTCCTCAGAAATATATTCACCTTCGCAAAAGTAAAGCAGGCTGATGTTTTCAAATCTTGTTTCGGCGACCATAAACCACCTCGTTAAATAATGATGCACTTTTTGTATCTGTAAGCTTATAGTGCAATAGACATGCCAATCTGTGTTTTTTGTTTGTTAGAAAAATTTATTGAAAAGCGAAGTAATTATGAATAAAGACATTTTTATTATTATGATCCGGATAGCCGTATAGAATTGATGAAGAAAAAAATTAACCTGCTAATCTGAAACGCCTTAAAACAATACATAACGTCTTCTTTTATTAAAAATATGTGACACATTTTGAAACACGCTCAAAATGCTTCACTTGCAATCGTAAAAAAAAACCAATAAAATAAAGCATTATGGATATTTACAGAATAATGTTGGTCGATGATGACCTGTCACACCTTGAATATACCGCGCGTATTATAGAGAAAAACTTCACCCAGAAGCCTGTCTGCGTCAATGACAGCCGCACTGTGCTCAGCACTCTGTCTGAGGGAGGCTTTTGCCTTATCCTTCTCGATCTGAACATGCCGCACATAAACGGACTGGAACTCCTTACGGACATCAATTTCAGATTTCCGGAAATTCCCGTTGTTATAGTTACCGCCGCAGAGGACTCCGAAACAGTTGTCTCCGCCGTGCGTCAGGGAGCTTTTGATTATGTTACGAAGGCGTCCGGCAAAAACAGGCTGATAGCCGCTGTTTCAAAGGCTGTGAAGCACTATTTCACCATGAAGGAACTGGACAAGCTTAAGGAAGAGTTTTTTGATCCGGCGGACGACAGCGCAATATCACAGAAATTTGTAACCAACAGTTCACGTATGGCGAGAATTTTCAGCTATATGAAAAATATAGCCCCTACTCCCACTCCTGTTCTCATCACAGGGGAAACCGGGGTCGGCAAGGAGCTCATAGCCGAGCTTATATACGATATGTCCGGCATGAAGGGGCGCATGGTGAAAGTAAATGTCTCCGGCTTGGATGATACCGTGTTCTCGGATACCCTGTTCGGGCATGTAAAAGGAGCCTTCACCGGAGCGGACGGAATGAGGGAAGGGCTTGTAAAATCCGCTGAAAACGGAGTGCTTTTCCTTGATGAGATAGGCGATTTGGAACAAAGCTCTCAGGTTAAGCTGCTGAGGCTCCTTCAGGATAACTCATACTACCCTCTCGGGTCGGATAATGTGCGTCAGGTGAATACAAAAATAGTAGCCGCCACAAACAGAGACCTGAAAGCCATGAGTGAAACAGGGGAATTCCGCAAGGATCTGTACTACAGGCTTATGTTCCATAATATAATAATTCCGCCGCTCAGAGAGCGCAAAGAGGACATATTTCCCGTTACGGAGCATCTTCTTGCGGAAATCGCTGAAAGATACAGTATACCCAAGCCCTCTATCACGGCGCCGGCGCTTATGCTTATGTCCGGCTATGATTATCCGGGCAACGTGAGAGAGCTTGAAGGCATAATGTATGATATGGTTGCGGAAACTCATCCGGAAATAATAGATGAGAAGATTGTTGCGGATTATTTCAGGCGGAAGGGGCTGAAGCTTGAAATTCAGAATGAAATCACCGGACTTGCCGACAGGCTGGAAATAGCCTACAGGGGAGCGTTCCCGACAGTAAAAGAGCTCAGCGACCACCTCATACAGATGGCGCTGGACGAGGCTGAGGGAAACATCTCAAAAGCGGCGCAGCTTTTAGGCATAAACAGACAGACTATCTACAGGCACCTGTCAGAGCAGTAGACTCAGCCCGTTGCGAGATTATTTTCCGTAATATCCTTAATCTCGGACAGGAGGCATTTTCTCCCTTCCATGATCAGCACGCTCGAAATGACCTCCACATCCTTAACTCTTCCGTCAGCGAGCCTGTGGGGGAATATGAAATTGCTTTTCGGTTTTCTGGCGGCGTCCAGCCTTTTTTTCATCACAACAAAATAGGGAAGAGTGTTTATTTCTGTTATCTTCATTGATGTGATGCGTTCAAAAGAGTAGCCGTAAAAACGCAAGGCTGCTGCGCTGGCATCAAGAACCTGCCCGCTGAGAGCATCAATCACAAGAAAAATGCGCTCTGAAAAGCGCTGCTCATCGTTTAAAAAGTTTTTAGGAGTGTAAGAGTATCCGCCTCTATATGCGGAAACGGACTTTTCTTCAGTGCTTCTGCGGCTGTCCATAAATCATTCCTCAGGGTTATTGTGTATATGTAATACTATATCCTGTGAAGGTAATATGCACAACCGTTTTACAAAAATTTACGATTCCTTCTCCTTTTCCGAAAGGATAGTTCTGGCGGCGGCGATAGCCCACATGTCGAAGAAGGTATTTTCCAGATACTCAAGCTGGCTGTCGTCCAGTTTTTTAAGTCCCATTCCCTGAATAACCGAGGACATGAGAGTGTTGAAACGCATGTAAAGAGGATGGCGCTCGCCCATTATCCTGCGCATCACTGTGTTCACATTCCTGCGGAACTCAATAACATCTTTATTTTCCAGAGCCAGAATATGGTTGATCGGATATTCATCGGGCTTTTTTTTGTGACCGTACCAGAAGATGAAGCGGAACATCCATACAAGATTGGCGGTTTCTATTATTCTTCCGCCGGAGGCGTAAATATAATCAGAGTTGTAGTCGCTGGCAAACTTTCTGTTATTGTACTTCCTTCTCATTGAGTAGCCTGTGCTTATTGCTTCCGCGCAGACACGGAGCAGACGCTCCACTCCTCTGTATAGCTCCTGAAGGGCTTCTTTGGTTCCTTCAACGAGATCTGAATTTACAGTGATTACCTCATAGCTGTAGTTGTATATGCCGCTGATTGTTTTTTTAAGTCCGGAGGCTGTATTGATAAGCTCTTTGAGATATTTTCTGTCATCATCATCCAGAGTCACCAGCATTTCAGACTTACAGAAGGTCACAAGGCTTTTCATGTATGATATGGACGCGTTGTAATAAGTGAAGACGCCTTCGCTGGGCTTATCGAACGAAAGAGCCTTCCGCACGGGTTCATCCCACCGTGTAAGATCTCTGTTGCAGTCGGCAAGCCAGCCGTAAAATTCTTTTTCCAGCTTTTCCGCCCATTCCACGCAGTTGTCGGCTATGGAGATAACATCAAGCTTGACGTCCATAATTTGGCTGAACTTCATTTCTGCCCTGTGCCATTTGCTTTCAGAGCTGAAAATGTCACGCTGAACCCTCTTGGACAAAACAAGATCGATATTTTTTACAAACCTGAGCGCCTGCTCGTCCACACATTTAAGAGGAGAATACACGTTCAAAAACGAACCTCCTGTATACGAATAAACATCTGCTAACAATGAAACTCTGGAATACAAGATATGAAAAAGGGAGGATAGCGCAACAAAAAATGTGAAAATTCACATAAAAAACTGATTATCTGTATCAGAAATACCTGTTTAAGGCTTATTCATAAAGCTTTTCGGCGCACATTATCCTGTCTGCCCCTGCGAGCTTTTTCTTCTCGGCTGAGAAGTCTATTCCTTCTGAGCACAATGTCAGAAGCCGCAAAGAATACTCATCTTCGGTGAGACTGTAAGTTATCCAGCGCCCCTCTTTGCAGTCATTAATGAGCCCGGCTTTTTTCAGCACCTTGAGATGTGCGGAGATAGTCGAGAGCGCTATCTCCATCATATAATTTATCTCGCAAACGCATAGAGGGCGTATTTGAAGCAGCATCAGTATTTTAAGTCTGCTTTCGTCCGCTAATGCCTTAAGTATTTTTACTCTTGATTCCGCATTTTTCATTTTTATATCCATAAAAATATATTGACTCCAGTGTTAAAAAAATATACTAATTCTTTCAGAGGAAACAAATGAAAGAAAGAAATATATTCCTTACATTGGCAGCCCTGTTCGGGTTCATCTACTTTGTTCCGTTTTCATCACCGAAGGTTTCGGGTGCTATACTGGAGTCCTTTTATCTGCTTCAGGACTATGTGAGGGAGCATACCCTCACCTGCCTTATCCCCGCTCTTTTCATAGCCGGAGCTATGAGTATTATGATCTCACAGGCGTCTGTGGTCAAGTATTTCGGTGCGAAAGCGAAAAGAGTCACGGCGTACGGGGTTGCCTCCGTTTCCGGAAGTATACTCGCTGTCTGCTCCTGCACAGTTCTGCCCCTATTCGCGGGGATATATTCAAGAGGTGCGGGAATAGGTCCGGCGATTGCTTTCGCTTACTCGGGTCCTGCCATAAACATACTTGCTATTGTCCTCACCGCCAGAGTTCTCGGCGCTGAAATGGGGATAGCACGTGCTCTCGGTTCCGTGGTGTTCGCGGTGACAATAGGGCTTATTATGGCGCTTATATTCAGGGATAAGGCAAAAACGCAGAGCTCTCCAAAACGGGCTCAGGCTGCCCGCTCACCCCGTTCCGCAGGCATGACTGTTCTCTTTTTTGCAGTGATGAGCGTCGGGCTGGTGTTTGCCACATGGGCAAAGCCGGATTCCGAAAGCGGGATTATTTTTTCTTTGATATACTCTTTGAAATGGTATCTGGCAGGACTGAGCCTCATAGCAACAGCGGTTCTCGCGTTTACTATTATGGACGGCTCCGAACGCAGAACATGGATGGAAGAAACGTGGTCTTACTCAAAAATGATAATTCCCCTGCTGTTCATCGGAGTTCTGGCAGCAGGCTTCCTTCTCGGCAGACCCGGGCATGAGGGTGTGCTTAACTCTTCACTCATAGAAAGTCTGGTAGGCGGAAACAGTCTCAGGGCAGTCCTTACAGCCTCTGTGATAGGTGCGTTCATGTATTTTGCCACCCTGACGGAGATACCTATTCTTCAGGGGCTCATAGGCGCCGGGATGGGAAAAGGTCCCGCTCTTGCCCTGCTGCTTGCGGGTCCAGCCCTAAGCCTACCCAGCATGCTGGTTATCAGGAGTGTTATAGGAACAAAAAAAACTGCGGTGTATGTTCTGCTGGTGATAGCCATGTCCACGGCCGCAGGTATGATATACGGAAAATTTTAAGAGGTGACATATGATTATAAAAGTTCTCGGACCCGGATGCCGCAACTGCCAGACTGTTCATGAAAACGTGCTCAAAGCTGTTGAAGAGCTTGAACGCACTGATATTACAGTGGAATACATTAAGGATACGACGGAAATATCGAAATATATAATGGCAACCCCCGGTGTCGTGATAGACGAAGTTGTGGTGCATGAAGGCAAGCCGCTCCCCACTGTGGATATAATAAAGGAAATGATAACAGACGAGGAATATGACTTCGGCGACGGCGAAAGCTCAGGCGGATGCGGGTGCGGCGGGTGCGGATGCTGATATGAAAAAAAGGGTTCTTTTTATCTGCATTCACAACAGCGCGAGAAGCCAGATGGCGGAAGCCTTTCTTAACCGCATGGCTCCGGACAGGTTCCATGCGGAAAGCGCAGGACTGGAACCGGGCGGGCTTAACCCCTTCGTTGTAAAAGTCATGGCGGATGTCGGCATAGATATATCCGGCAACAGCACAAACGCAGTCGCAGACTATCTCAGAGAAGGAAGAAAATACGATTATGTTATAGCCGTATGCGACAAAGAAGCCGCAGAGCGCTGCCCTATTTTCCCCGGCTCGGGTGATAAAATGCACTGGGCATTCAGAGATCCTTCGTCATTTCAGGGAAGTGATGAAGAGAAACTCAGTTTTGCCGCCGCTGTGCGTGATGAGATAAGGCAGAAAATTGAGGACTGGCTGAAAACAGTCTAACCGTGCTCGCTTCTGAGTATTCTGAGAGCTTCCTCAAACTCATAGCTGTTTACGGCTTTATGAAGCCTTTTGAACTCCTGTTCTGTGAAAAACGCTGATGCCTGCTCCCTGATGCTCATAAAATAGTCAACAGTTTCGCTGTCATCATCCTCAAGCAGGCTGCACATTTTCTCCATAATTCTCTCAAAGTCTTCTCTGGATACAGCCGGAACCGGTTCCGGCTGCTTAACCGGAGCAGAGGATTTGAGCGCCTCATTCAGAGCGGTCAGCAGTCTCCTCATCTCACCGGTAAACTCTTCGGCGGCGGCTGAAAACTCTCCGTTGTCCGCTATCAGTCTTTCGAGCCTTCCGGCTATCTCATAAAGTCTGTCGGCACCGATGTTTCCGGCTAAGCCTTTGACAGTATGCGCGGTCATCTCCGCCGTTTTTAAGTCGCCCCTTTCCAGCTCTGCCGTGAGCTTTTTATCTGTTTCCGCACTTGAAACGGCAAACTTCTCAAGCATTCTCATATAAAGCTCGGTTTTGCCCGCAACTGTACGCAGCCCTTTTTTAAAGTCTATTCCTTCAACAGGCGGAATATCCGGCTCTTTACGGGCGCTGCCCGCTGAAACACTGCATATGCCGCCGAACTCGCCTGTCACACAAAAGCTTTTCAGGCATCCGTAGAGCTCCGCAGGAATAATCGGCTTCGTTATATGTCCGTCCATGCCTGCGTCACGGGTTTTTCTCCGCTCCTCATCAAGGGCATGCGCCGTCATAGCTATCACAGGAAGCTCCGCAAAACGCTGATCAGCCCTGATAATTTTCACTGCCTCGTAACCGTCCATATCAGGCATCTGGAGATCCATAAAGACAATATCGCACCTTTCGTCTGACTTGAGAAAATTCACCGCCTCTCTGCCGTTTGACGCCTGAAATACAGATGCGCCTGTGTCTTCAAGAAGCTCTGCGGCTATCTGACGGTTGATTTCGTTATCGTCAACCACAAGTACGCTGACCCCCCTGAAATTCTCAGCGGATTCGGCAGCTTTCTTCTCCTTCTCGTAACCGGATTTAAAAATCACGGAGGATATACCGTCTATTAATGAGGAGGCTGTCACAGGTTTGTTGATAAAACCGTCCGCGCCGTGGCTTTCTATGGTTTTTCTGTCGAGCTCTCTGCCGAAAGCCGTCACCATCACTGTATAAGGCTTGTTTTTGATTCCGAGATCGCTCCGGATAATCCCCGCAGCCTCCAGCCCGTTCATGCCGGGCATCTTCCAGTCCATCAGAATAACCTTGTAAGGATCGCTCTGATCATGTTTTTTTATAAGCTCAATGGCTTCTTCCGCGCTTTCGGCCTCCACCGGCGTAAAGTCAAGGTTTTCGAGAATCTCACGTATTATCTGTCTGGCGGAAGAATTATCATCAACGACAAGCACTTTTACCTCTTTAAGGTCTTCATGCCCGTATCTCATCCACGGAACCGCACGGGAGCCGATTTCAAATAAAGCGCTGAATGAAAACAGACTCCCTTTACCGTATTCGCTGTCCACTCTGATAGAACCGCCCATAAGCTCGGTGAGCTTTTTGGATATGCTTAAGCCAAGCCCCGTTCCTCCGTATTTCCTCGTGGTTGAACCGTCCGCCTGAGCAAAGGCGGTAAAAAGCCTGTTTCTTTGCTCCTCCATCAGTCCCACACCCGTATCACGCACGGAGAAGGAGATCTCAGCCTTGTTGTCGAACTCTCTTATCAGCTTCACGCTGAGCTCAACCTCACCGTCCTCAGTAAACTTGACGGCATTGTTTACCAGATTAATAAGCACCTGTCCCAGCCGGAGCGGATCGCCCTTGATCACAGGCGGAACATCGGAGCCCACATGAAGGAGAAATTCAAGCCCTTTCTCCTCCGCCTTCTGAAATACAGCGGTGACAATGTTCTCAAGCACCGAATCAAGCTCAAACTCTATATTCTCAAGCTCAATTTTTCCAGCCTCAACCTTGGAAAAATCAAGGATGTCGTTAACAATGGCAAGGAGCGAGGTTCCGGCGTTTTTAACCTTTTTTATGTAGTCCGTCTGCTTGGGGTTCAAATCTGTCTTAAGAGCCAGATCACTGAGACCTATTATGGCGTTCAGCGGCGTTCTTATTTCGTGGCTCATATTCGCAAGGAACATCGATTTTGCCTCAGTTGCGCTTTCGGCGGTCAGCCTTGCGGCTTCCAGCTCCTTCATCACCCGTTTTTTATCGGTTATATCCTCTTTTATGCCCACAAAGTTTGTTATTTCTCCCGCATGATTTTTCACGGGCGATATGACGACGGACTCCCAGTATTTCTCACCTGATTTCTTTTTATTCAGAAACTCCCCGTGCCACTCTCTGCCGGAGAGGATCGTATCCCACAGTGTTTTGTATATATTATCTTCTGTATTACCTGATTTCAGTATGGACGGCTTGCTTCCACGAACCTCTTCAAACGTATATTCAGTGAGCTCGGTAAATTTCGGGTTCACATATTCAATCACCCCGCCGGAATCGGTAATGATTATGGATGCGGGGCTCTGTTCCACCGCTTTGAATATTTTCCGGTTCTGCTCCTCAACTTCCATTCTTTTCTTTCTGTTTCCGACAGCCACATAAATCATTCCCTGAACTATGAAAAGCACTGAAAAGACAACCCAGAAAACAGAATGCCGCACAACAGAGGGCAGAATATTTTCCATTTTAACCAAATACGCGATATTCCATGTGCCCTCAAGGTCATTCCAGTCGATGGGATGTGTCTTAACGAGATATTTTTCACCGTCCAGAGTTATATCCTTGCCGTCCAGAATAGCGCCAAGTTCTTCCGCATCCTTATCAAAAGCGGCGCCGAACCTCCGCAGAGAGGCAAGGACCTTCTTTTTTTCCTGATTGAGACTTCCGGCAACCTTATAAAGATACTCCGGCTTGTTAGATGCGAAAATAACTCCTTGAGGGGACACCATAAAAACCGGATCTTCGTATTTTCTTATAAAATCCTCAAGGTTGTTTATGGAATCCTTAACAACCATAACGCCAATTATCTGCGAATCAGATCTTCTGTCCGCGTAAACGGGGGTAGCGATATAAAGTCCTCTGGTTTTTGATGAAATCCCCTGTGCGGCAAAAATGTTATGCTTGCCCTTCATCGCCTGAATAAAATAAGGGCGGAAGCTGAAATTCTGACCTGTGAGAGTTATAGGGGAGATGTCCGAATAGGAAACCACTATACCCTGTTTGTTCAGAAGATAAACCGCCTCCGCATTGCTCTCTTTGAGAAGAACCTCCTGAAGATCCATGATCAAAGGATGGTCATTCGGCAGGTCGCCCAAAACTATGGATTTAACGTATGAATTTAATATTCCGAGGATGTTCGCCGCGCCCATGCTTCTGCTGTATATAGTGCGGGAATGGATATTATCGACTATTTCGGAAGCAGTGATCTGCACTTCTGAACGTTTCTTGAATATGAATATTTTCTCTGTGAACTCAACGGCGATATATGAAACGGTCAAAGGGATAAGAAACAGCGCCGCCGTGCCTAAAAATATTTTGAAAAAACTCAACACCCTTCTGCTTCCCATTTTCAATCACCGAAATTATCCCTGATCTTAATGACATCCGGCAGGCATTTCAGAAAAGCCTCCGCCAAGCGGGGTTCAAAATGTCTCCCGCTCTCGTTCCGTATATATTCTGCGGCTTTTTCAATGCTCCACGCTGATTTATAGGGTCTTTCGCTTGTAAGAGCGTCAAAAACGTCCGCCACCGCCGTAATTCTGCCTATAACGGGGATATTCTCCCCCTTGAGTCCTTCAGGATAGCCGCTGCCGTCCCATTTTTCGTGGTGAGTCAGCGCTGCGGTGGCGGCGGTCTGAAGAAGCTCGGAATCATGCCCGCCTATGATCCTGTAGCCGATCCGTGGATGCTCCTTCATAAGCTGCCATTCGTCGTCGTCAAGCTTACCGGGTTTAAGGAGAATGCTGTCCGGTATGCCTATTTTGCCCACATCGTGCATCGGAGAAGCGGAAAGAATAAGTTCCGCCTCAGCCTCCTTCATGCCTATTTTTTTGGCGATAAGATGACAGTATCTGCTCATGCGGATAACGTGCATTCCGGTTTCATTGTCTTTATATTCGGCGGCGAAGCCGAGCCGTCTTATTATCTC
This sequence comes from Geovibrio thiophilus, assembly GCF_004087915.1. Taxonomy (NCBI): domain Bacteria; kingdom Pseudomonadati; phylum Deferribacterota; class Deferribacteres; order Deferribacterales; family Geovibrionaceae; genus Geovibrio; species Geovibrio thiophilus. Next base: position 1,761,612 of record NZ_CP035108.1, read on the forward strand.
AAGCCTTGTTTCATGCAGTTCTTTTGTGCGCTCACGCACCATAGTCTCAAGCATTCTTCTGTGGTCATACATGGCAAGCTGGGTCTTCACTCTGGCAAGAACAATGGGTGCGCTCACCGGCTTTGTGATATAATCCACCCCGCCGGCGCTGAAGCCCATGGATTCGTCTTCGACATCACCTTTTGCTGTTATGAAAATAACGGGGATTGAACGGGTGACAAGGCTGGATTTAAGAGCGCGGCATACCTCGTACCCGCTTATTTCAGGCATCATCACATCAAGCAGGATTATATCCGGCATATCTTTCTCGGCGATTTCAATGGCTTTGCGCCCGTTTATGGCTACCTTAACCTTAAACTCAGGCTTTAGGATATTGCTGAGAATATCAATATTCTCGGGGACATCATCAACAACAAGAACTGTCTGCCTTCTGTCACGGTTTTCCATGAAATACCTCTCACAAGAATAATCCGTCATTATCAGATAATAACATACACAGAAGGGGAAATGCTGAAAAATAGTAAATAAAAATTATGTTTTGCGCAGATACCGCGAAATCAAAAGCGGAGCGGAAGTATCAGGCTATTTATTGGTTCTGACTATTTCATTAACCTCATCAACGACATACTCCATGTGCTCAAGCATGGCTCTGTAAGCTTCTTCAGGATCACGGGTGCTTATTCCCTCGTAAATCTTCTGATGCTGAAGATAAAGCTTCTCGAAGCGCTCGTTATCGGTGTAAAGCCTTGACCGTACCTCATAGCTGACCTTTTCCACCCACTGGTAGATGGTGTTCATTATATGAATCAGCAGTATGTTGTTAGTGGCATATGATATAGTGTTATGGAAGTTCGCATCGGGGATGTGCCCCACCTCTCCCTTATCCAGAGCCGAACGCATTTCGTCCAGATACTCTTTCATATTCAGAATCTCTTCATCGCTGGCACGCATAGCGGCGGTTTTGGCAGCCCATGTCTCAAGAATTTTGCGCACTTCCATGAGGTCGACTATGGCGTCCTCACGCTTGATGAACTCTTCCATAGCCTTATCAATTGTCTGGGATGTAAGGGATTTCACATAGGTTCCGTCGCCGTGGTTCTGGTTGAGAAATCCCTGAGCCTCCAGCTTGTGCAGAGCCTCCCTAAGTGAAGGACGGCTTACGCCGAGCTGCGCCGCCAGTTCTCTTTCCGAAGGAAGCCTTTCCCCGGGAGCAAGCTGTGCGGTGAGTATCATCCTCTTTATCTGTTCATAGATAATGTCGCTTATCTTTTTCTGTCTTATTTTTTCAAATTTCATTTCCACGGCCTTTAACAGTATGTAGCATTGAACGAGTATATATTAAAAAATAGATTTTTCTAATATATTTTTTGCGTGGAACGCTATTTTATTTTCCGTAAAAATTCATAAAGTTCCGTCACGGGATGAGTAACTTCCGCATCCAACCCCTCACCCGCGGCAGCGTCAGCAAGCTGCATGGCGCATCCGGGACAGGGAGTGTAGACCTTATCAGTCCTTTTATCCTTCATTTCCTGAATTTTGGAACGGGAAAACCCCTTGGAACGCTCGTAGTATTTCAGGCTGAAGGTTCCGGCAAAGCCGCAGCAGCTCTGATTATCAAGCTTCACGTACTCAGTATCCGTATGAGTGCGCACAAAGCTTTCCACCAGTTCCTTTTTACTGTCCTGATAGTGGCAGGGGAAGTGGATTGTGCTTCTGCCCCGCACGCCGGACTGAATCTTAACTTTGAGGGTTTCCTCAAGGAAAACCAGAATGTCCACCACTTCCAGCGGGCACTCGGCTCCTGTCTGCTTGGGACCCATTTCATAAAGACCGTATCTGCATGTGGGGCAGCAGGTTATTATGTATTTGGCATCCCTGTATTCCGCCAATGCGTCAAAATTTGCCCTGACGGCGTTTCTGAACATTTCAAGCTCGCCCATTGAGGCGGCGGGTATTCCGCAGCATATATTCGTTTCGGGCACGTAAACAGACACGCCGAAGTGCCTGAGAACCTCCACTACAGCCGTTCCCCATTCGGTATAAATGAGGTTCACGGCGCAGCCCGGGTAAAACACAACACGCATTATTTCATTTTCAGCCTTATTCAGCCCGCCGTATTTTTTTACGAAGGCTTCACTTTTGATCTCTACAACGTTGCGTCCGCCGAGAGCGGGCAGCATGGGTCTGTATATTCCGTCCTTAATTTTTTTACTGCCGAATTTGAGCCCCATGTGCATAAGCGGAGCCATTTTCGCCATGAGTTCCGGCTTTTCCATTGCTGTTTTGAGTATGAGCTTCTGCCACTTGGGAAGCTTTTTGATTTTGCGGAGTATCTCTCTTCCCCGCAGGAATATCTCGTCGGTTTTAACCCCGCTGGGGCATGCCTTGAGACATCGGGTGCAAAGCAGGCACTGATCCAGATGTTTCAGTATCCTGCCCGCATCCTCAATACGCCCTTCGTAAACAGACTGAAGAAGCGATATTTTGCCCCGTGCTACGGATGATTCCCTTCCGTCAGTGCGGTAAAGCGGGCAGTCCGACTGACATGTGCCGCACTTCATGCACTGAAGCATCATTTCCTCAAGCTCGTGAAGCTCTTTTAACAGTTCATCCATCTACAGCCCCATCTTGTGAGGATTCAGAAGATTTTTCGGATCAAGACCGTTTTTCAGCTTTTTCATAAAGCGGATTGTTCCGGCTCCGACCTCGCTTTCAAGATATTTCGCCTTTGCCGAACCTATGCCGTGTTCGCCGCTTATTGTTCCTTCCAGCTTAAGGGCTGAGGCAAATATTTCGTCAATGGCTTTTTCCACCCGCAGCATTTCCTCCGTGTTTCTTTTATCCGTAAGGATCGTTGGGTGAAGATTGCCGTCTCCGGCGTGACCGAAAGTACCGACAGTGAGGCTGTACTTAGAGGTAATGTCCTTGATGCACTGCATCATTTCAGGTATGCGGCTTCTGGGAACCGTGGCATCCTCCAGAATGAGAGTGGGTTTCAGCCTCGCAAGACTGCTCAGAGCCTTTCTGCGCGCCTCCCATAGTCTGTCTCTTTCTTCAGGAGTTTCCGCGACATGTACTTTTCCGCCCTGCTTTTCGCAGATGGATTTAACCTTGGCGTATTCATCCTCAACTGCCGCGGGATGCCCGTCCACCTCTATGAGAAGAAGACCGTCCGCGTCGGTGGGCAGACCGATTTTGGCGGCTTCCTCAACTGTCTTTATAGTGAATCTGTCCATGAGCTCAAGTGTCGCAGGGGTTATCCTCGCCCCGATTATTTCCGACACTGTCACACTCGCCTTCATAAGGTCATCATAGATAACAAGCATCGAACGTGAAGACTGCGGCTGCGGCACAAGTTTGAGAGTATGCTCGGTCATAACGCCGAGCAGACCCTCCGATGAAACCATAAGCCCGCTTAGGTTAAAGCCGGTAACCATTTTCACGGTTTTACCTCCGGATATAACGGCGTTGCCTTCCATATCAAAAAACTTCGTACCCATGACATAATCGCCGGTTACGCCGTATTTCAGCGCACGCAGTCCCCCTGCGTTTTCGGCGACGTTTCCGCCGATGGTGGACATTTTCATGCTTCCCGGGTCGGGCGGATAAAGAAGCCCTTTCGCGCTGACCGCCAAAGCCAGATCCGAAGTAACAACTCCGGACTGAACCACGGCGTACATATCCTCGGTGTTTATCTCAAGAATCTTGTTAAGCCCCGTTGTCAGCAGCACACAGCCGCCGTTAACGGGCAAAGTTCCGCCGCTGAGGTTTGTTCCCGCTCCCCTTGTTACAAGAGGAATACTCTCCTCACAGCAAAGTTTAACAATACTGCAAACCTGCTCCGTGGTTTCGGGCTTAACAACTATTTCAGGAACGCACATTTCGCCGAAGGAAGCGTCATATGCGTAGCACATGAGATCCTCCTGTTCAGTCCAGACATTTTTTCCGGCTATTTCGGCAAACTTAGCTATCAGGCTCTTGGAAAGCATTTTGTCCTCACTGTTTATTTAAACACTGCGTTAGGCAGCCATGTGATAATGTCGGGGAATACCACGCACAGAATAAGCGTTATGAGCTGAAGCAGCACAAACGGAATAATCCCCTTATAGATATGACTGAGTTCCATTCCCTCCGGAGCAACGCCCTTGAGATAGAAAAGAGCATAACCGAAAGGCGGTGTAAGAAACGACATCTGAAGGTTTACGCAGACAAGCACGGCAAACCAGAGCGGGTCGAAACCAAGCTGATTTACAGCTATGGGCGTGAATATCGGCACACAGAGAAGAAGAATCCCCAGCCAGTCCACAAACATTCCCAGAAGGAAGAGAATGAACATCATAACGCCGAGTATCACATATTTGTTGTCGCTGACTGAGAAAAGTACATCAGTAAACACTTCGCCGCCGCCGAGACCCATGAATATGGATGTATAGAAGTTGGCTCCCACAAAAATGAGCATAACCATACATGTTATCTTCATTGTAGAGTAAGCGGAGTCCTTAAAGAGCTTAATATTTACCCTGCCGTTGGCAAGCGCCAGAATAAGCGCGCCCACGCAGCCGAGACCGGCCGCCTCAGTGGGTGTCGCGATACCTGCGGAGATACTTCCGAGTACCGCGAATATGAGAAACAGAGGCGGGAAGAGTGACTTGCACATCATCACAAATTTCTGCATACCAGTGTGAATCCTCTCCTCTTTTGGGATCGGAGGACCTGCGTTGGGCTTAACCTGACAATAGATGAAAGCGTATATAAGATACATAAACGCGAGAAAAAGACCGGGAACCACAGCAGCCATGAACAGCTTGCCGACGCTCATTCCTATGAGACCGCCGTAAACAACAAGCATTATCGAAGGCGGAATAAGAATCCCCAATGTTCCGCCCGCTGTAATAACCCCAGCAGTGAGCTGAAGGTCATAACCTTTTTTAACCATAGAGGGAGCAGCGAGAAGACCCATGGCGACAACCGAAGCTCCGACGATCCCCGTTGTAGCGGCAAACACAGTGCAGACAACAATCGTAGCGAGAGCCAGACCGCCTTTTATCGAACCCATGACAACGTACATCGTCTCATACAGATCGTCTGCGACCCCGGATTTGTCCAAGAACTGCGCCATAAGTATGAAAAGCGGTATGGCAACGAGAACATAGTTCGTCATGAGACCATAGCTCTTGTTGGCCAGGATGAAGAATGCCGTGGGACCGTAGCCCAGAATTCCGAAAACAATACCCAGTCCGCCGAGAGTTATTCCGAGGGGATGCCCGAGGAAAACCACGATAAGAAGGATAACAAACATCGCTACAGATAAAAATTCAGGGCTCATCATGCTTCAACTCCTCTGATTCTCTGGATCGCCTTAAGAAACTCCGCTATTCCCTGAAGAAGCAGGAAACAGAAGCCCACAGGCAGGAATGTTTTGAAGTGATAAACCGGGGCGCCCCAAGGGGACTGCACACGCTCAAGCCCCTGCCACGACTGCAAAGCGAAAAGGGTTGAAGCCTGAATTGCTAATATTATAAAAGGGAAAAACAGCACGAGGTAGCTCACCGCAGCTATCCACCCTTGAGCTTTCGGGTTCAGTTTTGCTGTTATAATATCTATACCTACGTGCATCTTATGCTTCAGCGTATAGCCGAAACCCATGAGGAACATTACTCCGTAAAGCATGTTGCTCAGGTCAAATGCCCATACTGTGGGTTTGCCGAAGACCTTCCTGCTGATGACTTCGTAAACCACCACAACCAGAAGAGCATAAATGGAAAAAGAGAACGCCTTCCCCACCCACTCTGTTACCGACTCTATCAGTTTTATTAACTTACCCATATCTGCTCCGAAAAATGACTGCAAAGATACCGCGCGGATCTAAATCCGCTCTGTTTCATATCCGTAAAATGCTTACAGTCCGACCTGAAATAAATGAGGCACGGGGCAAACTAAGCCGCCCCGCACCGTCAGATTGATATTTTATTCGTAATGTTTGCCCGCGAGATAATCATCTTTCGGGAACGCGGCTACACCGCCTCTGAGGTCTTTCCACACTGAGTATTCAGCTATGAAGCTGTTCTGAGAAGCGAGGATTTTATCAAGCAGAGGGTTGGTTGCCCTTATTTTCGTAAGGTAGGCGTCGGTTGTTTTTCTGAGCTCGTTAAGTGAAGCAGCGTCAAGCTTGTTGAACTTCACGCCTTCCGCCTGATACTTCAGGATGGCTTCAGCGTTTTTCTTTTCGCTTCTTGCTATGTCCCACATCTGGGTTTCATAAGAAGCTATAACGAGTGCCTGCTGAAGGTAAGGAGGAAGCTCTTCATACGATTTTTTGTTAACCGTGAACATATTCTGTACGCCTGTCTGGTGCCAGCCGGGAAGCATTACGTTTTTAGCGATTTCCTGAAAGCCCATGGGGTACGTGATGAAAGGAGTGGAGAACTCTGCGGAGTCAAGAACACCTCTTTCAAATGCGAGGTATATTTCGCCGCCGGGGAGCGGGGTAACAGAAACACCCATTTCTTTGAGGATGTCTGCCGCCCAGCCTACTGTTCTGATTTTCATGCCGGCAAGCTGTTTAACATCAGTTACAGGGCTTTTTGTAAAGAAACCCATCTCCTGACCGGAGTTGCCGCCCATGAGGGGTTTAAGACCGAAGTTGCCGTACAGCTCGTCTGCAAGCGCCTGTCCGCCGCCTTCCATAAGCCATATGGAGTATTCGATGTTATTAAGACCGAAAGGAACAGAAGCGAAAGCTACGAAGCCTTCATCCTTGCCTTTCCAATAGCCGGGCCAGTCGTGACCCATTTCCACAACGCCGTTTCTCACAGCGTCAAATACCTCAAAAGCGGGTACAAGCGCGCCATCGGGGAAAATTTTGATTTTGAGCTGACCGTTTGTTATTTTTTCAACGGTTTCAGCAAAGTGTACAGCCGTATCGTGCCACGGAATGCCTGTTGACCACGTAGTTGCCATTTTCCATTCATAGGTTTTGGCTTCCTGAGCTGCGGCAGCCGGAGCGGCGGCAGTTTCAGCTTTCTTGTCCTGACCGCAGCCTGCTGCGGTGAAGATCAATGCAGTGAACATCACACATGAAATTAAAAGTTTGACTAGTTTTTTCATACTTCCTCCTGACTGAGAGAACACTAACCAGTAAGTGGTAAATTTTTTAAACCACTTACAAGAATTATACCATTGGAATATCATTGTCAATCTTTTTATTGCATATTTTATAAACTCGTTATAATCAAATCAGACCTTTGAAACCCTTTATTAAAGCCATTATTCATCAGTTTAAACATGGGGTTAATTTTTATCCGTTTATTAAACAAAGGCTATAAAAAACTGTTGACTTAGATTTCACGGGAAGATACGCTATTGGTAAGACCACTACAAAGGTGATGCTGAAATGAATGAACTTGCACAAACCTTTATTAAATATTCCGAAAGCGTGAGCAACAAAAACCTGCTTCTTTCTTTCGATGAGTTTTCAGGAACACTCGGCAAACAGAATTTCGACTATGTGAGCCTGAAAACGGACGCACTCCCCGAAAAAATAATTACAGCCGGAAAAGAGGGAATCGGCGATGCGCTGGTTGAGGCTGATTTTGCCATTGCGGAAACAGGAAGCGTTGTCATTGAAAGCACGGATGAGCGCCTGAGAAAGGCGACCTGTCTTGCTGAAAGGCTCCACGTCGCTGTTCCTGCGTCAAAAATAGTGCCTTCCCTTGAAGATGTTGCGGACTTCCTTGAAGAAAAATCATCAAATCCTGCGTCCTTTACGGCATTCATAACAGGGGCAAGCCGCACGGCGGACATAGAGAGAGTGCTTACCATCGGCGTTCACGGTCCCTGTGAAATGACAGTATATATTATAACGGACAGGTAGAGAGACATGAGCGGAAAAAACGGAATCAAACGCAGCCTGAACGATAAAATCCTTTACACCAACCTTAAAAACTTCGCATCCGCATATAAAGCATCCAAGGCAAACGCTTACGCAGGGCTGGACTTCCCCGCAATGGCACGTGAGATGAACTCTCTGAAAGCTCTCTCTCGGGAAAGATGCGAAAACCTCTTTGAGGAGTTTAAGGCGAACGCCGAAAAAAGCGGCGCAACTGTTTACAGAGCCGCCGACAGCCTTGACGCCTGTCGTTATATTGAGAAAATCTGCCGTGAAAAAGGCGCAGACTCCGTCGTAAAGTCAAAATCAATGACCAGCGAGGAGATCAAGCTTAACGCATATCTTGAAAAGAACGGCATAAAGCCCGTAGAAACTGATCTCGGTGAATGGATTCTCCAGCTTGCGGGGGAACACCCTTCCCACATGGTTATGCCTGCCATACATAAAAGCCGCGGTCAGGTGGCAGACCTGTTTAATGCCCTCCTCAGTGCGGGACTGGACAGAGAAAATATAGCCGCAATGGTGAAAACCGCCCGTCACGCCCTCAGAAACTCATACTTTGAAGCAGGCGCCGGACTCACAGGGGCGAATGTGGCAGTTGCCTCCACCGGAACCATAGGTCTCGTCACCAACGAAGGCAACGCAAGGCTTTCCGCCACGGTTCCTCCTGTTCATTTTGTGCTTCTCGGCTATGAAAAACTTGTGCCTGATTTCAAGACAGCGCTTAAAGTCATCCGAATGCTCCCCAAGAGCGCAACCGGACAGCGAATAAGCACATATACCACATGGATAAAGGGACAGGTTCCCTGCGAAGCGTCCGCAACCGGACAGAAAGAGGTTCATTATATTTTTCTCGACAACGGAAGGCTGGCGTTCCTTGACCACCCTCTCTTCGCTGAGGCGCTGAAATGTATGCGCTGCGGAAGCTGCGCCAATGTCTGTCCCGCTTATGAAATGGTCGGAGGGCATGTCTTCGGGCATGTTTATCTCGGCGCCATAGGTCTTATCATGACGGCGATGTTCCACGGCGAGGCAAAAGCACGCGACATTCTTAAGATGTGCATTGGCTGCCGTGCCTGTTCGACAAACTGTCCGTCAGGAATAGACCTTCAGAAGATAATAGCCGAGCTTAATGTTCATATGGGCAGCAAGTTCGGTCTGAATCCGCTTAAAAAATTCCTTTACAGCAATATATTAAGCAGTGGGAAACGCTTCCGTGTGATAATGAAGGCGGGCTCAATCCTCTCTGCCCCGCTTGCTGCTGGCGGCAGAATAAAGAAAATACCGTTCGCGGGAAGAGAGATTAACTTCCGTGAACTCCCATCCATCAAGCAGAAAACATTTACCGACCTTAACGGACAGAGAGCAAATCCGTCCGCCTCAAAGGGCAAAGTGTTCTTCTACCCGGGCTGTGCGGTGGAATATTTCTACCCTCAGATGGGAACGGCACTGGTAAGTTTCCTCGAAAAACAAGGCTATCAAGTGGATACACCGGACAAGGCAACCTGCTGCGGTCTGCCCGCAATCCACGGCGGCGACGGCGAAGGCGGGCGAAAAACCATCTCCGCCTGTCTGTCGCAGATGAAGAACCCCGAGGACTACAAGGCATACCTTGTCCTCTGTCCGAGCTGCGGCTTTGCGGTGAAGGAAGACTTCAAGCATTACACGGAAGACAAGCCGGAGGACTTCAAAAAGGCAGGGCTGATCTCCGAAAAGGTCAAGTCCCTTGCAATGTTCATAAAAGATGAAGGTCTGACCAATATTCCCTTCAACAGAGGGGCTAAAGTCACATACCATACCCCCTGCCACCAGAAACGGGGTCTGGGTTCCTCAGCGGACGAGCTTCTCGCCTCTCTTCTGGGGCAGAATTTTATCCCCATGACAGACAGCGACGTATGCTGCGGCTTCGGCGGCTCATGGTCTGTGGAATATCCGGGCATTTCAGCGGGAATACTCGATAAGAAAACGGAAAATATAGAAAATACAGGAGCCGACACAGTTCTGACCGACTGCCCGGGCTGCGTGATCCAGATTGCGGGCGGTCTCGGCAAAAAAGGCAGGAAAATAAAAGTCATGCACCTGTCAGAGTTTCTGAAATAGGCTTTCTACCCCTCTCCTAACTTATACTGTGTCCCCGCTTGATCTTCAGCGGGAAAAAGCGGGGACGCAGGACACCTTAAACCGCTGTTCCATTAATCCGCCCTTAACCTCCTGCCAAGCGGAGCCGTGTTAACAGCACTCAGGCTCATAACATAAAACAAATGTTTGAAAATAATGAAATTACATTGTATTATCTCACCTTACAACTTTATTGGGGGTAAACAGTGGAGCAATTTCAAAACCTTCTTAACACAGTGGGCAACATAGTATGGGGTCCGCCTCTTCTGGTCTTACTAGTGGGCACGGGAATCTGGCTTACAATCAATCTCAGGTTCCTTCAGTTCACCAAGCTTTTCTATTCACTCTGGCTCGCTCTTATCAAAAAGAAAGAGACAGACGATCATCCCGGCGACATCACACACTTTCAGGCGCTCATGACAGCTCTTTCCGCCACAGTGGGAACGGGCAACATAGCAGGCGTTGCCACAGCCATAGCAATAGGCGGTCCCGGCGCTATGTTCTGGATGTGGGTAACCGGTCTTGTGGGCATGGCAACCAAATACGCCGAAGCCGTACTCGCCGTTAAATACCGTGTTCAGAAAGCCGACGGCTCAATGAGCGGCGGACCTATGTATTATATTTCAAACGGTCTGGGCTGGAAAAAACTCGGTATGCTTTTCGCGATATTTGCAGTTGTGGCTTCATTCGGAATCGGCAATATGGTTCAGTCAAACTCTGTCGCTGACGCCATGAGAAGCACCTTCGGCATACCCGCGCACTACACGGGAATAACGCTGATGTTTATCACGGCGCTTGTCGTTCTCGGCGGAATCAAAAGCATAGGCAGGGTAACAAGCGTGCTTGTTCCCGTTATGATCGTCTTCTACGTAATAAGCTCGATAGCTATTCTTATTATGTATGCCGGTCATGTTCCCGGAGCTTTCGCCCTTATATTTGAGAAAGCCTTCACCCCCACAGCCGCCACAGGCGGGTTCGCAGGCGCAGGCGTTATGCTCGCTATCAGAATGGGTGTCGCAAGAGGCGTTTTCTCAAATGAATCAGGTCTCGGCAGCTCGCCGATAGCGGCAGCAGCGGCGCAGACAAAACACCCCGTTACTCAGGCTCTGGTCTCAATGACACAGACTTTTATCGACACAATAGTAGTCTGCACCATGACTGGTCTTGTCCTTATAGTGACAGATACATGGGCAAGCGGCAGAAACGGCGCTGACCTCACCACATTCGCTTTCTCCACAGGATTCTCCGGCGGTGCGGTGATAGTGGCTATTAGCCTTGCGCTTTTTGCTTACTCAACCATCCTCGGCTGGTGCTACTACGGCGAAAGGTCGATGGAATATCTCTTCGGGCTTAAGTCCATACCTGTTTACAGATACGTGTTTATAGTGTTTGTCGGCGTGGGCGCAATATCAAAGCTTGATGTTGTGTGGCTTCTTTCGGACGTTTTCAACGGACTGATGGCAGTTCCCAACCTTATCGGTCTTCTCGGGCTTACCCCTGTGGTGGTCAAGGAAACCAAGGACTACTTCGCGAAACTCGGCAGCGAATAACAAAAATCAGACAGGCGTGCTCAAACGGGCACGCCTTATTTTATTAAATCTTATTTAGCAAAACAAATTTTTTTAATTCAAATGCTGTCATCTTGTCATCATGTAAAATAAGTTTACATCTTCTCAGTCTCGTATTAATATCGAATATTATTAAAGAGGGTTACCTATGAGCATTTTCCTAAAAACCATACTCTCCATAATTACTTTCTCGTCTTTCGCTTTTGCAGATATTATCGGGGAAACTCAAGGAAACTTCACTGTTGGGCAAACCGGTTCAGCGTTGTATCATGTAGATCTAACAGTTCCAAAAGGTACAAACAATCTTCAACCATCTATCTCACTCGAATATAACTCACACTATAGCAATGGAATAATGGGGGCAGGCTGGACTATCAATGGATTCTCAACAATACAACGCTGCCCGTCAACCATTGAGCAAGACAATATAAGAGGAACTATTAATTATGATTTTAATGATCGCTTTTGTCTTGACGGAGTCAGACTCATTGCAGTAAGAGGAACTGACGGTCAAAGTGGGACAGAGTACAGAACAGAAATAGACACTTTTTCACAAATAACATCTTACGGTATATCCGGAAACGGACCTGATTGGTTTGAAGTTAAAACCAAAGACGGGAAAATAATTGAATATGGCAGAAATAATAATTCAAAAATCTTCACTGAATTTGATAATGGAGACAACCGTGAAGGCACTGTAAGAGTATGGGCTGTAAGCAAAGAGTCTGATCTAATCGGTAACAGTATTAATTATGAATATGGAGTCGATGAAAACAGATTATACAGAACATCTTCAACCTCAAGCTCAATGATTGGCTTTTATCCAATCAGAATAGATTATGGCAGAGCACTGGTGCATTCTCTGAAATGAAAGATGGGGCAGAAAAGTTGAAAGGATTCGGTTATGCTGGAATCAATAGAGGACTGAATAACCCCGCAATGGAACAAGTTCCTTTCGTTGGACCACTTCCAAAAGGAATATACGAAATTACTGGGCATAACTCTGATATAGCTACTTATAATATCCTTTTAGAAAAAATTAAAGTTGACTCAAAAAGGGATTCTTTTCGAATACATGGAGGAAAACCTGAGCCTGACAGGACTGCTTCCCAAGGATGCACCATACTCGATTTAACAACTCGGAAAAAAATTTTGGCTTCAAAAATACAGTATTTGGAGGTAGTTAAATAATGTTTAATAAAGTATTGTTAATTGTGCTATTGCTGTTTCAGACTCAAATATTACTTGGAGCCCCTATAAAAATCGGTACTACAGTTTTGGAGGGCAAAACAACCAAGGGTGATGAAATAAGGGTCGAAATAACTGCTGTTAATAACCCAAAATCCAATCCCTACAGCATTGAAGACGCATGGGGTACTGAAAAAGACGGAACAAAGCCTAAAATAATTATTAGCTCTATTAAGATTATCATGAATGATGAATCTGAACGTGTTCCTGTATCCATATATATGGATCTAACTGAGCCCAAAGAAGCTCAGCTTATTATTCCAGATGAGCAAACCATACGGTTAATCATCAAAGGCGGTGTACACGAAAAATATACAGGACGGTTAATCATCAAAGGCGGTGTACACGAAAAATATACAGGATACATAGCCGAAATACTTCATTTAGGAAATATCTTAATATCCAAATCCGTTTACAATACACAGTACCCAAAAAACATACGTGAAGATATAAAATATTCACTGATGTACTGAGTTCGGGAGAGGAAAAATGATAAACAAAATACTTCTAATAACTCTTTTTTTTCCAATTGTTGCAATTGCTGCGCAGTCCGGTTCTTTCAGAGATAAAACCTCAGATATAGAATTTATATTTGTAAAAGGCGGATGCTATATGATGGGTGGTACAAGCATGAGCTACAGCGAACCCGTTCATGAGGTATGTGTAGACAGCTTTTATATCAGTAAATACGAAACAACCCAAAAACAGTGGGAAAAAATAATGGGAAATAACCCTTCGTATTATAAAGCCTGCGGGCCTGACTGCCCTGTTGAATCAGTCTCATGGTATGATGTTCAGGATTATATCAAGAAGCTGAATGGATTGAGCAAGAAGAACTATCGCCTGCCTACAGAAGCCGAATGGGAATATGCCGCCAGAGGCGGAGAAAACTATAAATATGCAGGTTCTGACAACCCTGACGAAATAGCCGTGTATAATGAAAGGCAAAACGCAAAGACACACAAAGTCGGACAAAAGAAACCAAACGGCTTTGGTCTTTATGATATGACTTGTAACGTTGAAGAATGGACTCTGGATGTTTACACTGACTATAGTGAGGCTAAGCACACAAAAAATAACCCCGTTTATCTGGGTAAGGGTTTTGAGCGTGTTGTCAGAGATCAGAATTGCTATTACGGTCAACCTTCCGGTATTACATATCGCATAGGAGGCACACCAATATTTAAATCATACACCAGAGGCTTCCGCCTTGTTCTGCCGATAAAATGAAGCTTATAAATTATTTGGCATTAATATTAATGTTTGTCTTCATCACATTCACAGGTTCCTTCGCAGCACCTATAAAAATCGGTACTACAGTTTTGGAGGGCAAAACAACCAAGGGTGATGAAATAAGGGTTGAAGTAACTACTGTTAATAACCCTAAAGAAAGCCCATACAGTACGGAAAATGCATGGGGCACTCATAAAGGGAGTGTAAAACCAAGAATTATTATCAGTTCAATGAAGATTATCATGAATGATGAGCAGCAGTACATTCCTATGTCAACCTATATGGATCTTACAGAGCCAAAAGAAATAAAACTTAATATCCAAGATGAACAAACAATACGAATAATAATACAGGGCGGTATACACGAAGAAGATACAGGATATATAGCCGAAATACTATACCTCGGAGATATACTGGTTTCAAAGTCTGTTAGGCACACGCGCTTCCCTAATAACATACGGGAAGATACCATGTATAAATCAATGTACTAAAATCATTTGGAGTTCATCATGAAAAGATTGTTCCTTTTAATAATTTTACTTTTAATACCATACGATGCTATGGCTGAAAATCCCAAATCTTTTACAGACAAGGCTTCGGGCATAGAGTTTGTATTTGTAAAAGGCGGATGCTATATGATGGGCGATACAAGCATGAGCTACAGCGAACCCGTTCATAAGGTTTGTGTAGACAGCTTTTATATAAGTAAATATGAGACCACGCAGGAACAATGGAAGAATATTACCGGAAATAATCCCGCATATTTTAAAAATTGTGGACTAAAGTGTCCTATAGAAAATATTTCATGGTACGATATTCAGGATTACATCAAAAAGCTGAATGAATTGAGCAAGAAGAATTATCGCCTGCCGACAGAAGCCGAGTGGGAATATGCTGCCAAAGGAGGAGAAAATTATAAATACGCCGGTTCTGACAACCCTGATGAAATAGCTGTGTATAATATAAGCTACGATGGAAGTATTCAAAAAGTCGGGCAAAAAAAACCAAATGATTTTGGACTTTACGATATGACTGGCAACGCCGAAGAATGGGTTCTTGATGTCTTTGAAACCTATGAAAATGCCAAACATCAGCTCAATAACCCCGTCTATCTGGGTAAAGGCTTTGGACGTGTTGTCAGAGATCAGGATTGTTTTTCAAGGCTATTAGTTGGGATTGCATATAGATTTGACGATTCACCACATTCAAGATGGTATACTCGCAGTTTCCGCCTTGTTCTGCCGATAAAATGAAGCTTATAAATCATTCGGCATTAATATTAATGTTTGTCTTCACCACATTCACAGGTTCCTTCGCAGCCCCTATAAAAATCGGTACTACAGTTTTGGAGGGCAAAACAACCAAGGGTGATGAAATAAGGGTCGAAATAACTGCTGTTAATAACCCAAAAGAAAACCCTTACGGTACGGAAAATGCATGGGGCACAAAAAAAGACGGGAAAAAGCCTAAAATAATTATCAGCTCTATTAAGATTATCATGAACGGCGAAGATTGTTCACCTGCCTTGTCAACTTATATGGATCTGGCAGAGCCCAATGAAGCTGAACTTATTATTCCTGATGAAATAAAAATTAGACTTATCATAAAAGGGGGACAAAAGAAGCCATCGGGGTATGAAGCAGAGATTTTCTACCTCGGTGATATACTTATATCAAAATCAGTCAAGGATATGCGTTTTCCTGATGCAATAAGAGAAGACATAAAATATACATCTATGTACTGAATTAGGGTGAAGACATGAAAAAACTGTTATTAATAATATTATTCATCCCAGCTATAGCACTGGCTGAAAATCCCAACTCTTTCAAAGATAAGGCTTCGGGCATAGAGTTTGTATTTGTAAAAGGCGGATGCTATATGATGGGTGGTACAAGCATGAGCGATAGTGAACCTATTCATGAGGTATGTGTAGACAGCTTTTATATCAGTAAATACGAAACAACCCAAAAACAGTGGGAAAAAATAATGGGAAATAACCCTTCGTATTATAAAGCCTGCGGGCCTGACTGCCCTGTTGAATCAGTCTCATGGTATGATGTTCAGGATTATATCAAGAAGCTGAATGAATTGAGCAAGAAGAATTATCGCCTGCCGACAGAAGCCGAATGGGAATATGCCGCTAGAGGCGGAGAAAACTATAAATATGCAGGTTCTGACAACCCTGACGAAATAGCTGTGTATAATGAAAGGCAAAACGCAAAGACACACAAAGTCGGACAAAAGAAACCAAACGGCTTCGGTCTTTATGATATGACTTGTAACGTAATGGAATGGACTCTGGATGTTTTTGCATACTATAGTGAGGCTAAGCACACAAAAAATAATCCCGTTTATCTGGGTAAGGGTTTCTGGAGAGTAGTAAGAGATGAAGACTGTTCTTATTCAAAACCGCATGGTGTCGAAATCAGAACGCCTCTCAACCCAATAATTTCATCAATAGATACTGGCTTCCGCCTTGTTCTGCCGATAAAATGATAATGTTTATACATACTCCTGTAAGCCTTCATTTATCTGTTCATATGCGGCGAGCCTGACGGGCATCACTCCGGTTCCGGCAAAGCATGCAGCCTCATCAGCCTCAAGGATAATATCACCACCCGTGCGGTAACGCTCCACAGTTATCTTCTTGCTCTTTGTCACCTTCACCTCCATAAACGGGTTATGGTAGCTCACGGAGCCGAGCTGACGGGCGGCGGAATAACGTACTGTCATTTGCAGACCGGACAAATCAAGCCCTGCAAGGAGTGAAGAGTGGACAAAAAGCTCGCTGCCGTTCAGCATAAACAGTCTGCCGTCCGTGAACGGTGCGGCAATTTCCCCTGCCCTGTCACCCTTGATGCTCACAGTCCTGATGTGCCCGTTTCCGGTGAGTGCTTCATAATCCTTCATGATGAATGCGGCGTTGCGTCTGCGTGCGCCGACTGCCTGAAAGCGGTTTTTATAAACGAATGAGCAGTAATTGACGGGCAGGCTGATATTATTGTCCTTGCCGTATTTGATAAGCTCCAGCGCAGTCAGTTCAGATTCCAGAACAGTCACCCTTTCGCCGTGGATGTATGTGTAATTTCTCTTAATGAGCTTTTCAAAGTTATACGGAGTAAGCCTCAGCTGGTGAAGATTAAGGTGCTTCACACCGCAGTCCGCAAGCTCCGGCATAAGTTTCCGCAAAAGCTCCTTTTCCTCAGGAACGGCAGGAATCTCCACGGTGACAGTGGGTATCACCCCGCAGGCACGTTTGAGATTATCCAGTTTGTATGATGTTGCCCCAATATCGAAGCGTATCTCATCAAGCCCCGCATCCCTTAACTGAGTGAGTATTTCATCATCCGCCAACGTGCCGTTTGTGTACATCCAGAGATAGATGCTGCCGCCGAGTGCCTTCTTGATTGCCCGTATAAATGCCAGAGTGAGCTTAGGGGTGAGCAGGGGCTCACCACCGCTGATGCTTGCCCCCTTGAAGCCGAACTTTTTCAGATATGCGGCGTATTCCTCCGGCGCGGGAAAGGTAACGGTATTCGTGGCTGGAACCCCTTTCTCATCCTGAGACGCGGGACAATAGAAACAGGCACAGTTGCATTTGTTGTTGATAAAAAGGCACGACCACTCGCCGCTTCCGCAGAGGCGGCAGCCGGGGGAAAGGTTTTCACAGTCCGCCTTTGTTCCGGAGTAGTCCCATTTGATTTTATTCTTCAGGCTATCAAGAAGCTCTTTTCTTTGTAAAACGGCTGAAACTGCCTCTTCCGGTGTGAGAAAACGGAGGGAATCATACTTATTTCCGTATTCTTTTTTAGCTGATTCAATATAGAAGTTTAAATAATCGTCATCCGCGGTCATAGACCCTCCCCTAGGGAAACAAGGGGAATACTAGCTTATTGCACGGAATAAATATACAGCTCTTTTTGATCTTTACTGAACTTATCTCTTGAAGGTGACAATATTCTTGCAGCGGGGGCATTTTATCTGAACGAGGTTAACATCCCCTTTCATCAGAAGTTTGCTGCAATTCGGGCATCTGTATTCTTTATCATTCTGTGCCTGTTTCACGGCAGATTCGTCCTTCATCAAATTTAACCCCCTCCATTGACATATAATCTGAAAAGCATGACAGTTTATTAGTATGATCAATTAAAGTTTTAATCTTCTAACTCTACTGTTGAAAGTTGTCAATAATTTTCGGATATTGTCTGAAAAATTAATTTACTCAGAATAACGTTTAAGCATCAGTACACCGCACAGAAAGGCGGCAATCGTAAGAATGATCAGAGTTATTAATGATATGAAAACAGCAGAATCAATATTTACGGCACGTATAATAATGTTTGTATGAGTGAGCGGAAAGATGTAGACGAGCTTGTTAAGCAATGGAGGCAGATTGTCCACGGGGTAAAACGTGCCTGAGAAGAAGTTCATCGGCATTATAAAGAAATTCATTATCATGGCATTGGATTCCATATCCTTAAGATACAGACCGATCATAACTCCGAGGGAAGAGAAAAACAGCAGATTGAAGAATATAGCAACTACTGAATAAAAACCGAAGGGGAACACATCAAACAACAGAAACCCTGCTGACATAACCACCGCGGAAGCCATAACGCCCCGCAGAATGCCGGACATAACGAGCCCCGTCATTATCGACAACGAAGAAACCGGAGAGGTAATAATGTTCTGAAAGCTTTTGGTATACAGCCTGCCGAAGCTGACAGAGGTCATTACGAGGTTGTACGAGTTCATCATCGAGGTCATGCAGACAATGCCCTGAACAAGGAAATATTCGTACCTCACGCCGTCAAAGCTTATACGTGACCCGAAGCCGAAGCCGAACGCGGCAAGAAATATAAGAGGCGACACAAGAGAGTAAACTACGAAACCGAATTTTTTCAGTTTATTCTTCAAAAGGAGCATTTCACGCAGGAACACAGCCCATGTTCCGTAAGCGAAGTCATACACCGTGTTCATTTATTCCCCCTTCGCTCACCACAACATCCTCAAGGCGGGCATCCCTGACGGTGTACCCTGCCGTTCCGTTTTCCCTCACCGCGGCGTCAAGCTCGTCCCTGCTGCGGACTATGCGGAAAATCCGGCATCCGTCCTCCCCGCAGGTTTCAAGCACATATCTGCCTGTCTCGCTGATAAGTTCCTCCGGCGTGCCCATGCGTCTTATTTTTCCGGCGGACATTATAGCCACCCTGTCGCAGAGGCTTTCCGCCTCTTCCGTGTAGTGGGTTGTGAGGAGAATAGATTTGCCCCTGCTTTTTATCTGGGCTATGAGATTCCAAATCTCCCTGCGGATGGACGGATCAAGCCCCAGTGTGGGCTCATCGAGAAGAATAAGTTCCGGATCAGCCAGCATCACTCTTGCGATTATCACCCTTCTCTTCTGCCCGCCGGAGAGCTTGTCCACAAGCTCGTTTTTCTTTTCGCTGATTCCGAAGCGTTCCATCAGCTCCATAATAGAGCTTTTTGAACATGAAACTCTGCGCAGAGCGGCATAGACGCGCAGATTATCATAAACGGTCAGCTCTCCTTCCAGATTGTTTTCCTGCGGGACAACGGCAACCGTCTGCCGCACCCCCCGCCTGTTTGTTATCACATCGCAGCCGTTAACTTCGATTGTACCCATATCGGGTCTGGCTAGGGTGGAGATCATTTTGATGACGGTTGTCTTGCCGGCTCCGTTAGGACCGAGGAGTCCGAAAATCTCCCCTTTTCTGATATAGAAGCTTACTCCGTCCACGGCTTTTACGTTTTTGTATGATTTATGCAGATTTTCTATCTTAAGAATCAATGCCTTACTCCCAGCGGCACAGCAACGGTTTTTTCTATGCCTTCCTCATTTATGCGGATTATCTTGGAGCGGATATTAAATACACGGCTGATGTTTTCAACGCTGAGCACATCCTCCGGCGTTCCGTCCGCAACGGTCACTCCATCCTTCAGGGCTACTATCCTGTGGCTGAATGATGCCGCTAAGTTGAGATCATGCAGAACCATAACCACTGTCAGACCATGCTCGTCATTCAGCCTGCGCAGAAGTTCCAGTACCTCAAACTGATGGTGGATGTCAAGATATGTCGTCGGTTCGTCAAAAAGAAGAATCTCAGGCTTTTGGGCAAGGGACATAGCGATCCACGCTCTCTGCCGTTCACCGCCGGAAAGCTGCCCTATGCGCTTGAAGCGTTTGTCCGCAAGCCCTGTGGATTCTATTGCCCAGTCAACAGCGTCTCTGTCTTCATTGGTGAAACGGTTCATGAAACCGTGGTGCGGGGTACGCCCGAACGCCACCAGACAGTGAACAGGCAGATCCATTGGCGCTGCCGGCGACTGCGGCAGTATGCCTATCTTTTTCGCTATACTCCGGTCATCCATTCCGGCAATCGATTTTCCTTCCAGAAGAACCTCACCGGAAAAAGGACGGAGCAGCCTGCCCGCTGTTTTGAGCAGAGTGGATTTACCTGAGCCGTTGGGACCTATGACAGTGGTGATATGTCCTTTCTCAAAACAGAGGGAGATGCCCTTGAGCACCTCTTTTTTGGCGTAGCCTGCACAGAGGGATTCAACGCTTAAGCATCCTGTCATTTCACACCCCTTGTGAGCAGATAAAGGAAGAACGGCGCTCCGAGAAAAGCCATGAGTATGCCCACAGGCAGTTCATAGGGTGAAAAGAGCGTCCTTGCCGCCGTATCGGCAAAGATTACCGTCACTGCGCCGAAAAGAGCGCTGAAAGGTATAAGGAATCTGTTGTCCGAGCCGATGATAAGCCTTGTTATATGCGGGATGATAAGCCCCACAAAACCCAGCAGTCCGACCGCCGAGACAGCGGAGGCGGCAAGCAGGGCGGCAAGAATGGTAAGCATGAACTTTGCCCGCTCCACATTAAGCCCGAGCCCGCGGGCAATATCATCCCCGAGAGCTAGGATGTTCAGATATTTTGACCCGAAAACAGCGCCGACGAGCCCGATTACGGAATAAGGCAGAACCATGTAAAAGTGATTCCAGCTTTTTCCGTTAAGTGCTCCCGCCATCCAGTTTACAGTACCCTGCACCCTGTCGCTGAAAAGCACGGTAAGCCCGGACATGAAGGCTCCGAGAAAAGCGGAAAGCGCCACACCGGCAAGCACAAGCCGCAGGGTGTGGGCTCCGCTGTCATAAGCAATAAAATAGATTATCAGAGCGGCGCCCACCGCCCCCAGAAACGCCGCAGGAGGTATTACAGCGGATTGGGACGGAAAGAGAATCATCACCGTCATAGCGGCAAGCCCCGCTCCGGCGGAAATGCCTATTATTCCGGGATCAGCCAGCGGGTTTTTAAGCACCGACTGGAGTATGGCTCCGGAAAGAGCCAGATTTATTCCCACAAGCCCGCCCACCAGAATGCGGGGAAGGCGGATGTTCATTATAACCTGATATATGCCCTGATTCGCATCGGCGGAGGTGAAGACAGCGAGGAACTCCCCGAAGCTTATCCCCACCGAACCCTTGGCGACACTCACAATCAGCCCGCAGAGCAGCAGTCCCGCCCCTAGAGCGCCTGTGAGTATACGTTTCCCGCTTTCAGGATCTGTTTCTGCGCCGTATTTCATTTATATTTTTCCGGATAAATCAGCGAGGAAAGCTCAAGCACAGCCTCACCCAGACGCACAGTGGGGTTTATTCCGTATGTATCAAAAGGAAGGCTTATCACTTTGCCGCTTTTTACAGCACGCAGAGCGCTCCATGCAGGCTGCTTCATCAACTGTCCGTCCGCCGCGGGTGCAGCCTTGTTTCCGTGGGATATGATGAAGATCATATCCGGATCCGCCATGGTCACATACTCCAGACTGACAGGAACAAAACCGCTGTACATACCCGTACCGCCTTTCATGTCCTCTCCCGCTATGTTTATTCCTCCGGCAAATTCGGCTATCTCGCCGATGAAGCTGGAAGGAAGCGCCATGTTGAAGCTTTCCGGCGTTCCGTACACTACAAGGATTTTTTTAGAAGGTTTGCCGACTGTTTTTACCGCTTTTTCTATATCGGTGTTAATGGAGGCAACCTTTCTGAAAGCCATATCAGGCTTGCCTGTTATCTGTCCGAATATCTCCATCTTAGCCGCGAGGTCTTTCCTGTCGTGCACACCGAAAACCGCCAAGGGTATGCCCGCCTGCTTCAGCGAGCTTTTGAGTGATATATGAAACGGAAAATTCATACCTATAACCAGATCCGGCTTCATAGCGACAATGCGCTCAATATCGGGGCTCTGAACCTTGCCTACAGAAGGAATGCTTTTGATATGATCCCCCAGATAAGCTGGCATTGTTCCGCTTTCGCCGTATGCGGCGGGCTTGCCTCCGGCGGCAATGAACAGTTCAAGATTTGAGCTGTTCAGCACCACGACCTTTTCGGGAGCCTTGTCAAATGTGTAGCTGTCGCCTGCGTCGTCCCTGAATGTGAAGGCAAAGGCGGATGACGCAAGCAGGGAGAGAGCAGTTAAAACCAGTAAAATACGCCTCATGCCATGCACCTCCTTTTAAGCTTTATGAAATCAGCCTTCTGGCACTCAAGCACTTTACCGCAGGCATCCCGTCCGAGGTAAATCTTAAACGAGCATTTGCCGTTTTTGTCAAAGAACTGAACAGAATGACTCTCTTTGCCCATGAATGGTCTGCTGACGAAGAACGCGCTCTCGATCTCCTCAAAGGAGATATGTCCGCCGAGAGGGCTTTCGTCCGAATGGAGGTTGAAGAAGCCTCTGGCATACTGACCCGCCGGAACAGACGTCTTCATCTCGATTATTGCCGAGTCGTTGGTAACAATGACAGTGACCGCTCCCCAGCCGGTTATCTCTTTCATAATCTGATCAAAAAAGTTTCCGCTTACCTCTGTTATTCCGTCATCTTCTATATTGCGCAGAATATCTCTTTCTGATACGCCTAGCTCCCTTGCGGCAAAAAGCGTGGGAACATTTTTGTTTTTGGAAAGGTAGTCTGTGATTTTCTCTGTCTGCATATTATCCTCCTAGCCCTGAGCGGCTATTTTATCCACGGGCGGTTCATAAGCCCCCCTGCTGTTGATCATTTCCAGAATATCAAGCAGCGCCTGAGTCATATTCACATACCAGAACTGCCCCGCAGGGAGCAGCTTCATGGTCTTTTCCCCGACTGAGGCAAGCCCTCTTTTCTCCCATGAATCGGTAAGAGGTCTGAAAACTGTTTTAAGGTCTATTCCGAACAGCCTTTCCGCCGTGTCAAAGCGGAGGATTCCTGTGTCCATCTGTCCGTTTATGAACTCATACAGGCAGCTCATAGGGCTTTTTTCAGAGAGTCCTATAACAGGCTTAATCCCCTTTGCTCTCATCATGTTATAAGGAGTTACCGCAGGATGAATGAAGTATCCGTAATTCTCCGTTCTGCCGCCTGCTCCGGCGCCGAAGGCGTGGAGAATGCAGCCGGATTTGGTGAAGCGGTTGTAGATGCTTCTGTCCAGCGTTCCGTTGACCCAGTGAGACATGGAAAGCTGCGAATACCCCATATCTGTGAGCATTTCGTGTGCGGCTGAGTGATATTCGTACTGTCTGGCGGTTTCGGGCACTGCCTCTGTTCTGCCGCTTTTTATCCCCTCGTCCATTTTGCCGCCCTCAAAGACATTAAGCTGGTACAGCGCCATGCCGTCCACACCGAGGCAGTCCGCCGTTTGAATATCACTGAGGAATGTTTCCACAGACTGATGAGGCAGACCGAAGATGAAATCCAGCGACACGCTCGCTTCTTTCAGACAAATAAGCTTCTGCACCATCTCCATAACCTTTTCGCCGGAATCCACTCTGCCGATGGCGCGTCTTGCCTTGGTGTCAAAGGATTGAACCCCGAGGGAAAAACGGTTTACTCCGTTGTCCGCGCAGGCTTTTATTTTGTCATCACCGAACTGGTAGGTTCTTGTTTCAAAGGTTATTTCGCAGTCATTGGAAAGAGGCAGGCTCTCATTAACTGCCCTGAGAACGCTTTCGATCTGCCTTGCGGAGAGAGTTCCGGGGGTTCCGCCCCCTATGTAGACCGCCCTCACCCTTCCGTGGGAATAAAGCGGGGAACCCTTAGCGCTTCTTATCTCTCCGGTGAGAGATTCCGTGTAGTCGTCAATAAGCGCAGCATCGGACAGATTTTTGAAAAAGCCGCAGTAGGTGCACTTTGTCTGGCAGAAAGGTATATTGATATAAACGCAGGCATCCTCAAAGGATGGTTTTGCGTTCATTTCCCCCTGCCAGACAGACATGGTTTTCTCAGCCTCGACTCCTTTTCCCCTGATCCCCGCGTGAACAGTGCGCTTTTTATCATAAGCCTTGGCAGGGTCGGATGCGCTTTCACTGCCGAATATCAGCCTGCGTTTATCTTCATCTGTATATTTGAGCCAGCTTTCCATATTTCTCTACCTTTTCATAAGCCGTTTGGCGAGATTCTCCGCAAATGCCCAGACCTCCGCCTTGTTCATAAGGCTTCTGGGTTTCTTTCTTTCCGCTATTTCAAGGTCGCTGAAACCCGCCATGCGGTAGAAGTAATCCATGCCCTTTTTATCAGCCTCGGTCATCTTAGCGTAAACCATCTCTCCGTGGAGCATCTCGCCATAGATACATGTTCCGGTGAGCGCAGCGTACTTTTCAAAAATCTGCACTCCGCCCATGGTTTTGCCTTTAACAAGCATGCTTTCCGTCTTCATGGCGACTCCGAAGAAGGCGGTTTTTACCTCCGCCAGCTCACCGCTGCGCTGCTCTATAAAGCTTTCAAGCTCCGGCAGGAAGCCGTTAGCGTAAATACCCGATCCCATCAGCACAAGATCATAGCCTGAAAAAGAGGAGGGAGCCTTTACGGCTTCCTCCCTTTTTGTCTCCCATCCCTCATACATAAGCCTTTCGGCTATCCAGTCCGCAATAACCGCCGTTGTTCCATAGCGGCTTGCGTATATGATCAACACTTTCATGCCTGACCTTAAAAATCTGCGGACACTTTGAGGATGAAATGTCTCCCGGGTTCGGGAATCGGCGACATAGCAAGCTCATAGTCCTGATTGTTGATATTCAGCGCTTCCACGCCGAGCATGATTCTTCTGCCGTCTTTGTAAGCGTATGATCCTGTCAGAGCGAGGTTCAGTGTGGTGTAAGATTCGGTAACATCAATACTGCCGTCTGATACCGCACTCTCGGTTTTTGAGGCATAGCGTCCGTACAGATCAGTGTTCAGAGTGAATTTCTTCCCGAATTTAGAATCATGACGCAGACCGAACCTTGAAGTAAGCTCAGGGGCACCGACTTTATATGTACTGAGCCCTTCCATTTCGTATTTGCGTCTCATGTATGCGCCGTTCACATAGGGGGTGAAGTTACCCACATAAGCTTTCGCCGTCAGTTCAGTGCCTATGGTCCGAGCCTTTTCAATGTTGGCAAACATATTCGCTGTAGAAGCACCGTAAGGTATTATGACGGTTGTGATATAGTCTTCCGATTTGGTATGGAACACGGCAAGATCAATATCCATTATTTTGTTGGCAAATCTCGCTCCCACTTCAAAGTTGTCCGAAGTTTCAGGATCAAGATCGGGATTTGAGAAAGTCGGTGTGCTGCTTCCGTGAGTCGTGCCCATGTAAAGCTGCTGAAGGTTAGGTGTTCTGTAGCCGCTGGAATACAGCGCACGCAGAGCCGTATTTCTTATCCCCGTGTAAACCACAGAGACACTGCCGACTATGTTGTCATCGTCAGTGTCCTCATCGGGAATGCTGGCGTTGTTTGTGCTTTCAATCTCGTTTTCAACTTTGGTGTAGCGAAGTCCGGCGCTGAGGATGAAACTGCCCAGAACCTGCTCATCATTAATAAAGGCTGACATTGTGGTCTGCTTTGCGTCCGTATCCGTCAAAGTGGCGGCAGGCGCGCCGAAGGTCTGTATATTGTCTTTGGCGTTGAGTTCATCTATGTTGTACTCAAAACCGGCTATGAGAAGGTTGGTATCAGTAAGCTCGAAGTCAAACTGACCGAGAACCCCTGTGGTGTCCAGTGTGTTTTTTGTGAGCCCTCTGTAGGACATGGGCATGGAGATGGGTCCCATGCTGACAACCATATCCATGTTGTTTATGAATTTTTTATACGTTTCCTGAGTAAACACATCCAGTCTGGCTTTATTGAGAAAGCTGCCCGGATTGCGGTACTCAAACCATCCGGCGTATTTCTCCCTGTTCCACTCGGGGAGTTCCATGAACATATCTGTAAACGGAGGCTCTATCTCACCCACATAAACATCACTTTCAGACTCATATTTAGTGTACTGAGCACCTGTATCGAATTTCTTGTTTTTGTATCCGGCGAGGAGGCTCATATTGGTATTTTCATATTCCGTGCCGTCAAGCTCATCACCGTGGGAATCTTCACGCTTGCCGAAATCGTTTTGGGAAACTTCTGCCCTGTAGTAGAAGTTTTTCACTCCGCCGTAGAGAGAAGCTGCCGCGTTGAACGAATCGCTGTTGGTGTTGTAGGTGTAGCTCAGCATCCCCTGAACAGGTCTGTCGCCCCCTTTTTTGGTGATGATATTTATAGCGCCGCCTATGGCTTCAGAACCGTAAAGCACAGAGCCCGGTCCTTTTATTATCTCTATTCTTTCGATACTGTTTACATCAATCAGAAGGGGCGTTCCATCCATGGACTTCTGCTCGGTGATCTTCATTCCGTCCACCATGATCAGCGTTCTGGAACTGCTCTCTCCCCTGAGGCTGAGCCTCTGGATTCCCGCCGCGCCTGTGCTTGTCATCTGAACGGAGGGTATATCTCTTAAAAGCTCTGCAAGGCTTGTTGCGCCGGACTTACGTATATCTTCTTCTGTGATTACGTTGACCGTGTAGGGAACTTCCTGCATCTCCTTTTCAACTCTGGTTGCGGTTACTTTTATCTTCTCTGTCTCCATCTCCGCAGCGGAAGCGGAAATCAGGGAAAACACAAGCAGAGGGAGCACAAAAATTAATTTTCTGTACATAAATTCTCCTTTTGTCCTAATTATGATGTCTATAAACAGGGGGATCCGCCCTTTTATCCTTATTTCAGTTGTGAAGACTGTAGCTTATGGGTATCAGCAGGGTCACAGGCTCCGGCAGTTTCTCCCTGATGGGGAACACTGACGAGGCAAGGGAAAGCGCTTCGGAATCCAGAACGTCAAATCCGCTTGATTCAACCATTTTCAGCCCCTGAAGCCTGCCTTCACAGTCTATATTAAGCTTCAGAAGAACTGTTCCCTCATACCCTCTGCGCCTTGCGGCATAAGGGTATTTTTTGTTGCGCCCGATGCCGTCCGTGAGTCTTGCCTTGAAACCGTCAAAGTCAAACTCCGGCTGAGGAGGCATAGCGGGCTTTTCCGCAGCGGGTTTAGGCACACTTACCGCCGCGATCAGGGTCACAGCTTCAG
Source organism: Geovibrio thiophilus (assembly GCF_004087915.1). Taxonomy (NCBI): domain Bacteria; kingdom Pseudomonadati; phylum Deferribacterota; class Deferribacteres; order Deferribacterales; family Geovibrionaceae; genus Geovibrio; species Geovibrio thiophilus. Next base: position 1,789,100 of record NZ_CP035108.1, read on the forward strand.
CGGGAGCGGTTTGCGCAGTCTCAGCTTTTTCCTCTGTGACCGGCTCCTCAACAGTCTTCACTGCCGAGGGTTTTTCCCTGACGGGCAGAGGCTTTCTCACGCTCTTCGGCTGTTCCTTTTTCACCACTGGTTCAGGCTTCTGAACCTTTTCAATCACCGGTTCAGGCTTTTGAACCTGCTCAAACCGGCGAAGCGAAACGGTTATTTTTTCCGGCTCGCTCTGTCCGGCAGGAGCTTTCTCAACCTTTAAAAAAAAGAGAACAGCGCCGTGCAGCAGGATGGAGAAAATCAGGCTCCCCGCAAAAATACGCCCTCTGTTATTATTCATCTTTGCTCTCCGTGAGAAACTCAACAGACACAGCGCCCACTCTTACAGCACTGTCCATGACCGTCACTATGGACTCAAAGTTAACTTCCCTGTCTGCGGCGAGGGTAATCACCTTGCCGCCGCTTTCCGCGACTATGCTTTTAAGACGGTTTTCAAGCTCCTGCGGCAATATCTCCGCCTCACCCACGAGTATCCGTCCGTCCGCCTTAAGAGTTACCACGCTGTCAAGCTTGTCTGTCTTCTGTTCAGTGCTGCTTGCGGGCAGGTCGGAGTTGATGGAGGGAACGGCAAATACGGATGTGAGAAGGAAGAAGATCAGAAGAAGGAACACCATATCTATCATAGGTGTCATATCCACTGACCTGCTTTTGCGGGTGAACATGCTGAGGTTAATCACCGCAGGCTCCCGCGCGGCGGATCATCTCTTCGCTTTTGAGTTTTATCATCAGCGCTTTTTTGCTGAGCTCGTTTTCAAAGATATGGAAAATTATCAGCGCCGGTATGCCCACCATCAGCCCGAATACAGTGGTAAGGAGCGATTCCCATATACCGCCCGCCAGAATGGAAGGGTCAACCGCACCCTTCTGCGCGGAGATTGACTGAAACGCTTTTACCATTCCGAGAACTGTGCCGGAGAGACCTATCATGGGGGAAACCCTGCCTATGAGATCCATCAGGTGCAGGCTGCGGGAAAACTTCTGAAGCTCTGAGATAGCTCTGTTCTCCGCTATATGCTCAAGATCATGCTTTGAGCAGTTTATATGGTTTATTATTTCGGCAGCGACCTTCTCCATAGCGCCTCTGGAGTTTTTCAGCTCTGCGAGAGCGGTTTTGAAATCACCTTTAAAGAAAGCACGCTCCGAATTTTCCAGTGTTCTCTTAGAACCCCTGTTAAGGATAAAGAATATCAGTCTTTCAATGAAAACTGCTGTAAGCACAATTGAAAAAAACAGCAGCGGGTACATCATTACTCCGCCTTTGCTGAAATATTCCTCAATCATACGAACCTCCGCTGCGTCTGTCTCAGCACTTATTACCAATGCCACTAACAATTGTCAAGATCTTTAACATAATTAGAAATATCTAATATAGTGTCTATATTTTTGATATACTGAAACTTTTTTAGATATGTAAGATTTGTAAAGAAAAAAGAATAGGATAGTAAGGCAGGCGGACACCTGCCCTTGTTACTTTTCTATACCCTTGCGGGCGGGGATTCCATGAGAATAGTAATGCTTTATCTCACACATCTCTGTGACAAGATCTGCGGCGGCGATAATCTCCTCTGAGGCGTATCTGCCCGTGAGAACAAGCTCCACACTTTCGGGCAGTGTTCTCATAAGCTCAAGAACCTCATCAGCACTCACAAGCCCCTTACTGACTGCCACGTTGATTTCATCCGCCACGACAAGCCTGTATCTGCCGGAGAGAGCAGCCTCTCTGATTTTCTCAAAGCCGTTCCGTGCCGTGCGTCTGTCTTCATCGGACGGTTCGCCCCTGATAAAGCCGCCGTGACCGAAGGTTTCATGCTTTATACTATCTCCGAACAGTTTAAGGGATTCTGATTCCGAGTAGTTCCCGTCCTTGAGAAACTGTCCGAAATACACACTGAACCCCGCTCCGGCGCAACGGATGCTGATCCCGATTGCCGCTGTGGTCTTCCCTTTTCCGTTTCCGGTATATACCTGAACGCAGGATTTTTTATCCGGCATGATTCACAATCTCCCCTATGATTATTGTCGCCGGATGCTTAACGGCGTTTTCGTCCACAAACCTGCCCGCCTCGCCCAGAACGGTAAACATGATGCGTTCTTCCGCCGTTTCGATGCTTTCGCCTATGAGCACGGGCACGGAAGGCTCCATGCCGTGTTCCATGAGCCTGCCCGCTATATCTCCGAGGTTTTTTACTCCCATGTAGACAACTATGGTGAATCCCAGCCCTGCCAGCGCCTCCCAGTTGTAGGCATTGTCAAGGGTGCCCTCTTTGGTGTGTCCGGTGATGAACACCACGCCGGGAATATTACGGCGGTCAGTGAGCGCGCTTCTCAGCTTGGCGGAAAGCGCAGAGGCGGAGGTAACTCCGGCTATGACCTCAACATCGGCACCCGCCGCTCTTGCCGTTTCAACCTCTTCCGCAGTGCGCGCGAATACGGAACTGTCCCCCCCTTTGAGACGGACGACAATCTTATTTTCCGCAAGGTGTTCTGCTATTATCCCGTTTATATCTCTTTGCAGGACACAGTTTTTGTCATAGGGATGCTTACCCACGTCGATGCACGGACAAGCGGCATATTCAAGGACTGCCTTGTCTATCAGTCTGTCATAAAGCACCACATCGGCAGTTTTAAGCGCGTCAGCGCCCGCCAGCGTCATTGAGCCTCTGTTGAGTCCCGCGCCGACAATTATAAGCTTTTTACTCATATAATTTCCTCAATGCGGAATTAAGCTCAAGAACAGCGTCAAACGAGCCTGTATTGGCTCTTGAGTATTTTCTTTCATCCGCATGTATCCATTTCGTTTTCATTTTCGCAAACTCCGGTCTTTTTTCCGGTTCCACAGGATTGCGGTTCATCGGTCCCGTCTGCCATATGTATACATCAGGCTGCAAAGCAACGGCTTTTTCAACGGAGAGCTTCACAAGCTTTCCGTCAGAATCCGTCAGAATCTCACCCCCGGCGGCACTCACCACAGAAGCGGCTATATTTCCTCTGCCCGCAACTATATAAGGAAGCTGGCTGATTTCGTAAATTACCCCGGGCTTTTCCTTAAGCGGCTTCACAGAGGCGAGCTTCGCTCTGAGCTCTGCCGCCAGCGCTTCCGCCTGTCTCTCGTGTCCGGTTATTTTCCCGATTTCCATCACCGCTGTGAGAATCTCTTCCAGATTCAGAGGATCATACTTATACACAGCCGCGCCCGTAATAGCCTTCACAGCGTCCGCATAATACTCATCAGCGGAGCCTGTGATTATCAGATCGGGTCTGAGAGAGCGTATTATCTCAGCATTGGGGCGGATATGCGTGCCGACCTTCACAGCGTCCGGAAACTCTGTAACATTCTTCGTAACCCCCGCAACCCTGTCACCGGCGCCCAGCTTGTAAAAGACGTCCGCTGCGGCAGGAGCGAGTATAACCACCCTTTCGGCGGCGAGTGCGTTAAATGCGGAAAGTAAAATGATCAGTGTGAGAAACAGCCTGAACATTAAACACCTCCGACAGCATAGCCGCCTCTGCGTCCCGGGCGGGAACGTCATATATCAGTTTTCCTTTATTCATCATCCATATCCTGTCAAAATAATTCACCGACAGATTCACCTCGTGCATAGAGGCGATAAGTGTTCTGCCGGAACCCGTGAGCAGCTTAAGAATCTCCAGCGAATGCCTGACATCAAGCATCGAAACGGGTTCATCCAGAATGAGAGCACCCGTCCGCTGATTAAGGGCACGTGCTATCATCACCCGCCTTTTTTCACCGCCGGAAAGCTCCGAGAAGGCTCTGTCACGCAGTTCTGTCAGGGCTGTATCCGTCAGTGCCTCTTCCGTAAGCGAGTCCGCATCCTTCATATACCCTGCGGCATAAGCACCCAGACGCACAACCTCAAACACTGTAAACGGAAACACCACGGACGGAAGCTGCGGCATGAAAGCTATCATACCTGCCCGCTCCCTGCGGCTTATTCCGTTCAGCCTTCTTCCGCTGAAATGCACGCCGTCACAGGCGATCAGCCCTGTGAGAATATGCAGAAGCGTGCTTTTGCCCGAACCGTTTTCGCCTATGAGGGCTATTTTTTCGCCTTCCTCAACGGTGAGATCCGGCACATCAATGGAGAATCCGCCTCTCTTGAACGTGAGATTCCGAAGTTCAATCATGCCACATCTCCGCCTGCCTGCCGCGAAGTATATATAGAAAAAACACTCCGCCCAGAACAGCGGTCACTATCCCAACCGGAAGCTCAGCGCCGTTCGGAATGACACTTCTCGCCACTGCGTCCGCGGTTATCATAAGCAGTGCGCCGAAGACGGAAGAGTAAAATATCCCCTGCCTCACGTCGCTGCCGTAAAAGCTTCGGGCTATGTGCGGAACAATCAGACCCACGAAGCCGATAAGCCCCGTGAAGCTCACAGAAACAGCCACAAGCGCCGTAGAGAACACGAACGCCCTCATTCGCTCACTCCGCACATTCACGCCGGAGGTCTCGGCAGACATCTCGTCAAGGGCGAGTATGTTCAGGGGTTTTGCCCTTAAGAGGAAATAGCCCGCGCACAAACAGAAGACAGCCGCAGCGAAAGCGGTTTTTGTCCATGTAATCATATAAAAGCCGCCCATCAGCCAGAAAACTATGGACGTTAAGGACTCCTCAAAAAAGAATTTAACGAATCCGATCACCGATGAGGCAACTATGTTCAGCACCACTCCCGCCAGAATCATCGTGACGGGACTTATGCCGCTCCTGCGGTATGAAACGCCGTAAACCAGCATCAGTCCGCCCAGCCCGGTAAAGAGAGCCACAGGGGAAGCAAGATGAGCCGGAAGCCCAAGAGCGATGGCTGCAACAGCGCCCAAAGCGGCGGAAGAGGCTGCTCCGGTTGTGAAGCTGTCCGCAAGAGGATTACGCAGCACAAGCTGGTATATCGAGCCGCTTAAGCCCAGCATAGCGCCCGTAATCGCCGCAAAGACAACCCTCGGCATGCGCATGTTCAGCAGAATATGCCTCTGCACCTCATCGGAGCGGAAGTGAGTTATATCCGTGGAGCCCACAAAAACTGCCCCTGCGCATACGCATAAGAGTATGCAGAGCCAGAGGGCTTTCAACTCTCAACCCCTTTCAGAATCCGCCCCGCTATGACAAACAGCACAGCGGCGGCACCAAGCATAACCCCAAGATTCAGCAGCAGATCACATCCGGTTCCTATCAGGGAACATCGTATCAGCTGCGTGGAATAGGTCAGGGGCGAGATATGCGCTATGATTTTTGCTGTCAGCGGCATTTTATCCACAGGATAAAACGTGCCTGAGAGAAATATCATCGGCGTTATAACAAAAGTGTTCACAGCCATCTGGTCGCCGTGGTTTTTCACCACGAGGGCAACAATTATCCCCAGAAGCGAAAAAACGATAAGGTGAACAAACAGCACGGGAACAAACAGAAGGCTTATTTTCAAGCCCGCTCCGGCTATGAGCGCATAAACAAGGATGACAGCAGCGGGAATAAGCCCTTTGATAACTCCGTAGAGCATCTCACCCGCCACGATCTCCCACCTGCTCACGGGAGCGAGAAGGTATTCGTCAAAAACTTTAAAATAGAACCGGGAAATATTTATCTCACCGGAAATGCCGTAACTCTGATTCAGGCTGCTCATGGCAACAAGTCCGGGTATGAGAAACGTCAGGTAATCCACACCGTCAACTGAGGCGAACCGCCCTATTCCGTACCCGAAGGCAAGAAGAAACAGAAAAGGCGACACGGCGGATGATGCAAGCACCTTCCAGAACCTGCTGCGCAGAACCCGGGTTTCACGATATAAAACACCTTTTACACCGTTCATGCGTCTATCCTCCTTCCGGTAATGGTGAGGTAGACATCCTCAAGGTTCGTTTCCCTTATGCTCGCTGTTTCCGTCAGTGAGGCAAGCCTTTTAAGCCCTGCCTCACGGGTTTCAAAGAACTCTGTTTCCGTTCTGCCGTTTCTGTATATGTCAAGCGCCCATTTGCCGACCCTTGCCTTAAGCTCCGCCGCCGTGCCTTCTGCTACAATTCTTGCCTTGTCCATAATCATCACACGGTCAGAGAGCAGTTCGGCTTCCTCGATGTAATGAGTTGTAAGCAGGATTGTACACTGTTTTTCCTGATTGATGCTGCGGATGAAATCCCACATGGTTCTGCGGACAGAGGCATCAAGCCCGACAGTCGGTTCATCCAGAAAAAGGACGAACGGATCATGGAGAAGAGCACGGGCGATTATCAGCCTGCGCTTCATTCCGCCGGAAAGGTTTCCGGCAGTTTTACCGGCATGGGCGGAAAGCCCCGAAAAATCAAGAGCCTGTGCGATTCTCTCCTCAGCTCTGTCAACGCCGAAAAGCACAGCATGGGTTTTCAGGTTCTGATACACAGTAAGATCCCTGTCCACATTATTATGCTGGGGAACAACGCCGATGGTGCGCTTAATCCGCTTATTCTGCGGGTCAAACTCTTCACCGTCGTACCGTATTTCACCGGAGGCGGGAATAGTCAGCCCCGTCAGCATGTTTATAGTCGTGGTTTTGCCTGCGCCGTTAGGACCGAGGAGAGCAAGAACGCTCCCCTCCTCCACGTCAAAGCTTATTCCGTCCACGGCGGTCTGACCGCCGAAGAGCTTGGTAAGGGATCTGACTGTTATTTTATTCATATTATTTGAGTTTTATTCCGGCTTCCTTTGCGGCTTCCTCAAGGTGATTAATAAAAATCCCCCTGACAGCGGCTTTATGCCCCAGCCCTTCAAGAACGGGCGTAACATTGAACCCCGCCTTGGTGAGCATCACCTTCCATGAATCTTCCTCATCCCCCGCCATGTCGTTTTCCGCATGGTCGCCCGCAACATACATAAGCGGTCTGAGGATGACGTTTTTAACCTTTTTAGCAGTGAGCTTCTCAAGCACAGTGTCAAAATCGGGCAGCCCTTCCACCAGACCTATGGCAACGGGCACTCCGTACTTACGGTTGAGAATTATCTCAAGTTCGTAATAAGCGCCCTGCGACATATGCTCGTTTCCGTGCCCCATGTAAACAAGGGCGGCTTTTGCGTCCTTCGCCTGTTTTATGTCCGGCTCAAGAACTTTTGCCAGAGCTTCCAGATATTCCCCGTGGGAATAGGCTCCGGTAAGGGGTTTGCCTATGCCCACCGCCGCAAAGGGCTGAAATTTCGGTTTGAGTGTTTTTATGGAGGCAAGGGCACTGACATAAGCAGTCATGTCGGCGTACTCCTCACCGTCTGTGATAAGCGTAGGCTGAACAACTATATTTCTGTAGCCAAGGTTCTGGAGATCCGCCATAACGCCGAGAACGTTTTTTACACCGTAAAGCATTTCGGGAATCTGCGGGTGCTCCCTGCGGTATTGAGCGTCTGCCGCCCTCTCATTCCATATCCTGCGGATTATGTTTGATGTAAACGCAAGGCGCACGGGTGTTTCGGGGTACTTAACCTGCGTTTCTCTCACCAGTGCGAGTATCGGCTCCAGAGTTGTTTCATAGGTTGTGCCGAATGACGTGATGACAATTGCCGTTTTTTCATCCATTGCTTTTTCTCCTCCTGATGCCTGCACTGCGCCCGTAAAAGCGAGAAAGGCAAGGAACACTGCGAATATGTGCTTCACATACTCCTCCTTAAAAAAAGTTTTGATTTTATACGGGTGCGACAGGGAAATCCTGCGGGGGGGCATATTTTGGTGCCTTCATCCTCGTAAAGTTCAAACAGAACAGGTATCCTGACTTCCGGCACGGCATTTTAAAGCGCCGCCTAATTCCGCACCTTCCCATCCGTTTTTCGGACAGTGGCTAAAACGCGGGTTCGTTCCGGTTACAGTAGCGGGACTGTTTTGGATTTTAACCAAATTCCCTGTTTCTGTCTCCACCTCGTATATTCGGGTATTTTCGGACTCAGAAGCCTATTAGTCAACTATAATTCTCCTTGACACATATTTTATTTCGGAACACCATCTCAAAATGCGAAAGGGATTCACCACAGGCACGGCGGCAGCGGCGGCGGCAAAGGCGCACGCAGTATACATCATGAGCGGTACAGCGGCGGATCACACTGATGTTGTCCTGCCGGACGGCAGCCGTATGTGTATACCCGTTTCCTGTTCAGCCGAAGGTGCTTTTGCGGTGAAGGATTCGGGCGACGATCCCGATGTGACTCACAAAGCTGAGATACACGCAAGCGTACAGGTGAACAGCGGCGGCAGAATCGAAATTCTCGGCGGCAGGGGCGTAGGCAGAGTAACCAAGGCCGGTTTGCAGATCCCCGTGGGAGAGGCGGCAATAAACCCTGTTCCCCGCATGATGATAGAACAGAATGTGCGCGAGATCATAGGCAAAGCAAACGGCGCCATAATAACAATATCCGTACCCGATGGAGAGAGGCTCGCAGCACTGACCTTCAATGAGCGCATCGGGATAATCGGCGGCATATCCATAATCGGCACGACAGGGATTGTGCACCCCATGAGCGTTGACGCTCTGGTGGATTCGTTCAAATGCGAAATAGACGTGAAACTCGCCGAAAACAGGCACATAGCACTTGTGGCGGGCAAAATAGGCGAAAAACATCTGCAATCCATACACACGGACGCAGAGGCAGTGATGGTAAGCAATTATTTCGGCGAAGCTTTCAGCTACCTGCGCTCAAAGGGCATCAGTGAAATAACGTTAGCAGGACATCCGGGAAAGCTGGCAAAACTCGCCATGGGGCATTACAACACCCACTCAGGCGTTTCCCCGCAGGCGCAGGGATTTGTCGGTGAGGCGCTTGGTCTCCACAGAGACTTCAACACCGTTGAGGAGATATGCCTTACTCATCCCGAAGGCTTCGGCAGAATAGCGGAGCTGATAAGCGGGCGTGTGCGGGCGGACTTCGGATTTCACAAGACTGATGTGCTGCTTTTTAATATGAAGGGAGACCTCATAGGAGTTTACAATGCCTGACATATACATAATCTCCACCGGAACCGGACACCCTGACATGCTCACAGGCAAGGCGAAAAAAGCGCTCAGCCTGATAGACCTCGCAGTGGGCGGCGAAAGGTTCAGAGGCTGGGTCAGCGTCCCTTATCATGTGCCGGAGCCTCTCATAAGCGGCACTCATGAGTTTATAAGAAACAACAGAGGCAAACGCATAGGCGTTCTGGTCACGGGAGATGCTGGCTTTTTCAGCCTCGCTAAATCAGTGGTGAAGGAGTTCGGCAGGGAGAATGTTACGGTTATTGAAGGCATAAGCGTTGTTCAGGCGGCCTTTGCCGCCATAGCAGAGCCTTGGGAAAACGCTGTCTTCCTCTCTGCCCACGGCAGAAACGGATTTGATGCCGAAAAAGCGGTCAATGCGGAGAGGTTTCTGATACTCTGCGACAAGGTGAACAACCCAAGAAAAATTATTGAGGAAAACAGCCGTCTGATAAAGAATTTTGAACTTTGGGTTACCGCAAACCTCAGTCTGGACAGCGAGAGAATACACAGAGTCACGCTTAATGAACCCATCCCCGAAGATGCCCTCTCATGCGTGGTTGGAATAAGGAAAACAGGTGAATAAATGGCAAAAGTCTATTTCATAGGCGCGGGACCCGGCGACCCTGAGTTGATAACCCTCAAGGGTATAAACACAATCAAGAAATGCGAAACAGTCATATACGCCGGAAGTCTGGTATCAAAAGAAATTCTCACCCACTGCACCTCAACCGCAGAGATATATAACTCCGCTTCCATGAATCTGAGTGAGATTATAGAAGTGACAAAAAAGGCGGTGGAAAAAGGGCGGAACGTGGCACGCCTTCATACCGGCGATCCGTCAGTCTACAGCGCGCTGAATGAGCAGATGGAGGAGCTGGACACACTGGGAATAGAATATGATATAATCCCCGGAGTGACCGCCCTTTTCGCCTCAGCCGCCGCTCTGCGGAACGAGCTGACACTGCCTGAAATATCTCAGACTGTCGTCATAAGCCGCATAGAGGGGAGAACCCCCGTTCCGGCGGACGAGAGCGTGGAGCGTCTGGCGTCCCACGGCGGAACCTTCTGCTTTTACCTCTCTGTGGACAGGTTCGCGGACATTGCGGACACCTTTATTAAAAAAGGCTGGAATCCAGACACCCCCGCCGCCGCGGTCTACAGGGCAAGCTGGACTGATGAGCGCATTCTGCGGGGTACGCTCACCGACCTTGATGAAAAAATAAAAGAGAGCGGCATCAACAAGCACGCTCTGATCATAATAGGTCACGCTCTGGGCGGCAAAGGCTCACACTCCAAACTTTATGATAAGGATTTCTCGCATGGAACACGCCCGTAAGACAGCGGTTATAGCCGTAACGGAAAAAGGTGCGGAGCTTGCCGCATTCATCAGCGCTGAAGCAGGATTTGACCTTTTTCTCCCCGAGGAATCAGCGGCAAAACACGGCGCTGTGCCTTATAAAGCGCTTAAAGCATGCTTCGCCCGCCTGATGGACGGCTCATACAAAGGCATAGTGGCTGTCATGGCGCAGGGAATAGTCACCCGCATGACTGCTCCCCACCTGAAATCAAAGCATGTTGATCCGGCTGTTGTCACCTGTGACGAAGTAGGCAGATTCGCCATAAGCTCCATAGCAGGGCATGAGGGCGGCGCAAACAGTCTGGCTCATCTTGTGGCCTCCATAACCGGAGCGGTTCCGGTGATAACCACCGCCACGGAAGCGAACAGAACGCACATAATCGGCATAGGCTGCCGCAAAGGCACCTCAAAGGCTGAGATTATACATGCGGTACACGGAGCATGCGCCCTTGCGGGCATCAGTGTCAAAGACCTGCGGCTTGCGGCGTCGGCATGGGTTAAAAAGGATGAAGCGGGGCTGCTGGAAGCTGTGAAAGATCTGAATATCTATGTTCGTTTTATACCTGAACATGCCTATAAAAACAGCCTGTACCGCTTCACAGAGCACGAGGCGCCCATGAAGCATTTCGGCATTCCCGGTGTGGCGGAGCCGTCGGCTGTACTCGCTGCCGTCAATCCGATTATAGTATTGCCCCGTACTGTCATGGGCTCGGTGACTGTGGCAATCATCAAGGAGGGTCTTAATGGCTGAAGGAAGACTCTTTGTGACAGGTACCGGACCCGGCAAAACCGACTACACCGCTCCGGCAGCCCTTGAGGCTATAAAAAACGCCGATTTCATATGCGGATACACCCCGTATGTTGATGCGGTTAATGAATATATATCACCCGATGCGGAAGTCTTCACAAACGGAATGACCGGCGAAACCGAACGGGTTGAAAAAGCTGTGGAAGCTGCGCAGGCGGGCAGAAACGTTGCGCTTGTCTGCGGCGGGGATGCTTCGCTGTATTCCCTTGCCTCACTGGTTTATGAAAAGACCGCAAATACTGATATAATAGAAGTAATACCGGGCATAACAGCCGCCCTTTCCGCCTCCGCACGTTTAGGCGCTCCCGTGGCGGATGACTTGGCGATCATCTCCATGTCTGACCTGCTCACTCCTTGGGAGGTTATAAAGAAACGGATAGATGCGGTAAACGCAGGGGATTTTGTCTGCGCCGTATACAACCCGAGAAGCAGGAAACGCACTGAACAGATTGAACACGCTCTCAGGGTTTTCGCCTCAAGGGGGAATCTCGCCTGCGGATATGTACGCAATTCCCACAGGTATGGAGAAACCATGTGGGCGGGAAGACTGTCCGAGCTCAACACTGAGGATCTGGACATGAGCACGGTGCTTATAATCGGCTGTAAAAAAACAATAATCAAAAACGGAAAGCTGGTCACCCCGCGCGGTTATACGGATAAATACGGAGAATAAACATGATACTGGTACTGGGCGGCACATCCGTCACACACAAGGTTGTCGAAGGACTTAAAGATAAGGATTTCATCATAACCCTTGCCACGGATTACGGCGAACGTGAGTTCCGACTCAGATACCCCGATAATGTGATGAAGATCCGCTTCAGTGAGGAAACGATGGAGTGCTTCATCAAAAACAGGCATGTGACCGAAATCATAGACACCACACACCCGCACGCGGCGGAAATAACCGCCACGGCGAAGACTGTTGCCTGCAAATGCGGCATACCCTACACGAATCTTGTGAGAAAAACCGAAGAGATAAAGGAGACTGATCTTGTGCATGTCTTCTCAAACTATGAGGAGGCAGTCTGCTTTCTGAGAGAGGCTGGGTTCAGGAGGATTCTTTTCACCACAGGCAGCAACAACATCCGCCTTTTTTCCGAATTCGCCCATAACGGCTGGGTGCGGATTCTCCCCTATGAAAAGTCCATTGAAAAATGTGTGCAGTCGGGGTTTGAGCGCTCAAGGATAATAGCCATGCAGGGTCCCTTCACCACTGAGTTTAACGCATCGCTCTTCCGTGAGCTGGGCATAGGGTGTGTAGTATCAAAAAACAGCGGCGAGGGGAGCGGCTTTAAGGAAAAGCTAAACGCCTGTCTTATCCTGAGAATACACTGCGTGATTATAAACCCGCCCGAAGAAGAAGCAGACCGTTAATCACTGTCGCGGCGCATGGACTGCCGCCTTTTGCGCCTATATTTGAGACATGGGGAATATCTGTTTTCATAAGCAGTTCCTTCGACTCCGCAGCCTTCACGAAACCCACAGGCAGCCCCGCCACGAACACGGGGTTCATCTTACCCGCCTCAGTGAGTTCTATGAGCTTTAAAAGTGCCGTAGGCGCATTGCCTATGGCATAAACCGCTTCGGGATATTTCTCCGCGGCGTAAACCACTGCCGTTTCCGCTCTGGTGAGGTTGAGCTCCTTTGACCTTTCTATGACCTCCGGCTCACTGATGAAGCACATCACCTTATTGCCGCTTTCACCCAGATACCTTTTGGTTATTCCGGCTGTGACCATAGTCACGTCCGTTATGATCGGCGCTCCGTCCCTGAGAGCCTCGATGCCTGCCTCAAGGCGGTGAATACGGGTAAGTACGGCAAACTCAGGGTCGCCTGTGGTGTGTATAAGCTTGCGGACTATCAGCTTTTCCGCCTCGGTAAAACGGGAGAGGTCCGTTATGGAATCAATAATCTCAAAGCTTTCCTTCTCTATACTCAAGCCCTTATCCATAAAAACTCCTTATTTCAGTATGAAATCCAGCACTGACGGATTGGAAGCGAAATGAAAGTGCACATAACCCGCCAGAGTGTTTTTTTTCAGAAAGCCGTCCTCTGAGCGTGCCTTAGATGTGACTTTCTCAAGGGTAAACAGATACTTCTCACGCACGTTTTCCAGCATCGAATAGTGAAACTCATGCCCCACAAGTCCGTTCAGATGCCCGCTGCCTGTCACCCGCACATAGCCAAGAGCCTGTCGCCTGTCCGTCATGCGGCATTCGGCATCAAACACACCCGCCATGCGGTGAAACTCGTCCTCTATGTTTATTCCGTCCGTCAGAAGCATCATCCCGCCGCATTCGGCAACCATCCGCCCGCCCGAGAGAGCATGCTCCCTCAGCCAGTCAAGCATCGTCCCCTGTGCCGCAAGTTCCCTGACATAAAGCTCGGGATAGCCGCCGCCTATGTACACAAGGTCGGCGTCTTCAACGGTTTCTCCTTTCAGCGGCGAAAAGAAGCGTATCTCATACCCTCTTCTTCTGAGCTCACGGAAATTCGCCTCGTAGTAAAAGCTGAAAGCGTGATCAAACGCCACCGCGCAGAGCTTATCCGCCACAGGACATGCGCCTGCTGTCTTTGTGAGCGGTTTTGTTAGCTTCAATGCGGCAAGGGAGTTTATATCAATGCAGGCTGCTGCCAGCCCGGCGCATTTGGCGTAATACTCCTCTTCCGTCTCAAGCGCTGTGGCTATGCCCAAGTGTCTGGATTTGACAAGCGGCTCCGCCTGCTTCGGAACACTGCCGAAAACTGTCAGTCCTGTATGGTGCTTTACTGCGTCCGTTATGAGTTTTTCATGGTTGAGGGAAGCGGTGTTGTTTATAATAACCCCCGCTATCTCCGCATCCGTGCTGAGAGCCTCTATCCCTTTGAGGAAAGCGGCTGCGGTGTATGAGCTTGAGGCGGCGTTCAGCACAATCACCGCGGGCAGACCGAGAGTTGAGGCAATATCATAAGTGCTCCCTTTGAAGTCTGTGTGATCCACACCGTCGAAAAAGCCCATAACCCCTTCCGCCACAGCTACATCCCGCCCTCTGCACCCTTCGGCAAAGATCTGTTTTACAGCGGCGTCATCCAGCATAACTGTATCAAGATTCTCAGCCGTGTGCCCTGCGCTTCTTGTCAGATGGCGGGTGTCTATGTAGTCAGGACCGCATTTAAACGGCGCGACTTTTCTGCCCGAATCCGCAAGAGCCCTGATTATTCCTGTGGTCAGGGTGGTTTTCCCCGAGCCGCTCTTTTCCGCCCCTATGACAAACCCGTTCATTTACTCACCTTTTTCGAGAAATACGGCTATTTTATCCCTCAGCTTTTTGGAGAATGAAGGCTCCTGACCCTGCGTTGATACAGAAACCACAGTACCCGTGTCCATGTCCGCATAAACAGCGGGCATATGAAAATCGCTCATGTCCGGATCATCCGCAACATTCACAGGTATATTTTTGATCTTCGCCTCTATTGCCAGCTCACGGTTGACCTCCTTGTCATCAGTGCAGATGAAAAGGAAATCCGCCCCGCGCATATCCTCCGCTGATGCGACTCTGAGAATCGTTTCAATCCCTTCATTATTCATTATTCCTTCAGTTGCGGACGGTGCTATGACTCTGATTTTGGGCTCCATACGGATCAGGGAGGCGATCTTCCGCTCCGCCACCTTGCCGCCGCCGATAAAAACAAGCCTTTTACCCCGTATATTCACAGATAAAGGGAAGTAGGACAGTTTCATAAAACCCCCTTCAATATCAGATCTATGTCGCAGTTATGCTTTATAGTCTCAGCCAGCAGGTCAAGCTGGCGTTCTTTTTCGTTTACATAGTCAGTTTCTTCAAAAGCCGTGCCGAGAAGAGAGTTCAGTGCCTTTATGTTCTCACTGTGTTCAAAGAAGCCGTGGAGATATGTTCCGAACACCTTTCCCTTTGCGGTGCAGACACCGTTTTCGGCAAGGCTTACCAGATCTCCGGTTTCCGTTCTGCCCATGTGCATTTCATAACCGGTGAGAGTCAGTCCGCTCCATGCGTTTCGTCCGGCATATTCTTTATGAATAAGCTCTTTTTGCTGAGTTATCACAGTTGACACAGGAAGAAGTCCCAGCCCGTTTATTCCGCCCTTTTCTCCTTCGATTCCCAGAGGATCGGTTATTTTTTCACCAAGCATCTGGAACCCGCCGCATATGCCGATTACAGGTATACGCCCGACCGCTTTCTTAACAGCTTCTGCAAAACCTGATTCCCGCAGAAACTTCATATCGTAAATTGTGTGTTTACTGCCCGGAATGATAACAATATCACAGTCATACAGTTCGTGAGGCTTGGAGGCATATACGAGCTGTACGCACTTCATGGCTTTCAGCGGAGCGAAGTCGGAAAAATTGCTTATGTACGGCAGACGGACAACGCCGACCTTCATCTCTGCCTTTTCCGTGTCGGACTGTATATCCTGCGAATCCTCCTCCTCAAGGGAAAGACGCATATGGGGCATAATGCCCGTAACAGGAACAGGGATAAGCTCCCCGAACATCCGTATTCCGGGCTCAAGGAGGGTTTTATCTCCTCTGAACTTATTTATTATGAAGCCCTTGACAAGCCTTGCCGTGTCAGCGGGCAGAAGATCGTAGGTTCCCTTCATCCACGCGAAAACTCCGCCTCTGTCTATGTCGCCGATTATCTGCACATCGGCATTGGCATATTCCGCCATGCGCATATTGACTATATCTGTCTTATGGAGATTGATTTCGGCGGGGCTGCCAGCGCCTTCCATGACGATTACTTCGTATTGTGATGCGAGGGAGTCATAGGCTTTGCAGGCGGTATCAAAATTTTCGGATGACAGAGTGTAGTATTCCCTTGCGGAATAAACGCCCGCCACCATGCCCATGCGCACAAGCTGGGACTTAGCCTCACCCTGCGGCTTAAGGAGAATGGGGTTCATGCGCACATCGGGTGTGATGCCCGCCGCCTCCGCCTGAAGAATCTGCGCCCTGCCCATCTCTAAACCGTCCGTCGTTACGCCTGCATTGAGCGCCATATTCTGGGATTTAAAAGGGGCGACACTCACACCCATGTTATTAAGCAGACGGCAGAAGCCGGCAGTCAGAAGACTTTTGCCCACACCTGAACCTGTTCCCTGAAACATGATGGATTTTGCCATTTTCCCCTCTTTTATACGAACTTAATCAATCCTGAACCAAACAGCAAGCATGATATACTGCTCACTTATTTAGTTATATAAAATTTTATTGATCTTATCTAATATTTCGTTAATATACCCCATAGGTTTTTATTACCTGCAAAATACCATTTGAATCGGGGGATATAAATGTTCAACTATTCCGCAAAAACAGTTTACAGGCTGGATGTAGCGTCCCGCACTGTGCTGGCTGTATTCGGAGGATACTGGGGCTGCGCGGCTTTTACGGTTCTCTTTACCCGCCTTCTGCCGTTTGATGCCAAAAGTGCGGCACTGACCGCGAATATGATTTTTTTTCTTATTTACACCTGCGTTTTTATCTGGGTTTTCTCTGTTAAAAAGCCGCTCACCGCATGGCTCGGCGTGGGCATTCCGTCCGCTGTTTGCGGGTTTGCGCTTTTTCTGTGGGGTGCTGCATGAAGGAAAAATTCCGTCAGTCAATGAGCTGGCTGCACACATGGAGCGGGCTTATACTGGGCTGGCTTATGTTTGTGATATTTTTCACCGGAACTCTGTCATACTTCCGTCAGGAGATAACCCACTGGATGCAGCCGGAGACCCACAGTTCGGTAAAATTTGATCCCGCTGCCGTGGACAAGGCAGTGGACTACCTGAAACAGAACGCTCCAGATGAGGCGGCGGGATGGCTGATCAGTCTGCCGAACGAGCGTACAAAAACTATTGAGGCGTCTTGGCGTGTGGTTAAAATCGATCCGAAATACGGCATACGTCCTGAAATAACTCAAAACTTCCTTGACGCAGCAACCGGAGAAAACACAAATGCCCGTAAAACCCACGGCGGCGAATTTCTCTACCGTTTTCATATTGAGCTTTACGGCATAGATAAAACCCACGGGCGCTGGATAATAGGCATAGCCACCATGGCTATGTTCATAGCCATAATCACAGGGATCATACTTCATAAGCGTATCTTTAAGGACTTCTTCACCTTCCGTCAGAACAAGGGAGTGCGTTCGTGGATGGATGCCCATATTTTCACAGCGATTCTGGCTCTGCCGTATCATATTATGATCACCTATTCCGGTCTGCTTCTATTGATGATGATACTCCTGCCTTGGAATACTGAGGAGTTTCTCCGGCAATATAAAGAAATGCGGGCCAAAATGATGTCTCAGCCCGTTGAGGTCATACCCGCCGATTTTGAAGCTTATCCGCCGGTTTCCCTTGTTCCGCTGCTTAAAGACGCAGAGGAAAGGCTTGGTGAAAAGATAGGCAGAATATATATCAGCAACCCGGGTCAAAGGAGCATGACAGCACAGTTCGTTCCTTTCAGGAGCGATAAAATAACATACACAGACAGAAGCCGCAGCGCCGAGGCGAGCGTGAGCTACAGCCTCCGCAACGGCAGATTCTACGGAGAGATGACGGCAGAGCCCGTTTCCGCCGCTTATTCAATATTCAATGCTTTCAGCACTCTTCATGTGGCCAGATTCGCGGACACCTTTATGAGGTGGCTGTTTTTCTTATCCGGGGTGATGGGAACGATAATGACCGCCACGGGGCTCATAATCTGGACACAGAAAAAGGCGAAAGCCGCTCACAAATCCTTCGGACGCAAGCTTGTTGAGGTGCTGAACATAGGCGGAATAACCGGACTCGCAGCAGCCACCGCCGCCTACTTCTGGGCGAACAGACTTATTCCCGCTTCCCTTGAAAACCGAATGAGCCTTGAGCTCTGGGCTTTTTTCAGCGTGTGGGCGCTCTCGTTCGCGCATCCCCTGATACGTGACAGGAAAAAGGCGTGGGTAGATCAGCTCTGGCTCTGCGCCGGACTGTATGCGCTTCTTCCAGTGCTGAACGCCTTTACATCGCCCATGAACCTGATAAAAGCCTTTTCCGCAGGAAATATGATAGTGGCAGGATTTGATCTGACGGCTCTGGCAACAGGCGTTCTGCTCGGTCTGACGGCTGTCGCAGTCTCCAAAAAAGAGGTGAAATAATGTTATCCGGACTTATAACCCTCGCCCTGACATTCACGGGCTTCACCCTCATAGCTCTCTCCATGGACAAACACCACGCGCAGATCATAGGGAGTGAAATTAACCCTAAACTCAGACCTGCCTTCATGTTTTTCGGCTGGGTGCTGCTTATTGTTTCCGCTGTTCCGTGCGTTCAGCAGTATAAAATATCCATCGGGCTCAGTGCATGGTTCGGCTGCATGAGTGTATCGGGCAGCCTGCTTGTGCTTATGCTGGCGTATACACCTAAAAAGGTTTTTGCGGGCGCGGCAGGGGCAGTTCCTTTTGCCGCCCTCATATTTCTGATACAGGTTTTTCTGTAGATTCTTCTCTTTCAGCCCGCACTGTTTTGACGGCGGTGCGGGCTCCTCATAATATTCCTTCTATGATAAACTTATGGACAAACCGCCGCTCTTTTTTATAAGCTTAAGATTATTGAGGTGCTTATAATGATTATTTACGGAATCGGTCTCGGACCCGGTGATCCGGAGCTTGTTACGGTCAAGGCTGTCAAAACCCTTGAAAAATCAGACATTGTCATAGTCCCCCAGTCCGACAAAACAGGGCGGAGCATAGCGGGCGACATAGTGAAAAACTATGTGCCGGAGGAGAAGATCCTCTGGTACTACTTCCCCATGACGGGCAACAAGGCGGATCTGGATGTACGCTATACAGCACTGGCAGCGGAGATGGAAAGGCTCGCGGCAGAAGGCAAAGTAATCAGCTACGTCACCATAGGCGATACTCCGGTTTACAGCACGTTCAATTACCTGCGTGATAAGCTCAAGGCAAAAAATATAGACACAAAAATGATAGCGGGAATCTCCGCGTTTTCAGCGTCAGCAAACAGGATGAACCTTCCCCTCTGCGAAAAGGACGGTTCATTCTGTGTGGTGGAAATGCCTGATACAGATGATGAACTCCTCGAACTTACCCGCCGTTTCACTTCTGTTGTGCTGATGAAGGTGCACAAAAGGCTCGGCGTTCTGGTTGATTTCGTGCGGAAAAACAGCCTCAGTGAGGCGTACCTTTTTCAGCGTGTGACAATGGAGGATGAACAGATCTTCGACCTGCTTAAGGAAACGCCGGAGGAATCGGCGGGTTATCTCTCAACGGCTATTTTAAAGGCTTAGGAGAATGTCCAGAGATTCAAGAAAGGCGTTCTCCTCAAAGACCTCAACGCAGACTGTGAGTTCCTGAAGCTCCGCAAAGTTTTTAATCAGGCGGAGCGTATTCTTATCAATGTATTTCAGGCTCTGATGATCACGCATTCCGTCTGAGCCGTGCAGGTGGATAAGACCAATGTCTCTGCCCCAGTGCCTTATTATATCCTCAACCGTTCCGCCGTAATGGAGCACATGCCCTAAGTCGGCGCAGATCCACACGGGCTCATTGGGAATAAGCCCAAACAGGTTTGCGTCATCGCCGCCGTTTTCAAGTGTTACGGGGAGATCTGTCTTCGCTATGAAGTTGATCAGATGCTCAAAGAACGAATCCTCTTTCTGTATATGGAGTGTATGAGTATGCGCTTCCAGAGGGAGGAGAAGCTCTGCGTAACGCTCTATCACAGCCCAGTTTTCTTTCTTTGACAAATCAATATCGTAAGGCATGTGCACATTGAACCGCATTCCCGTTGCGGCAAGCTCCGCAACTTCAGCAGGATCAGGTTCGTCACCCTCATAAAGGCTGGACATGTACAAAAGCTCCACCTCGTCCACGAACTCTTGCAGAAAGCGGACATTTGTAATTCGGTCTGCCCTTTTTATGAATGACGGAGCGGCTATGCGCATAGAGGACACCCGCCGTAATACCGCAGCACAAAATAAACGGCAACGCATAACGCTACGGCAAAGACTGCGGCGGTTTCAAACAGCCTAACCGCCTCTTTTATTCTCTCAGGTTCCGGTTCGCCTGTTCCTTCCCCGATAAACGGCTTGTCCTTAACCTTGCCGAAATAGGACACCGGTCCGCCGAGACGCAGGCTCATGGCTCCGGCAAATGCGGACATGGAATGCGCCGAATTGGGACTGTCATGGGCAAGCCTGTATTTCAGAACAGTTTTCAGAGTATTTTTCATGCTCATACCACAGAAAGGGGCGGACAAGGCGATTATCACAACGGAGAGTCTGGCGGGAATGAAATTAAGCACATCATCAAGACGGGCGGCGAATTTGCCGAAGCTGACATACTTTTCATTTCTGTAGCCAATCATCGAATCCAGCGTACTCGCAGCCTTGAAGAACAGAGCTCCTGCCCCGCCGCCGAAAACGGAAAAGAAAAGAGGCGAAAGCACACCGTCAGTATAATTCTCGGACACGGATTCCACTGCGGATTTCACAACCGCCGCTCCGTCCATATTCTCAGTGTCACGGCTGACTATCATGGAGAGCTCACGCCTCGCAGAAGGCAGATCACCCCCCGCAAGGGGCTCATAGACCTTCATGGCGTGCTGCTTCATTGATTTTGCACTTACAGCGGTATATATGATCACTGAGTTTAACAGGACAAACGCATAAATATGAAAACCATAGGCAAAATAAAGCAGGGCAGCCCCAAGCCCTGTCCAGAACATGGCGGACAAAACTGTCAGCAGCATCCCACCGGCAAAGCCGGAGCGGTACAGATATTTTTCCAGAAATCTGTTAATTCTGCCCATGAGAACAACCGGATGAAGCCCTGTTCTCGGATCGCCGAAAATATCATCCAGAAAAAAGGCTATAGCCGCCGAAACAAGGTTCAGGCTGATGAACTGTGTCACAGCACATTCCCCAGAGCATCAACCAGAGGCTGCATATCACCGCGCACGGAAAAGCGTATGTGTTCACCAATAAGCCCTGTGAAATTAGCGCAGTCACGGATAAGCACTCTCTGCTCAAAGCATTTACGGAAAGCGTCCGCAGAGGTCACTCCGTGCAGACGGCAGAGTATGAAATTGACGTCCGATTCCAAGGGTTCGATCCACCCGAGCTTGTCCAGCTCGGGGAGAAAAGCTTTTTTCAGCTTGGCTGTCTTGGCGGCAGTCTTTGACGTATCTTCATTCAAGAGAAGCATACCCGCAGCCTGAGCGGCAGTATTCACATTCCATGGCGGCATAAGTCCGGTAATCCTGCCTATGAGTTCTTCATTGCCGGAGATCACAAAACCGAGCCTCAGCCCGGGCACGCCGAATATTTTGGAGAACGAACGCAGAACGGCAAGGTTCTCAGTGAGATGGTTTTTCAGCGTGAAATCAGGCTCATTCACGTGAAAAGGCATGTAGGATTCATCAACTGCAAACATAGTCTGCGGGTTGGTTTTGATCATTTCAAGAAGCACCGCACGGGCAGTTGTCCCGCCTGTGGGGTTGTTGGGATTGCAGATAAAACACAGATCCGCCGGTGCAAGCACAGGATGGGTTTTAACGCTTATTCCGTACATGCGGCAGAAATATTCGTAATCGGAATATGTTGGCGCTGCAATATTCGCCCTTTTGTCTGAGTACAGGCGGCATATTTTCTCTATGGCTTCTGTCGTACCGGCGGTAACGCAGACATTTTCAGGGCTTACGCCGATAGAAGCTGCATAGGCTTTTCTGAGGGTGCATGATTCGGGCTCGGGCAGAACGGAGAGAAGCTCAGGCAGATTAAGCCCGCTGAGGCGCTGCGGCTGCATGTGACTCACGTTTCCGCTGTAGTCTCTGATTTCTGCCAGCGGAACATTCAGTTCTGCCGCCGCTTTATATATGTCTCCGCCGTGTTTTCCCTGTTTCACGTGGGTTTCCCCCTTTAAAATAATAATGTTTTATAGCGTAAAGAATCATCTTGTCATACAATAATTTTGTTTTTACGGAGATAAAAAATGATCACACTCATAACAGGCGGGGCGGGAACGGGCAAAACATCCTATGCTCTGAACCTTGCGGAAAAGCATGCAAAAAAAGCCTATATCGCAACAGCGGAAGTGACTG
Source organism: Geovibrio thiophilus (assembly GCF_004087915.1). Classification (NCBI taxonomy): domain Bacteria; kingdom Pseudomonadati; phylum Deferribacterota; class Deferribacteres; order Deferribacterales; family Geovibrionaceae; genus Geovibrio; species Geovibrio thiophilus. The sequence continues at coordinate 1,811,396 of NZ_CP035108.1, forward strand.
ACGGCGAAATGGGGCTCAAAATAGAGAAGCACAGACAGGAAAGAGACGAAACCTACACCACATATGAGGAGCCGCTGGAAATAGACGAGGCTCTCACCGAAGCGGCGGAAGAGAATGACATAATTGTTCTGGACTGTCTGACCTTCTGGATCAATAATCTTCTGTATTATAAAAAACCTGCGGCGGAATACACCTACAGGCTCATAAACGCACTGAAAAACGCGGGAAAGCCCGTTATTATAGTAACAAACGAGGTGAGCACTGGCGTTGTACCCGCAGATAAGCTCACGAGGGAATATGTCAGCCTCACTGCGGCTGCGAACAGGAAAATAGCAGACATTGCGGATAATGTAATACTCATGGTGGCAGGACAGCCGCTTTACGTTAAGGGGGAAAGATGAGATTTCAGCAGATAGTGGAAGACATTAAAGAGAGCAATAAGACGGTTTATGAAAAAGCCCGTGAACGCACCGCAAACCTCATAATGCCGCCGAGAGCCATGGGCAGGCTGAACGATATATCCGAAAAGCTCTGCGCAATTTACGGAAACCTCAAACCCGCAACGGATAAACGTGCCGTATTTGTTATGGCGGGCGACCACGGTATAGCGGCTAAGGGTGTAAGCGCCTTCCCGCAGGAGGTCACGGGTCAGATGATGGGCGCCTTTATGGGCGGCATGGCGACAATAAACGCCCTCTCAAAGGCGGTGGGAGTCAAGGTTTTTGTGACGGACGCAGGCACGCTCCACTCCATGCCGGACGCTGTTATCTCCGAAAACGCCGAGTTTTTTCAGCGTAAAGTCGCTTCAGGAACTAAGGATTTCTCCGCTGAGCCCGCCATGACAAATGAGCAGGCGAAGCTGTCGATCCTCGCCGGATACGACGTTACAAGCGAACAGATCAGAAGACACGGACTGAATCTTGTCGCCACCGGAGACATGGGAATAGGAAACACAACCCCATCCTCCGCCATAGGCAGCGTCATCACCGGAGAAACAGTCGAAATGATGACAGGCATGGGCTCAGGGCTCACCGACGACAGGGTGTTGAACAAAATCAATATGATAAAACAGGGGATAGAGATAAATAAGCCGAACCCTAAAGACGGTCTGGACGTTCTCGCCAAGGTCGGCGGATTTGAGATAGGGGCGATCGCCGGAACCATAATCGCCGCCGCACACCACAGAATCCCCGTTGTGATAGACGGCATAATCTCCACAGCAGGCGCACTTATAGCGGCAAGCATAGCCCCTAAAACCCTTGACTACATGATAGCCGGACACGTCTCAGAGGAACCCGGGCATAAGCTGATGCTCCGCCATCTGGGGCTTGTGCCTGTGCTTGATCTCGGCATGAGGCTCGGCGAAGGCACAGGAGCCGTCGCCGCTATGCAGATAATTGATCTTGCCGCCGCTGTAATCCGTGATGTAGCAACCTTTGAGGAGGCAGCCGTCTCCGGCAGGGATGAATGATGAAGGGCTTCATTCAGGCTTTATCCTTCCTCACGGTAATCAGAATCAGAACAGGCGGGGAATACAGACCCGCCGCCATGATTCCGTACTTCGCGCCCGCAGGTCTTGCAATCGGTGCGGGTCTGTGGGCAGTGTCACATGTTACGGACGGTTTCTTCCTCCGTCCCGTACTGATGCTGGTCTACCTTGCCGCAGTGACCGGAGCGCTCCACCTCGACGGATTCATAGATACTGCGGACGCCCTCTTCTCCCACCGGAGCCGTGAGCGCAAGCTTGAGATAATGAAAGATCCCCACGCGGGCTCAATGGGTATTGTGGCGGTTGCGCTTCTGCTTCTTGCCAAATGGTCTGCCTTTTCGCAAATCGGCGGCATTTGGCTCATAGCCGTAATACCCGCCTACGCACGCTTTGCAGCGGTGATCGGCATGCTCGCCCTCCCCTATGCACGTAAAGAGGGGCTGGGTAAAATGTTCGCCGAAGGAGCGGGGAAAGCAGCGCTTTTACAGATAATCCCCTTTATGATCGCCGTGTTCTGGTTCTGCGGTCTGTCATTCTTCTTATGGTTTCATTTTGTGTTCATCATATGCGTGCTCCTTGTCCTGTTCTTTTACCGTTTTTCCCTCGGCGGAATCACAGGGGATCTCATGGGTGCGATGATAGAATTTATCGAAGCAGCCCTTTTCATTTTTGCTGCCCTTTAAGTTTTGTAAAGCCCAAGTTAGGCAAGAGCAAATTTGTTGACATGTCCCAACAAGACTGATATTCACTTAAACGACATTAAGCTTAAAAGATTCCTCTTTTAAGTCCCGAGATCCATTTCCTTCAGAGATTCAGAATATGTCATAAAAGAATCGGCGGCAGTTATGCTTACGGTTCGGTATTTTTAATATTCAGGGGGAATTTTATGACTAAAAACTCATCGGGAATGCGCTATAAAGCCGAAGTTGCTTCCCGTGTTCTGCTTGCCGTTTTCGGCGGTTACGCTCTTTCGGCTTTTGTTACCTTATGGATAACGAAGTTCATGCCTTTTGAGCCGAGATACGCTGCCACAGCCGCAAACATGCTCTTTTATCTCATTTACACATGTGCAGTCATATGGTCTTTCGCTAACATAAGAACAATAACAGCATGGCTTGGAATCTGCATTCCGGCGGCGCTTCTGGGCGGGCTCCTGCTGCTTCCGTGGAGCGTACAATGAGAGAAAAATTCCGTCAGTCAATAAGCTGGCTCCACACATGGAGCGGACTCATAATCGGGTGGCTCCTTTTCGCTATTTTCTTTACTGGAACCTATTCATATTTCAGAAACGAAATAACCTACTGGATGCAGCCTGAGCTTCACGGTTCCATACCCACGGGCAGCGAAGCGTCTATGGCTGTGAATTACCTTGAGAGAGTTGCCCCGGATTCTCCGAGCTGGTCAATAACTCTTCCTGATGCCAGAAACAGGGTGGTTCAGGTTGTCTTCAGAGAACAGCCGCAGCAGATTCAGGCTCCCGAGCGCCCCGGAAAAGAACGCCCCGAAGGCGCTGAAAACACTGGAAGGCAGCCAAGAGACGAAGGACGCGCGCACACGGCGGCAGAAGGCGGCGATAAACCCGACAATACGAAAAACACACAGCAGGAAAACGCAACACCAGTAAGAGTGCCGATGACAGTCCACTATCTGGACTCTCAGACAGGCGAACGCATCATCCCCAGAGAGACAAGGGGAGGAACATTCCTCTACCGCTTCCATGTGGAGCTGTACGGAATGGACAGGATGACCGGACGGAAAATAATCGGAGCCGCCACGATGGTTATGTTCATAGCCATAATCAGCGGCGTAATAATCCATAAACGAATATTTGCGGACTTTTTCACCTTCCGCAGGAAAAAAGGCACGAGATCATGGACAGATGCCCACATCTTCACCGCCGTTCTCGCCCTGCCCTATCATATAATGATCACTTACTCGGGGCTTGTTCTGTTCATGATGATCCTGCTCCCGTGGAACGCAGACGGAATGAGAAGAATGCACAGCCACGCTCAGCCTGCTCAGACTGTCTCATATGAGGAAAGAGTGAAGCTTACGCCTGTAGAACCGCTTATAAAGAATGCCGAGGAACGTCTGAAATCGAAGATTCAGCGTATTTCAATCAGCAATCAGGGAAAAAAGAACATGCTGATTGAAATGGTTCCCTCCGGAAGAAAAAGCATCACCGCAACAGGTAGAGGAAGCGGAACCGCTGTTCAGGTAGCCTATAACGGAGTAAACGGAAGGTTCATGGGCGAAGCGGTAACCTCAGCTCCGAACGCTGTGGCGGCTACAGCAAATGTTCTCGGTTCACTGCATCTTGCCCGATTTGCCGATACATTTACAAGGTGGCTGTTCTTCATCTCCGGAGTTCTCGGAACAGCTATGGTCGGAACGGGGCTCATAATCTGGACACATAAAAAATCAAAAGCCATGAATAAATCATTCGGCAGAAAGCTTGTAGAGGTGCTTAATGTCGGCGGGATGACAGGGCTCACCGCAGCAACTGCCGTTCATCTCTGGTCAAACAGGCTTCTCCCCTTTGACCTTGCATCAAGGGCAAACTGGGAAATACGCCTCTTCTTCACTGCATGGCTTCTCTGCTGCCTCCATCCGCTGGTGAGACCAGTGAGAAAAGCATGGACGGAGCAGCTTGCGTTCTGCGCAGCTCTCTACTGCCTTCTTCCCGTGCTCAACGCATTCACCTCCAAGGTGAACCTGTTCAGCGCCATAGCTCAGGGCAACGCCATAATCGCAGGCTTTGACCTCACTGTTTTCGGCTTCGGTCTTCTCTTCGGCTATGCCGCATGGAAAACATCGGAAATTGAAGAAAAAAAACCTTCAGCCGCTGCTCAGGGGGTGCACTGATGCTTTACGGAATAATCTCAATGATTCTGTCGTTCTCAGGTCTCGCAGCTCTTGCCCTGTCGCTGGACAGACACTGGCAGCAGTTCAGAGCCGGAATCCCCGCCGCAAAAGATAAAATAATACTACGAACAGCGGGATGGCTTCTTCTGGCAGTATCCCTTGTCCCATGCGCCGCTCACTGGGGCACGGCAATAGGATTAAGCGCCTGGTTCGGAGCGGCAAGTGTCTCGGGAAGCGTTCTCGTGATGCTTCTCTCGTACGCTCCGGCAAAAAAAATATAATAATTCTGGGTTACCCAAGGCAAAACTTCTCCGTCTTTAAACCAATAGGGGTTAGTTTTGTCTTATATTTTGAAGTCGCACCGTTTCCTGTAGGTCGGTGCGGCTTCTTAATGTACGGAGAATGAGCCGATTATGAATAATTTGCACACAAGTGAGCAGAAAATGCACCTGAACCTAATGGTTACACTTTTTTTCACCCTTATTTACAAGCATCTTACAACTTATTACGGCAAAGGCATAGCTATTGCTTTTAACAACAGAGGCAATCAGTATCAGGTCTGTTGCCTGTATGATTTATAAGCACAAGGATTGATATGAACAGGAAAAACACATCGTCAAAAGTACGAAAAATAATTCTTTTAACCGCATCCGCAGTCATAGTCTTTATTGCAGTGTCAACCGCGTTCAGCCTTTGGAAGGATATTTCAGCAGGACGCACCACAGCATCAGCAGGAACCACGGCTCAGGTTCAGAGAGGGAACATAGAGGTTCTTGTTTCCGCGACCGGAACTTTGCAGCCCCTTGATTATGTGGATGTGGGCGCTCAGGTTTCGGGTCAGCTTAAAAAAATCCACGTCGAAGTTGGCAGCGAGGTTAAATCAGGAGAGCTCCTTGCGGAAATAGACCCTACTCTTTTCATAGCGCAGGTAGACGCAAGCCGTGCGCAGCTCCGTTATCAGCAGGCGCAGCTTAAGGACAGGGAAGCCCAGCTCTCTCTGGCAGAAAGCCAGCTCAAACGCCAGAAAAATCTTTTCACAGAGGATGCCACAACACTTGAGACAGTTCAGAACGCTGAGGCTGAATACAAATCCGCTCTTGCGCAGCTTGAAATGCTGAAGGCTCAGATAGAGCAGACGGAATCAGACCTCAGAGCCGATGAGGCAAATCTCAATTATGCTAAAATTTACGCCCCCATGGACGGCACCGTGGTTTCAGTCAGCGCACGTCAGGGGCAGACGCTGAACGCCAACCAGTCCGCTCCGACAATTCTCCAGATAGCGGATCTCGCCACAATGACAGTTCAGACAGAGGTATCCGAAGCGGATATTATAAAACTCAAAACAGGCATGAGAGCGTATTTTACAACTCTCGGCGGTCAGGGCAGAAGATGGTACGGCGAACTCAGGCGCATAGAGCCCACACCGACAACGGAGAACAACGTTGTGCTCTACAACGCCTTGTTTGATGTGGACAATACGGAACGTAACCTTCTTCCGCAGATGACAGCGCAGGTTTTTTTCATAACCGCCTCAGCCCGTGATACTTTTCTTGTGCCTGTCTCTGCGGTAAAAGCAGTCACTCAGGCGGCACCGTCAGCAGAAGAACGCGGTCCGCGCGGAAATGACAACGTCAGCGAAGGGCAGCAGCAGCGCAAAAAAAGACAGCAGCAGAACAGCGGTACCCGAACGCTTTCAGGAGCGAGCGAAGCAACCGTGCTGAACCCTGACGGAACAACGCAGATAAGAACGATCAAGGTCGGCATAACAAACCGTATTCAGGCGCAGATACTTGAAGGACTGAACGAAGGTGAAACAGTTATCCTTTACCCTTCTGAAACGAAAAAAACGTCATCACAGCAGAATAACAGCTTCGGACCGCCCCCGGGAGCAGGACTCGGAATGCAGGGGATGCGCTGATGAACGGAAACAGAATGCCTCTGATAGATTTACGGGGCATTTATAAGACATACAAAACCGGAGAGCTTTCGGTTGAGGTTCTCCACGGAATAAACCTGAAAATACAGCAGGGCGAGTTTGTGGCTATAATGGGTGCCTCAGGCTCCGGCAAATCAACCCTGATGAATATACTCGGCTGTCTGGATCAGCCTACGGAAGGCACTTATCTTTTCATGGGCGAGGATGTTTCCCGCTTCGGCAAGGATGAACTGGCAAGACTCCGCAGAGAGGAGTTCGGCTTCATATTTCAGAGCTACAACCTCATAAGCACAGCTACAGCGGCAGAAAACACAGAGGTTCCCGCAGTGTATGCCGGTATTCCCCAGCATGCCCGCAGGAAGAGAGCAATTGAGCTATTAACCGAATTGGGGCTTGACGACAGAACGCACCACCGCCCCACTCAGCTCTCAGGCGGTCAGCAGCAGAGGGTCTCCATAGCCCGCGCGCTGATGAACGGGGGACGCATAATCCTTGCCGATGAGCCCACAGGAGCGCTGGACAGCAAAAGCGGCACAGAGGTAATGAAACTACTCGGCGATCTTTCCGCCAAAGGACACACAATAATACTCATCACCCATGAAAGAAGGGTTGCCGAATATGCCGACAGGATAATAGAAATAAGTGACGGCAATATCCTCAGCGATGCCGTGATAAAAAAAGCGGCGGAAAAACCGGAGATATTCAGTCCGGAACCGGAAAAAGTCTCAAGGTTCACAGAACTCACGGAAGCGGCGAAAACCGCAGTAAGATCACTTAAAAGCAATATATTCCGCACTGTGCTGACTCTTCTGGGAATAGTGATAGGCGTTGCCTCGGTAATCACCATGCTCGCAGTAGGCGACGGAGCCAAGCAGGAGGTTGTGGACAGAATAAGCTCAATGGGAAGCAACCTGATGAACGTTCGCCCCGGCGCACCGAACATGCGGGGACGAATGAACATTGCTACCCTTGTGCCGGACGATGTGAAAGCGATAAAAGACCTGCCGAACATCCTAGCCGCCGTGCCGGAGCAGGAAAGCTCCGTTACTGTGCGGTTTGAGGAATCCGACCATTCCACAAAAATAAACGGAACCTCACCGGATTATATAATAGCCAGAAACTGGGAAGTAGCTGAGGGAACCTTCTTCACCGATGAGGATGAAGAGCTTTACGCCACTGTGGCGGTTCTGGGGAAAACCGTTGCCGATGCGCTTTTCAGCGGCAGGGAACCAACTGGAAGCTATATTCTCATCAACAATATACCTTTTCAGGTGATAGGCGTTATGTCCGAAATGGGCGCAGGAATAGGCGGGCAGGATCAGGACGACATAATCTTCGTGCCCTACACCACGGGCAGCCTGCGTCTTACCGGTCAGAACTATCTGCGCAATATCACCGTCGCGGTAAAGGACACAGGCATAATAAACGATACTCAGGATGCTGTTTTCACAGCGATTCTCGCCATGCACGGCGGAGTTGAGGACTTCCAGATACGCAACATGGCGTCCCTGATCGAAAACGTGTCCGAAACCCAGAACACAATGACCATACTTCTCGGTTCCATAGCGGCAATCTCCCTTCTCGTGGGCGGAATAGGTGTAATGAACATAATGCTTGTCTCCGTAACAGAACGCACAAGGGAGATAGGCATACGCATGGCTACAGGGGCGAGAATGCGAAATATACTCCAGCAGTTTTTAATAGAAGCCGTCACAGTCTCCGCCCTCGGAGGGCTCATTGGCGTTGCGGCGGGTCTTGGCATGGCGGGAATAATATCCGCCTTCGGTACGCCTGTGAAATATGAGATGACTCCGGTGGTTGCCGCTTTCGGGTGCGCCTTCGCCACAGGGCTCATATTCGGTTATCTGCCCGCCCGCAAAGCAGCAGGTCTGAACCCTGTCACCGCCCTTGCGTCAGAATAGAGGTAAAATAATGAAAATACGTAAATTCACATATGCCTTCTGCGTGTCCGCCCTGCTCTTCTCCGCCGGATGCGCCGCCAAACAGACGGAAAATTTCACCCCGCCCGTAATGCCCGCCGCATGGATTGCGGAGCATGACAACAAAAGCGCCTTAATCAACTCCGACTGGTGGAAAAGCTTCAACTCGCCCGTGCTGGCGGAACTCATTGACAGAAGCCTTAAACAGAGCCCGGACATCACCACTGCGGCGGAAAGCATAATTCAGGCAAAAGCGCAGCTTAAGAGCACAGGCGCGTCTATGTTCCCGTCTGTTAATCTCAGCGGCGGCTCATCGGTAAACCGCAGCTTTCCGTCAGAGGGAAGCGCCCGCACAAGTGAATCCTCCAGTCTCTCCCTCGGCGTCAGCTATGAGGTGGATGTATGGGGCAGAATATCCGCGCAGGTCAGGGGAGCCAAGGAATCACTCAAAGCTGCGGAATACGACTATGACGCAGTCAGGCTCACGCTGGTTTCCGGTGTGGCAAACGGATATTTCCAACTCCTTTCACTGGAAAAAAGGATCGAGTATGCCGAAATCAACCTTGAAACCGCTGAAAGAATATTGAAGATAGTTCAGGCAAAATACAGAAACGGCAGCGCACTCAAGTCAGAACTGCTTAATCAGGAATCTACAGTTCTCAGCAGAAAAAGCACTCTGCTCTCACTGGAAGAAGAGAAAAAGCAGACACTTAACGCTCTTGCCGTGCTCACCGGAACAATGCCGCAGGATTTCAGCACCGGAGCAGAGGATTTCGGCGCTGTTTCTGTTCCGGCAGTCACCGCCGGACTCCCCTCAGACCTTCTGCTGAGAAGACCGGATCTGGTCAAAGCTGAGGCTCAGATAGCCGCCGCTGACGCAAACGCAGCAGCCGCCAGAGCGGCGCTTTTCCCAACACTCTCCCTTTCCGGCTCGGCGGGGCTCGCAACGGACGCTCTTCTTTCCCTAGCCAATCCGGCTACAAGCATAGGTTTGTCTGCATCCGTTGTTCAGTCAATATTTGACGGCGGGACAAAACGCAGCCAAATAACTATCAGTGAATCACAGAAACGGGTTCTTGCGGAAAATTACCGTAAATCCGTTCTCACCGCCCTTCAGGAGGTTGAGGACGCTCTCAATTCCGTTAAATACGGAGAGGAAAGGGAAGAAATCCAGAACCAGACAACAGCCAAGCTTGAACATTCCCTCCGTCTGACGGAAATACAGTACAGAGAAGGTTCAAACAGCCTTTCGGATGTTCTGGACGCTCAGACCTCGCTCTTTCAGGCAAGGGATCAGCTTGCCTCACTCCGTCTCACACGTATAAACGCTGCTGTCGATATGTTCAAGGTGCTTGGCGGCGGATGGGAAATAACTGATAAAATTGCGGAAAAATAAGCTTAAGGTTGTGCCTCAGTTTTCCGTTGAGGCATAACCTCCTTCACATATACCGAAGGCTTCTCTTTCGCTGCTTTTTTCAGCAAGGAAGAGAAACATAAATGTTCCGGCTATTCCCGCCAGACCGGAGACAATAAAAACAGCTTTCAAGCCGAAAATTCCGTAAATGAGCGAACCCGCAAGGGGACCTGCGGCGAAGCCCATGTTCATGAAAAGATTAAAAACGCCGACAGCTTTACCCATACCGAGCCTTTCCCCCTCCTCAAGCAGAGCCGCGGTGCAGGCAGGCTGCGATAATGCTCCGAAAAGCCCTGTTCCGGCACACACAGCTATGATTTCGGGAAAATCCGCAGCATGAGGAATAAGCATATACATAACGGAAACAGCCATGCCGCCGGATACGATTATATTTCTTTTTGAGAAAACCTTCCCGAGCATGCTCATAGGACGCAGGCTGAATGTCATGAAAACTGTTGAAACACAAAGAATAACGCCAGAGCGAAAGCTGCCCAGCTTCATCCCCTGTTCAATAAACAGAGGCAGGAACACTGCGCAGGAGGCTATTCCGCATGCCCTGAAAAAGATGAAAGACAAAAGCCCGCAGTATCGTCTCCCGGGAATGAAAGACTTATCCACGGAATCCACCGCCGTTTTCCGACGGTCCAGCTTTCCTACGCCGGAGATAAGCACAAAGAAAAGCGATATTATGCACAGCGCAAAAAGCAGGATAAATACTCCCTCAAACCCCGCAAAGCTTCTCACAGCTCCGCCTATCAGCGGTCCCGCGCCGAGAGCTCCGTAAAATGACATATCAAAAGTTCCGCTGACTGAGGCAAAGCTTGTCCGGCGTGAGCTGTTTCCGATAACAGCAAGAACCGATGCACGGAAAGCCGCACACGCAGCGCCTTGGAATATGCGGAGGATAATGACCGAAACCAGACTCTCAGCAAACAGATAGCCCGCAGAAACACAGCAGAAGCACAGCACGGAAACAACAAGGGTGCGTCCCGCTCCCGTATTTTCCGCTGCATTCCCCGCAGGAACGCTGAAAAAAATCTTGGCAAGCGAGTAGAAAGCCAGAGGAACGCCGAGAAGCGCCCCTCTGGCTCCCAGTTCAAATACATACAGGGAAAAAAAGGAGTCAACCACCCCGTAACCGAGGGTTATGCAGAAATTTATAATAAAAAGCGCAGTAAACAGCTTTCTGTTTTCCATATCAATATCCGTTAAGGAGGAGCCGGACACACCCGTGGAAGCGTGTCCGGCTGTTACGTGTATACCCGCTGTGTGTGTGATGCTGCGGAAACAGACGGGCAGGAGGTCAAAAGACTTTTATTTTTTGCCGCCCAAGGCGAAGTTGTATCTGAGGTAGACTCTGAAATCGTTATAGTCTTCACCGCCGTCCACATCGATCATAGCGTATCTCAGACGCAGGCTGAGCCCGTCAAATGCGCCGCCGAAATTATACTGTGCGCTTAAGTCTGTCTCACTCATATCCGCTGAAGCGCCGCTGCCTGATTCGGGGGTATCATATACAGTGTGAAAAGCATAAGCGCTGAGTCCCTTGACGCCAATTTTGGAAAAATCATAGCCGACTTTAAGGGCGTAAGCATCCTCTTCGGCTCTGCCTGCGGCGAGAACCTGCTGTATTATTACCTTGCCGTCACCCCACGGAACAAACAGATCATCGTCTCCTGTTTTCGCATAGAAGCCCGTCACATCAAAACCGTATGCGGCAAAACCTGTGTTGAAACCGAACTGATCTGTATCAAACTCTCCGCCCAGATCATCACCTTTGGATTTCTGGAAAAGTGCTGAAGGATTGAAATACAGATTATAGTCTCCGAGCTTTTTAGAGGCTGAAAGCTGAACATAGTTCGAGCCGAAAACATCCTCCATGTCATAATGCCAGCCCTGAACAGTAATTTTTGCGGCTTCAACGGGAAGAGTGTATTTTGCGCCGCCGACTATCAGCGCCTTGTCGTCATCAGCTCCGACATTTACGGACTTCACTATGTCCATCGCCTCATCATCAGTCCAGCCCATGTAGCCTGTTATATAATAGGCTGACAGTTCAAGGTTTTTAATGCTGCTGTTTACGATGGAGAGCCCTTCGTATGACTTAGGCATCATACGTATGTCGTGAGTGTTCATGAAAGGGGTATTGATCTCCTGAGCGCCGTATTTTACTCTGGTATTAAACCATTCACCCTGAATATAATACTCCTGAAGACGGGTGTAGCTCTCATGCTTCCCGTCCGAGTCTCTCTGAAGCAGTCCGTATACAGCTTTATCGTCATCACTGTATATGTCGCTGGACGAAGCGAAAGCAAATCCGGCGCTTATACCGTAAAGAGGCGCTGTTTTGTAATAAAACAGAGTGCCCACAGCCATATCCGCCCTGTCGGGTGTGTTTTCATCAAAATCCCTTGCGAAATAGAAGTTTCTTATCTCGCCTTTCAGTGTGCCGTTTCCAAAGGCATCTTTCAACGTGTCTGCGGCGAACGCGGAAGCCGAGATAAGAAAGATTGCCAAAGCAGTAAATAAAACAGAAAGTCTCATTTTGTTCCTCCAATAAAAATTAAATCCCGCCGCCTTTAAAACAGACGACGGGGAAAGCCGTGAATGTTATTTGGAGATGAATTTAACAGCGTTCTCGCCTGCTATACGTCCGGAGTTAATGGCAAAACCGAATGTACCGCCCCCGAGCTTGAGATCGTAGCTGTCGCCGTACATGCCGCCAGCGTCAAGACCGCCGGCATAAAGTCCGGAGATAACTGCCCCTTTTGTATTAAGAACCTCTGTTTTTTCGTTTATTTTAATACCGCCTAGTGTGCCGAGTGCTCTGGGATGGAGCTTTGTCACATAGAAAGGAGCTTTCGTAACGGGTCTGAGATAATCTGCTTTTTTGTGGAAGAGATCATCCTTGTGCATTTCTGCCGCTTTATTATTGCGCTCAACAGTGGCTTTAAGAACCTTGGGATCCGCGCCTATTTTTGCCGCAACCTCTTCAATAGTGCTGCATTTGAAAACATTACCGTTGTTTTTTGCCAGCTCTTTTGTGAAGTCCTGTTCAAGCTTGTCGAGTTTTGTCCCGAAGATTACCCATTCGCCGAGAGGCATCTGGATGCCGTCGTTAATGAACATCTGTTTTGTTGTTTCGTCATAGATTGAGTAAGCTGTTCCGCCTATTCTCTCAAGGGCGTTGCCGGACTGGGGCCATTCTGTGATGTTGGATTCATCAGTGTATCTGTGACCTTGAGGATCAACAAACAGATAAGGCTGAACAGCGGCTGCTATAAGATGAGACGCAGGATGAAAGCCGGCAAGCCCGGGGCGGTATGACTGCATAACTTCCGCGCCTTCTTTATCCGCGCCTGCTGCCCACGCCATCTGTATACCGTCACCAGTTTTACCGATCTGACCGATGAAAATCATGTCGGGGTATCTGGAGAACTGTTTCATCATCTCTTTATTATTGGCAAAGCCGCCCGTGCCGATTACAACTGCCTTGGAATTGATGATGACTTTTTCGCCGTCTCTGTCCTCCGCGACTACACCTGCTATTTTACCGTCTTTGACTATGAGGGATTTGCCGGGGGTCTGAAGAAGAAGCTGACCGCCGTTATCTTTGAGAGCCTTGGTAAGAGCCTGAACGACAGCCGCTCCGTGATGGTAGTGTTTACCGTCTTCACCGAGATAATCACCCACAACGTGCCATGTGAGAGGACCGCCGAAACCGCCCACACCAATGTATTCGTACTGGATTCCGAACTGTTTGAGCCATTCTACCGTCTCTGCGGATTTGTTTACGAATGCGCTCACAAGAGGAGCGTTTGCTCTCCAGTGGCTGTAGTCCATGATTGTTTTAAATGCAAACTCTTTTGATACATCAATACCCTGCCTCATCTGAAGCGAGCTCTCAGCAGCGAAAAGACCTTCGGCGAAGTTGCTTGTTCCGCCGGGGATAGCCTGTTTCTCGATCACTATGACTTTAGCTCCGAGAAGAGATGCCTGAACACCGGCGGAGAGACCTGTAGCCCCAGCGCCTATGATGGCGATGTCCGTGTTGTAAACTTTTTCCGCATACGCGGGCAAAGACATTACTGCCGCGATTAACAGCGCAAGCAGAAACCTAATGGAAAATAAACGTTTCATCAGTCAACCTCTCTTTATATATTTGGCGCTGCTTATGAGCACCTAAGGTTACCAAAAATAAAATTACTTATTTCACCTTCATGTCAAAGTTATGGCATTCCTTGTTGCAGAAAAGCTCTGAAGGCTTGTGAATACCGTGACATTCCTTACAGGCAAGCTCACCCATATGGTTTTCATGCGGATTTGCTTCTTCCACATTCTTTGTCAGCTCAGCAAGGGATTTGTAATCGCCGTGGCAGGAAAAGCATGAGGATGTTTTTGCGGCGGAATCAGGAGTGTCTGTTCCGTGACAGTCAGCGCACTGAACATCATTTTCTTTGTGTGATCCTCTGAGCTCACCCGAAGCAAACACTGAACCAGCAATGAGGACAGCAAACAAAACAGACAAAATAATACTGATAAATCCGGTGGTTTTCATATACTGCTCCTTAAATAAAAGAATTAAATTTAAACAACATACCTTAGCATTTGTAATACGTCATATGTCATACATTTGATGATTAAACATATAACCATACATCCCGCTATGTCAATAAAATTTTAAAAGCAGTCAGAAAGCGCAGCTCGAAATCAGTCAAATAGATGTTGTTTACCAATAAATAAGAAAAATAGATTCATTAAGAATCTCAATATTTCGACATTTACAAAACTATACAGAAAACAGTTAATAATATCTTGACTTTAGCACCCTTAAATATGGTATTATTAAACATTAGACCATTTGTTATTCAGTTTTATGATTACCTATAAACACACGGAGAACACAATTGAAAGCATTCCAGCCGGTCAGGCAGGTAAAAGCTTCTGATGAAGTTTTTAATCAACTGAAAGATTCCATTATCACAGGCATGTACAAAACCGGAGACAAACTCCCTTCCGAACGTGAATTAATCGAAATGTTCAAGGTCAGCAGAACCGTTGTGAGAGAGGCGATGAAAGTTCTCGCCGCCACAGGTTTTGTGGAAATACGCTATGGCGCCACAGGCGGTGCCTTTGTAAACGACCTTACATTTGACAGACTGAGCGATGCGTGGGGGGATCTGTTTTCATCAGGCAAGCTTTCCATCCCTGAGCTCTGTCAGGCGAGAATACTTATAGAACCGCACGTGGCAAGGCTTGCAGCGGAAAACAGAAATAATGAATACATTGAAAAACTGGAAAAAGCTCTCTCGAACGAAGGACTTCACGATACATACCCCGACACGGTACACGAAAGACAGAGAGTACATTATGTTTTGGCTGAAATGTGCCGTAACAGGTTTCTTGAGTCAATAGTCAAATCACTTGTTATCCTCATAAGAAACATCACGGAAGAGTTTCAGCCGCCCACTGATGAGGTTCACCCTCTCGGCATGCACGATGCTCTTGTGAAAGCCGTTATCGCCGGAGACGGTGACGCAGCGGAAAAAGAGATGCGCGCGCACCTCATAGAATTCAATGACCGTATGGCGGCGGCAGAGGAAAAATACAGAAAATCCCAGAAGAAGATCTGGACCGTAGGCTGACATTTTTTTCATATAATAATCTTAATTCCCTGAACATTTGCTGACAACTAAGTTGCATTATCCGCTAAGGGCAATATTTCTTTAGAGGAGCGGATAATGCTTAACAGAAGAGATTTTCTGAAAATAACCACAGTCGCGGCGACCGCGGCGTCACTTGGCATGCTCGGAGGGTGCGGGAGCAGCTCCGACGGAGACAACACGGAAGTTTCTGCGGAACATTTCCCTCAGTCTGTAGTTTCCGGAGACCCTAAAGCGGACAGTGTAATACTGTGGACACGTCTGTCAGGAGAAACTCTCGGAGGCGGAGCTCACAAAATCACTCTCATCGTTGCGTCAGACAAAGAGCTCAAAAACACTGTCGCATCATACGATCTCACAGTGACAGAAGAGCATGACTACTGCACGAAGGTGAAAGTAACAGGACTTCAGTCCGGCAGCTTCTATTATTACAGATTCCACTACGACAAAAACGGCAAGCGCTACACTACACGCACAGCGAGAACCAAAACCGCTCCGGCGGCAGATGCGGATGTTCCGGTTAAGTTTACTTTCCTAAGCTGTCAGGACTATATAGGCAGATACTACAACTCCCTTTCCTACCACCTTCAGCATGTAACAGACATTGACTTCGTGGTTCACCTCGGCGACTACATATACGAGACCACCGGAGACCCTTCCTTTCAGAATATTACCGACGCAAGAAAAATAACTTTCACCGATACAGACGGCTCCGTCGCTCTGGGAACAGACCAGCCCTATTACGGCGCGGCAGCAGTCTCAAACTACAGGGAAATATACAAAACCTACAGAACAGACCCCATACTTCAGAAATTCCACGAACTTTACCCCATAATAGCCATATGGGATGACCACGAATTTTCCGACGACTGCTGGGGAGCAACGGCAACATACTTCAACGAAGAAAAAGACGAATTTGACACTGTAAGAAGAATGAACGCCGAGCAGGCATTCTATGAGTTTCTCCCCGTGGATAACACATCCTCAGACGGAGCCTTTCAGACTCCCGATTCACAGCTTTACGGACAGATGAACAATGCTGGGATCTACAGAGACTTCCGTTTCGGGCAGCATCTTCACCTAATACTTGCGGATTACAGAACGTTCCGCCCCGATCACCTTATCCCCGAGGGAGCATTCCCCGGAAAGGTTGTTCTGGATAAAACGGCTATAACCGCTCTCTTTGAGGCGCAGTATCCCGGACAGGGAGCGGCTGTTTATGAGCTCCAGAAGGCTGCCTTCGGTCCCTATGTGGATATGACCTCAGCACCTTGGGACGCGTACTCAGCGGCTCTGGTTCCCACACTCGCTTATGCTTACATGCAGACAGGTCTCAGCCAGACGGACGCAGGCATAAAAGCGGCGGCGGATTTAAGCGGGCTTGTGAGCGCATATGTCTTCAACGCGCTGGTCACAGGCTACAACTCCTCCGTTCCCTCCGGCAGCCAGCTTCCCCTCATAGACGACAACACATATGACAACGTTCTGGAGAGAGGCATAGCCTACATGCACATAGGCAAACAGGGCTACTTCAGCGACATAGGCTCCAGATACGGCGTGGTGAAAGCCACATATGACATGCTGGCGGGTTATAACGCCATGGCGGACACTCTGGCGGCGAGGACACCGGAAAACGTGTTCGGCGACACTCAGCTTGCGTGGCTTACAAACAAAATAAGCACCAGCACCGCGACAAATATCTGCTTCGGCAGCTCTGTATCCACAACGTCCCTTATATGGGATATGACAGCGCTTGATATTCCCGCCGATTACAAACAGAGATTTTACGCCAACGTTGACCATTGGGACGGCTTCCCCAACCGCAAGAACATGCTTCTTGAGCAGCTGGGCGCAAGCGGCAAAAGAGCTTTTGTGATCTCCGGTGACATACACGCCTCCTTCGTGACAGACCATCCCACCTCAGGAGCGAATGTTGCGGATTTCACGGGAACCTCTGTATCATCATCAACTTTCATAAACATGGTAGAGCATGCTGTGGAGGCTGTTCTGGCAGCAGGAGCGTTCACGGAGGATCAGAAAACCGCTGTGAGAGCTAAGCTTATCACTGACCTTGATGATTCGCTTCTTGAGGCTTTCAGTCCGATGATATTCGCTGATACGGCAAGGAACGGGTTTGTTACTGTCACTGTGACGGAAGACAATGTCTCAGCGGATTACTACCTCACAGAAAGAGAAGATGTTTTTGAAAGCTTCTATAAAAAAATGAATGAGCTCGTAATTACTCATAAAAAATTCGTGTTCGACGGAACTCAGGTAACAGAAGAGCAGTCCTGAAAAAAAGGGGGCAAAAGCCCCCTTACCCTTTATATTCCTTTTTAGTCACCGCTTCCGCCTTTATTCTGTCCAGAAGAAGGGCGAGAGCGGGCTTGACATTCTCTCTTATATCACCTGCGACAATGAGAAAAAGCACATCGTCCCCGGGCTCCATCACACCGGAGCGGGCTTCAACCACGACCCTGTATATTCCTTCCGATGCTTCCACTTCACGTCGTATCTGTTCTATCTTATCCTGATCGCTGTGAACCTCCATCTTCTGAACGGAGGCGTGATCACCCCTTGACCAGCCGCGCACTGTGCCGTTATGTATCAGAATCATGCCTACATTGGCAGCAAATTCTTTATCCTTCTTGAGCTCCGCTATAGTTGCCGAAATATCCATTACAAGTCTCCTTTAAGTTAACCTATGAAATAATAGATACTATAACGTAAAGCTCAGGTAAACAAAAGGGCGGAAAAAACCGCCCCAAGAAATTTAAACTCCGAGGTAAGCCGCCTTAACATGCGGATCGGTGAGGAGCATCTGGCTTTCTCCTTCCAGAACCACCTGCCCCTGCTCCATGACATACGCTCTGTCGCTTATGGCAAGAGAATTCACAAGATCCTGTTCCACAAGAACTATTGTTGTTTCATAATCTATTGCTATGCGTTTGACAGCCGCGAAAATATCCTTTTTGAGCACGGGCGCAAGCCCGAGGGAAGGTTCATCCAGCATCATCAGCTTGGGCTGCGCCATTATGCCTCTGCCTATGGCGACCATCTGCTGTTCGCCGCCGGAAAGAGTGCAGGCAAGCTGCTTCTGTCTTTCAGCCAGACGGGGGAACAAGGCATAGACCTCTTCAAGGTTGCGCTTGAAATTAGCCTTGGCGTTCCTGTTATAAGCGCCCATCTCAAGGTTCTCATACACTGTCATTAATGAGAAAAGCCTTCTCCCCTCCGGCACATGCACAAGGCCTCTTGTCACGATTTCATCAGCGGGAACACGGCTTACATTTTCTCCTCTGAAGCTCACAGAGCCGGACATGGGTTTGATAAGCCCTGATATGGCTTTAAGCAGGCTGGACTTGCCGGCTCCGTTGCCGCCCACTATGCTCACAATCTCGCCCTCATTGATGTGGAGGGAAACATCGAAAAGGACCTGTATCTCGCCGTAACCCGCGTTCAGTTTATCAATGCTGAGTAGCGACATATTCATCCCCCAGATAAGCCTTAATCACTTCCGGATCGGCAACTACCTCATGCGGGTCGCCTTCCGCTATCTTTTTGCCGAAGTTTATCACATACACCCTGTCGGAAAGGTTCATGATAGCCTGCATTATGTGCTCCACAATAACAATGGAAACCCCGACAGAGTTGATTTTCCTGATAATAGGCAGCATCTCCGAAACCTCGGAGGGGCGCAAGCCAGCCATAACCTCATCCAGAAGGAGAAGCTTTGGTTCCGTTGCCAGAGCACGGGCAAGTTCAAGTCTTTTGCGCTCCGGCAGTGTGAGGTTTTTCGCCTGAATATCCCTTTTATCGTAGAGATCAAGCATTCTGAGAACTTCCAGAGATTTTGCCTCCGCCTCGTCCATTCTGTTGGTGTTTGCGAATGCCCCCACTACTGTGTTATAGAGAACAGTCTTAGTTACAAAAGGCTTAACCACCTGAAACGTTCTGGTGATGCCCAGCTTGCAGATGTCATACGGTTTCCTGCCCGCTATCTCTTTCCCCAAGAACTTTATGCTGCCGGAGGTGGGCGGCAGGGCGCCCGCTATACAGTTGAAAAGCGTTGTTTTCCCTGCGCCGTTGGGGCCTATTATCCCGACTATCTGCCCTTCCTGAACTTCCAAATCCACATTATTTACAGCGGTAAGACCACTGAACTGCTTAACCGCCTTATTAACCTCAAGTAAAACCATATTCCGCTCCTTAATCCGTGACCGCTTCGCCGCTTTTTACGGCCGGTTTTGACGAGAACCTGTCCTTAAGCATGCCTATCCATCTGGAAACAGGCTCAACAAGCCCTCGGGGCTGATAACGCATCACAATAATAAGTACCAGACCGAAGATGATAAGATGAAGCCCGGGCAGAGAATCGGAGAGATATATCCTCGTCAGCTCATTAACCGGACGGAGCAGAAGAGCGCCGAGCACCGGACCCAGTATGGTTCCTCTGCCGCCTATGAGGGCTATGAACGCTATCTCGTATGACAATTCAAGCCCCAGAACAGACTTGGGATAAAAATAAAGCATAAGCTGAGCATAAAAAGTACCGCCGAGAGCCGTAAGGAAGCAGCTTATGATCATGGCGATGAGCTTATAGCGTGAAACCTTGATACCCAGAGCCTCAGCCGCGTCCTTTTCCTCGCCGCCCGCCGCAAGATAGTAGCCTATTTTGGAGTTCATCATAATGTAAGTAAGCAGAAGAACCAGAAGCAGCATAACGAGTATTATGTAGTAGTAGGGAACCTTGCTCATGAACTGGAAATGAGCAAACGAGCTTTCGGTAAGATTGATCAGGAGCCCTTTGGGTCCTCTGATCTCAAGCGGACCGATCTTCTCCACGTTTTCGACAAAAACCCTTAATCCCTCACCGAAGGCAATGGTGGCAAGGGCAAAATAAGCGCCTCTGAGCTTAAGTGTCGGCAGACCTATGAGTATCCCCATGAGCGCCGCGACTATGCCTCCGGCGAACATCCCAATCCACGGACTGAGACCGTAGGTAAGATAAAGAGTGGTCGACGTATAAGCCCCTATCCCCACAAAGGCGGAATGCCCCAGCGGGAGAACGCCCGCAAACCCTCCAACAAAGTTCCAGCAGGAGGTGAGGTAAGCATAGAATATTATGAGTATAAGAATCTGCATAACCGAAGGACTGCTCACAAACATAGGAACAGCGAACAGCAGAGCGATTATTCCAATGGCTATGCCAATGTTGGATGGCTTTTGATTAAGAAGAAATTTCATACCGCCCTCCCCTAATAATCCTGTTTCAGACCGAAAAGCCCTGACGGCTTAACGAACAGAACAAACAGGAAAAATACGTAAATAAGCATCTCTGTCCATGTGGCAGCCATAAACTGAGCGCCGACTGTTTCGATGAGTCCGATGATTATGCCGCCGAGAATGGCTCCCGGAACGCTTCCCAAACCGCCGAGAACGACAATTACAAATGCCTTTATGTCGAACGGAACGCCCACTGTGGGATAAACATAATAAAACGGAACCAGAACGCAGGCCGCTACGCCGCAGCAGGCACAGCCTAGTCCAAAAACGATATTGTATATTCTGGTCTGCTTGATTCCCATGAGCGTTGCCGCCTCACGGTCAAGGCTTGTGGCACGTACTGCCTTGCCCATGCGGGAATGCCTGAGAAACCAGTAAAGATAAATGCCGAGAAGAAGAGTCACCCCTGCGCCTATTATCTTTGACCAGAGGAAATACATATCGAATATCTCAAGCATCTGACCGGAGACAACGGTCTTAGCCACCCTGAACTCAGCGCCGAAGAGAAGCAGCGCGAGGTTGTCCAGAACATACCATATCCCTGTTGTAACGATGATCACCGTTATGGGCTCGCGGATGTCTTTTTCCGCCTCAAATATGGGCTTTATTACAAACTTCTGAAGATAAAAACCGAAGAAGTAAAGAAACGGCACAACCACAAACAGCGCCAGATAGGGGTTCACCCCTGTAAGGGTCACAAACCAGTAAGCGGCGAACATTCCCACCATAAGGATGGAGCCGTGGGCGAAGTTTATAACCTTCATCACGCCGAAAATAAGTGTAAGCCCGACGGCGGTGAGCCCGTAAATAGACCCCATCAGAATGCCGTTTATCACAGACTCGACATAACCAATCATGTGTCAGCTCCTTAAAAAAAAGGCGCAGAGGAGAACCTGAGCCCTCCTCCTTTCCTTTTTGAGACTTTAATTATTTGTTAGGCTGAGGGAATACAGGGGTATAGCCTGCTCTTCTCACGTTTTTGGGCCATACCGTGATACGTTCCATATCCTTGCCTTTCTGGCGGATCTGAACTATTACGAGGCTGGCGTTTTTGTTCTGACCGCTCTGGTCAAACTGGATGCAGTCATAGGCAAGAAGACCCACAGTGCCGCCGCAGAGGTTGGTTTCGATAAGCGCCTTGCGTACAGCTTCGGGCTTTGTGGAGCCTGCTCTTTCAAGCACGTCCTTGATGAGATACATTGACGCATAAGCATCAACAGACTCTCCGGCGAGGCTGTAGCCGTATTTTTTAGTGAATTTCTCGTTGGTTTCCTTAAGTCCGGGGCGGTTAAGATCCGCTTCCCACTCTACAAGGTCGAATATGTATTCAGCGTTTTTGCCTGCCGCTTTGAGGAAGGAAGGGTCAGCGTGTCCGCCGCCGCTGGTGATTATGGCTTTTACGTTAACTTTCATTTCAGCCATTGTGTTTGTAAGGAGGATTGCGTCCGCTGCGTTAGAAGTCATGAAGACAACGTCAGCCTTGGAGCGTTTAAGCTTGATAACAACAGGCGTGAGGTCACTTGCCGTACTGGGATAAGGCTCATCAAGAACAACTTTGTAGCCTCTTTCTTTTGCCATTTCACGCCATTTTTCAGCGAAGCCCACTCCCCAGTCGCCGTTTTCATAAACAAAGGCAACGTTTTTAACATCGACGCCGAATTCCTTTTTCATGTCATCAAGGAATTTGAACTGATCCCTTGTCCACCATGAATCCTTGGCAGCTATACGGAAAACGTTTTTAAAGCCTCTTTCTGTGATAGTGTCACGCACTGAAACAGGAACTATGAAGGGCATGCCGTAGCGTTCGGCGGTCTGAGTAACGGGGTAGGTTACTGCGGAGTTCCATGCGCCAGTGAGCACGTGTACTTTTTCTGAATTGATAAGACGCTCAGCCTCAGTAACCCCTGTGGTCGGGTCGCTTTTACTGTCTGAGAAAACAAGCTGGAGCTTCGCCCCGCCTAGTGACTTGATGCCGCCTGCTGCGTTGATCTCTTCAACAGCCATTTCACGGGCGTTTTTGCCCTGAATGCCCACAGAGGCAGAAGGACCTGAGAGAGGGATAATGTTGCCGATTTTGATTGTTTCTGCGGCTTCCGCCTGCCCGAAAGAGCAGAGTGCGGTAAGCAGCGCAAGAAAAGGCAGTACTTTGAAAAACTTCATATCTTTCTCCTGTATCAGTGTTTATGCGGGATACCCCGCCGTGGTTAACATTTTAATAACTGAAATCCGCACATCCTGTCGGATTGCCACACACGCTTACGCCGCAGTAAATGCGGCTTCGCTCCGCACGGCGCAGTTCCATCCATGGAACTGTTCCTATTTCAACGTTTTGCGCACAGCAGATTCAAATATATCCATAGCCTGTTTAAGCTGTTCATCGGTGAGTACGAGGGGAGGGAGAAACCTCACCACGTTGCCGAAGATCCCCGCGCCTATCACAAGCAGACCCTGCTTAAAGCATTCGGCGTTGATGGAGGATACAGCGTCCTTGTAAGGTTCCTTGGTCGCCGGATCTTTCACAAACTCGATGCCTATCATGGCGCCCAGACCGCGCACATCGCCCATCTGTGGAAATTCTTTTTGCAGCGCTCTCGCTCTGTCCATGATGTAAGCGCCTATTTTCAGTGATTTTTCGCTGAGGTTCTGCTCCTCCATCATCCTGATGGAAGCAAGGGCAGCCTCGCACGCAACAGGGTTTCCGCCGTATGTGCCGCCTATTCCGCCTGCGCCCACCGAGTCCATAATCTCTTTTTTGCCGACCACTGCGGAAATAGGCATTCCGGAGCCAAGAGACTTTGCCATTGTCACGAGATCAGGTTCTACGCCGAAATGCTCCACGGCAAACATTCTGCCTGTGCGGCAGAAGCCTGACTGAACCTCGTCCGCAATGAGAACTATGCCGTATTCGTCGCATATTTCTCTCAGACCCTGCCAGTATCCCTTGGGAGGCACATTGAAGCCGCCCTCGCCCTGCACCGGTTCAAGGATAACCGCCGCTATATTCATGGGATTGACTTCGGAAACAAAGAAACGTCTGAAATAGTCAAGGTAAGCTCTGCACGCCTCCTCCTCGGAGGTGTTTATCTGCCCCCTGTAAACATTGGGGAACGGAACCTTGTAAACCTCGGGAGCGAAAGGACCGAAGCCGTCTTTGTACGGCTTGACCTTGCTTGTGAGTGTCATCGTGAGGAGTGTTCTTCCGTGGAAGCCTGATTCAAAGGCAACCACGCCTGTGCGCTTGGTATATGTCTTTGCTATTTTGATTGCGTTTTCCACAGCTTCAGCGCCGCTGTTTACAAACATCGCCTTCTTGGACGATTTACCCGGAGCTATCTGCGTGAGCTTCTCCGCAAGACGCACGTAAGGTTCGTACATGCTGACCATGAAGCAGGAGTGCAGGAGTTTGTCCGCCTGATCCTTTATTGCTTTTACAACCTCATCAGGGCAGTGTCCGCAGGAGGTAACGCCTATGCCTGCGTAGAAGTCAAGATATGTATTGCCGTCCGTGTCCTCTATGACTGCGCCCTTAGCCTGCTTCACAACCAAAGGGAAGGTGCATGATATTCCTGCTGCCACGTATGCGGCTTTGTCATCGATTATCTTTTTGGTGCGCTCGCTCTGGTGTGTGCTTATATTTGCCAATTCCTTTCCGTTTAACATCTGAAACAGCCTCCGGATTCAAAAATGTTTTAAAGTTATGAGCAACGGTTGTGCCACAGATCTTTTTTATCTGACAAATAAGCGAAAACAGCCTGAATAAGGACTATGCGTATATACGGGTTAACTTTGGTTTACATGAGCGTCAACCAGAGGCTACAGGGTCAACCATGGTTTACTCCAAAATAAAAAGCCCGCAGCACGGTAGAAACTGCGGGCAGGGGAAACTTAACTGCAGTCATTAAACTCGTTAGAGACTGCTTCGTCGCTTATGCTCCTCGCAGTGACGTAAACTGCTGTCATTGCGAACCCTGAAAGAGTGAAGCAATCTCTGTCTTTACAATCCAAAATTTACCATCCTTGGAAATTTTGGATACACGCTCACGCCGTGATAAACACGGCTTCGCTCCGCACGGCGCAACTCCATCCATGGAGTTGCATGGTTAATTTCTGTTAATCATCACCATCTTAATCGTCATCATGTCTTCCATGGCGAACTTAACGCCCTCTCTGCCGAGACCGGAGAGCTTGTTGCCGCCGTAGGGGAGATGATCGACCCTGAAAGTGGATGTATCGTTTATCATCACGCCGCCGACATCAAGTTCATCAACGGCTTTCATCGCTTTGTTTATATCTGTCGTGTATATACCCGCCTGAAGTCCGAAATCGGAATCATTCACTCTCGCCAGAGCATCATCAAAATCATCATAAGCCACTATGGACACCACTGGAGCAAAGGTTTCCATGCACATTACCTTCATCTCCTCAGTAACGTTTGTAAGCACCGTTGGAAGATAAACCATGCCTTCCGCCCTGCCGCCTGCGGCAATAACAGCGCCCTGAGCTTCAGCCTCCTTCACCCATGAGTCGATACGGTTAAGCTCTTTTGAGTCTATCATGGGTCCGACATCACACGCCTTATCCATAGGATCGCCGATTTTCAGCGCTTTCGTCTTTTCCACAAACAGCTCAGTGAACCTGTCCACGCATTTGCTGTTAACGTATATCCTCTGGAGGGAGATGCACACCTGACCGGAGTTTGAAAAAGCGCTCACAACGCATCTGGCGGCGGTTTTTTCAAGATCGGCATCGGGCTCAATGATCGTAGCCGAGTTGTTACCGAGTTCCAGCGTAACCTTCTTGATCCCTGCCTTGCGCATTATCTGATCCCCTACCCCGGGAGAACCGGTGAAGGTGATTTTCTTGGTTTTAGGGCTTATAACTATTGTGTCTCCCACTGTTGCGCCTGAACCTATAACAACATTAAGCACCCCTGCAGGGAGCCCTGCTTTCTCCATTATTTCAGCGAGAATTATGGACGAAAGCGGTGTGGATGAGGCAGGCTTCAGCACAACGGTATTTCCGGCAGCGATTGCAGGGGCAACCTTATGAGCCACAAGGTTAAGAGGGAAGTTGAAGGGGGTTATGGCGCCGATTACGCCCACAGGCTCACGCAGGAAATAGCCGACGCGGTTTTCACCGAACTTGCTGGCATCAATCTGAATTGTTTCACCGTGGATGTGTTTTGTCTCTTCCGACGCGAACTTGAATGTCTCCGCACTGCGCAGTACCTCGTTCATGGAGAACTTCCACGCCTTACCCGCCTCAAGGCAGATTATCTCGGTTATTTCATCCGCACGGTCAAGTATACCCTGCGCCGTCTTCTCCAATATTTCCGAGCGTTTGTGTGCGGGCATCCTGCGAAATGATCTGAATGCCGCTTCCGCCGCGTCTATAGCCTCGTCAGTGAGCGCTTCATCCGCCTGCGGAACATAGGCGAAGATTTCGCCGCTGAATTTATTTTTTACTTCGAGTTCCTTACCCGTTTCCACCCATTTGCCGTTTATGAGTGTTCTGTAATGCTTAGGCATTTTTTCACCTCTCACGCTGTTTAACTTACAGCATTGTCAGGTGCAATAAGCATGCCAGATCAGGAGGTGCGTTTTTTGAGACGTTTGTGGAGAGCCTGTTTTGAAATGCCTAAAAGCCTCGCCGCCTGACTCATGTTTTCCGAAGCCTTGAGAGCCTCACTGACGGCGTATTCCGAAACCTCATCCAGCGTGGGGAAGCGCCCGAAGATTTTCTCAAGGGAGCTGACGGTTTCAGCGTCCGCAGCAGGGAGAACTTCAGTGCCGCCCAAGCGTCCGGCGATTATATTTTCCGTGATTATGCCGTCCGTGCAGCGCACCACAGCATCATAGATATAGGTTTTAAGCTCACGTATATTCCCGGGAAATGTGTGGGAGGTGATAAGGCTCATAGCCTCCCTGCTGATCTCAGGCTTGGGTTTATTGACTGTTTTAGCCGCTTCTTCCGCAAGATAGTTCGCGATAAGCGGAATGTCCTCTTTTCTCTCACGGAGGGGCGGAATTTTGATAAGATGGGTGCTGAGCCTGTAATACAAATCCCTGCGGAATCCGCCGGAGGAAGCGGCAGAGCTGAGGTCTTTGTTTGCGGCGGCGATTATCCTCGCCTCGCATCTCTTCGGCTTGTCCGAACCGAGAGGATAGTATATCCGCTCCTGTAAAAGACGCAGAAGTTTAACCTGTGAGACCTCACTCAGGTCTCCTATTTCATCCAGAAAGATTGTACCCTGCCTTGCCTTCTCGATAAGTCCTGAGCGCACACTGTCCGCGCCTGTGTAGGCTCCCTTGGCATGTCCGAAAAGTGTATCCGAAAACAGTGTGTCATCCAGACCGGAAACATCCACAGCCACAAACTCGCCGGTGAAGCCGCTGACATCATGAATGGCACGGGAGATCATCTCCTTTCCGGAGCCTGTTTCACCAAGAATAAGCACAGGCTGACCGCTCACCGCTATTGCTTCAATATACTGAAAAATACCGTGCATCTCAGCGTTTCTGGTTACTATACGGCTGAAAATATCCTGCCGCCTGAGACCGCCGCCGAAGTTCATTCCTTTCATGGAGAGAAGCTCGGAACGCAGGGCGCTTATCTCGTGGGCATTTCTCAGCGCAGAGCTGAACGTGTTCATATTTATAGGTTTTACAAGGTAATCATGGGCGCCCAGCTTAAGGCACTCCACAGCGACCTCGATCTCCGAATTGGCAGTGCAGATAATCACCGGAACATGGGGCATCTGCTCCTTGATTTCCCGCAGAACCTCCTGACCGGACTTGTGGGGCATGTTAAGATCCAGAAAAACCACTGGCGAAGGCATAGTCCGCAGAACACTCATAACCTCTCTTGAATCCTCAAGGGCGGTTATGTTCTTTATTCCCATGGACTGAAGCAGGAAGGAATACGCCTCAAGCTCGTCTTTTTCATCATCCACAAGAAGAATGCTTGAGCCGTAGTTGTTGAAATCTATCATTAAGCCTCTGCGTGCTTGGGCAGGGAGATGGTGAAAACCGTCTTTCCTTCGCCGCTTTTTACGGTGATTGTGCCGTGCATCTCGTTTTCAACTATCATTTTTGCCATGTAAAGCCCCATTCCGGTGCCGGAGGCGGTGCCCTTTGTGGTGAAGTACGGATTAAAAATCTTCGGCATCATGCTCTCTGTTATGCCGCAGCCTCTATCTGTGATGTGTATCATAACATTGTTTGTCAGGTTCTCAACATCGATTTTTATCTCACGGGCGTCCGCGTCCGGCTGTGAAACAAATCTTTCAATCACAGCGTCCCGCGCGTTGGCGAGAATATTCACTATTACATGCACAAACTCGCTTCTGTAGCCGTACACAACAAGAGCCACGTCATCGGGCACTGTCACTTTCATCGTGATTCCGCTCTGCTTGAAGTTCGGCTGAACAAGCTTCACTGAGCTGTCTATGACTTCTGCGATGCTGAAATGCTCCTTGTTTTTGCTGGGTTTGAAGAAATGACGGAAGTCATCTATGGTTTTGGACATGAACTGAATCTGGGAATCTGCCGCTGTGACAAGCTTTTCCACAAACTCTTTGGTGATCATGCTGTTGTAAAAGGCTGACTGTATGCTTACCACATAGGTTGAGAGAGTGTTCAGCGGCTGACGCCACTGGTGAGCTATAGCACCCAGCATCTCACCCATGGCTGCCATTTTCTGCGCCTGTCTGAGCTGCTGCTCGGCGTTCACACGTTTTGATATATCTCTGATGCTTATGAGGATAAACTCCTCCTTGTTAAGATGCTGGCTCTTGAGGTTAACCTCACAGGGAAACTCTGTTCCGTCTGAGCGGAGGAAGCTCCACATGAAGGACTGCTGTTCCCCTTCGCTCGCCTTATTTATAATGCGCCTAACCTTCTCTAGGCTGTTTTCGCCCTCGGGCTGAAACTCAGGTGAGAGATCAAGCATGTTGTTTCCGATTATACCGTAATGATTTACGCCGAAGACCTCTTTGGCCTTCTCGTTGCACTCCACGATTATCATCCCCTTGCTTATGAGGATGGCGTCATTCGCCACATGAAAGAGCGTCTGGTAGTGGGTTTCCACCTCTTTACGCCTGTTTATGTTCCACGCAAGATCCTGATTCATCCCGCTTATCTGCTCGGCGTGCTGGAGAACTGTGGATTTGTAGCGGCGGTTATAAATGAAAAGCAGAAAAGCGCTGCCGCCCACAACAGCCATTGTGAGCAGAACCATCAGCCCTACCGCTCTGAGAGCGGATTCAGCGGCGAAAAGCATAGAAGTGCGCTCGGACAGGGCATAAGCCTCTTCCCTTGTCATTGTGGTGCAGAGGTACCAGCCGACGCTTGAGATAAGCTGATAGGCGAGAATGTTCTCCTGTCCGCCGACCTTATATGAGAAAGTGCCGGAACCGAAGCTTTTGAAATGCTCCATGACTCCGTTCAGGCTTGGATCTGTCTCCTGAAGGCTGTGCTTAAGCAGAAGCTCCTGATCCGGATGCACCATGTATGTTCCTTCGGAATTGACGATGAAGGAATAGCCTGTCTCCGCCGCCTTCACGTTCATCACATTCTTAACCAGCATGTCGAGAATTATGTCGTTGCTGATCACGCCTATCATTTTATCATCCCTGAAAAGGGGAGCGGAGAGAGCTATAACCATCTCCATGGTTGTCATATCTATATAAGGCGGGGAAACAGCCATTTTTCCCTCTTTGACGGCGTTGATGTACCAAGGACGGACTCTGGGATCATAACCCTCAGGCGGAATCCAGTCCGCTCCGTCTATCATAGTTCCGTCCTCAAGCCCTATGTAAACATCGCTGAAATCACCTGCGGCTATCGCCATTTTCAGAACGGACATTGTGGTTTCTTCCGAAAGATGCTCTATCTTGTTGAGCTGATCGATTGCAGAATCCACAACCTGCATCTGATGCTTAAGCCACATTTCCGTTGTAGCGGCCGCCTGCGCCGCCACATTCTGCTGATGCGCAAGCACGGTGTTCTCTATGACCACATTGGCGCTGTGGTAGGTAATGCTCACCAGAACACTGACGGCTGTCAGCAGAAGAGCCAGAACAATTAATGAATTCCGCAGTTTGATTATCATGTGTTTACCTGTCCGCTTATTCAGGTATCCGGATGCAATAAGTGTGCCAGTTTTATTTTTCAAGGCAGATCTATCCCCGCTTTTTTCGCCTGAGAGTGATGAAGCTCACGGCGGAGAGTATACAGCTTTCCGTCCTTGCGAAAGTGCCTGCCTGTCTGCCTGAAATTAAACGGCACTCCCGCCGCCCTGCACTGATCACGTATTGATAGCACCCAGTCGTAATCGCACTCCCTCGCCTCTGTGCCGGATTCGCCGCCGACAATGACAGATTCTATGGCAGAGGTAAGATAATGCGACAGATCAATGGCTTCAAGCAGGGGCTCACATATTATAGATTTATGCTTCACTGGGACTTCCAGAAAAATCGGCAGGCGGTAGTCAGCCATTTTCTGGTTTTCCACAGTGCAGGATATGGTCACGTTTTCGTACCCCTCTGCCCAGTCATCGGGAAGGGAGACACGGAAGCGGTCTATCCGTTTGGTTATGATGAAAAAATTCAGATCCGAACGGAAGCGTATCATCTCCCATATGTCCCGGCGCCACTCATCCGCCTCTTTCAGGAAAAAGTCTGATGAGAAGCAGGTGTACACCACATCGCTTCCTGTCAGCTTGTGGTCGCCGCTTTTTGTGCATCTCAGCGGCAGATTGAAGCTTCCTGTTTTTTCAACCTTGGAGCTGTCTTTGTTATGCACGGCGTCCATACGGTATACGTAGCAATGGTCGCATCCCGGGCTGATTTTTGTGCATCCGTGCCATGGGTTCCAGATAGGCAAAGGGGGGTTCTCCGTCTTAATTAGTTATGCTGTTAATATAACATCGGTCGGGGAAAAAGCCGCCCCTTTTCGGAGCGGTTTATTTATTTTTCACAAATGAGCAGCAGTAATCGGCGGGTTTGGAAACCCTCAGACTAAAGCTTGAGTTTGCGGGCACTTCAAATGTGCATTCGCCGTTTATTACCAGAGGTTCTCTCCTGTCAGGCAGATCAACCTCCAGCTCGCCGCTCATAAACTCCATAACCTCCGCCTCAGCAGTGTTGAAGGTGTATTCCCCTGCCTGCATGAAGCCAAGAGTCTTCACTGAGCCGTCTTCAAACCTGACCGTGCGGCTCACGACATTGCCGCCGAAATATACGTTCGCCTTCTTCACCACCGAGACATTTTTAAATCCGTCCATTTTCTCCCCCTGCTAAGAGTTTTATTCAGAAAAAGATAGCCTGAATTAAGCGAATAATCATCATTTATTTGCTGAATATGCCCGATGCGCCGCCGCTTATGAGACTCGCGATGCTTTTAAGAGCGGAAGGGAGAGAGAAAATACTCTGAACGGCGATGTATCTCGGTTCCCACTGGGGTTTGAACTTCTCTTTATAGCTTCTTAAGCCTTTGAAATTATAGAATCTTTCACCGTGCTTAAACATTATGCCCGCAAGCCTGTTCCAGAACGGGGAGAATGAGTGCAGCTCAAAACCGGAAAGCGGAGCCATACCGAGGTTGAAAAACTCATATTCTTCCTCTTTCGCATGGATAATCAGCTTAATGAACAGGTACTCCATTATACCTTTCGGAGCGTCGTTTCCGTATCTCATAAGATCTATTGAAAGTTCATGTTTTGAATCAGTCATCCAGAGGTTGGCGAACGCTACCGGCTTATTATCCCTCATTACCGCCGCAAAAGGCATGCGCATGAGGTAATCCTCACTGAAGCAGCCGAGAGAGAAGCGTTTCTCTCTGCTGTTCTTGGTTTGCATCCATTCATCGGAAAGCTGTCTGAAAACAGGAAGCAGGGGGAGAACTTCCTCTTTTGAAAAAATTCTCAGTGAGCAGCCCTCCTTCTCCGCTTTTTTTATGGTGTTGCGCATTCCGCTCCAGTGGCTTCCTTCCAGAGAAAAATCAGCAAGCTTCACTCTTGCCTGTTCGCCGATTTTAAAGATTTTAAGCCCCGCGTCCAGATAATGGGGGATATAGTCCGCCCCCACTTCGTAAAAAACGGCTCTGCACCCGTGTTCCTCACTCATCTTTCTGAAACGGAACACAAGCTCAGCGGCAAGCTCTTCCGGTCCCACCGGATCGCCCATGCTGATAAAGCTGCGCCCTTCCGTTCCGTACATTATGAAGCTTTTACCGTCTTCTCCGAAAAGATACTGTTTGTCGGGCAGATACGCCAGATATGCCGTAGTGTCGTCACTTTTAGCGACAACAGGCTCAATCAGCTTATTTATATCATCCGTATAAGGGACGAAAGCAGGCTTTGACGGCTGAATGAGCTTAAACGCCGCAAGAACGGCAATAAGCGTAAACAGCCCCACCATAGCACGGAGGAAGCGGGGTGCCTGATCGTCAAAAGTAAATGTCCACCAGAGTTCGCTCCGGTATTCCACATGCTTGTATGAGAAAAAACCGAGCCAAGTGAAAACAAGAAATATTACAAGAATAGTGAAGAACCACTCCTTAGTCAGAACTTCGCTGATGAAGGAGCTCTTCTTATTATAAAGCCCTCTGGTGGGGAAAAGAGCAAAGATTATCACTCCCTGAAGAGCGAAAGTCTCAACCTCTGCGCCTTTGAACAGAGAAAGCACAGCGCCCACCGTAAGCAGAATGAGAGTAAGCTGGTATGCGAGATCGATCTTTTTCAGCAACCCTCTGGAAAGGATTATAAGTCCCATTCCGGCAAGGCTCGCCAGAAAGTGAGACGACTCCATGAGACTCAGGGGAATTATCTTCGCCAGAAACGGCAGACGGTCAGGGTTGACGGGAGTAGCGCCGCTGAAAAGCAGATATGCGCCGCCGATGAACACTACCGCCGCCATAAGCATAGGCGTTACAGCATTGTACATCCTCCCCGCGAACAGGATAGGTTTTGCCATTGCCGATTTCAGCCTTAAAACTTCCGAAAAGCCCACCAGACAAGCCGCAGCGAGGAGCGGGAGGATGTAGTAAGTTATCCTGAAAACCAGAAGAGCGCCTATAGCCGCTCCGGATGATTCAGGCGGAAGAAAAGAGAGAAGCACCGTCTCAAAAACAAGCACGCCGCCCGGAACATGGCTTATGAGCGCCGCAGCCTGAGCAAGCATGAAAATACTCAGAAAACTGAAATAGCCTATATTCGCCGAATCGGGCAGGAGAACATACAGAACCGCCGATACGCAGAGCCAGTCCGCACAGCCCACAAATATCTGCATCACTCCGAGTGAGGGCGAAGGCAGACTGACGGGCATGCTGTATATACTGAAAGGCTCTCTGTAGCGGAAAAGCATAAAGATATAAGCGGCGGATGCCAGAAGCAGCACAACACCCGCATAGCGAAGATTTATAAAAGGGAAAGACAGCAGAGGGGAATGGACGGCAAAGGTAATGCCGCTCAGCGTCACAAGACCGCCCCAAAGGGTTGCCGTCGTGAAAATTATCACTTTTGAAATATCGCCGAAGCTCAGTCCGCAGGCTGAATAATACCTGTATCTGACAGAACCGGAAGCAAGCACGGAAAGCCCTATGGAGTTACCGAAGGCGTAGCTTATGAACGAGGCGAGCATCACTTGTTTTTTCCCGACCTTTGCTCCGGCGTATTTCAGTCCGAGAAAATCATAAAATGAAAGTATAAAAAAACTCAGAGAGGTCAGCACCAGTGCGGCTGCTTTTTTATATGCGGGAATACCGTTGAGATCGGCAACTATTTCATGGATACTGTGCTTCCTCAGGAATGAATGAAGAAAAACCGCCAGCAGAACCGCAAGAATAAAATAGAGAGCAAGAACAAGGAAGTGTCTGTTCTTTATGTTTTTTATTAACCGCATGCCCAATGTTAGCATGATATGAATGAAAAACGCATGAAGATTTTTACGGAGCGGACAGGTTTATCCGCCCCGTTTTATTTTGTTATCTTATTACTTCCTGAGCGGGAACAATCGCGCCCTGATATTTTTCTTCTATAAAGGCTTTCACTTCAGGAGAAGCGAGAACTTCCGCAAGCTTAACGAGCGCCTCTTCATTTGCTCTCTCTGCTTTTACAACAAGGATATTTGAATAGGGCGAGTCCTTATCCTCAATGATAAGAGCATCCTTGGAGGGGTTGAGCCCCGCCTCAAGAGCGAAGTTCGTGTTGATCACCGCACCCGCAGCGTCTTCAAGCACACGGGGAAGCTGAGCTGCGTCAAGCGCTTTCACTGTGATATTTTTGGGGTTTTCGGTTATATCCTGCACAGTCGCCTTTATGCCTGCGCCGTCAGCAAGTTTGATAAGCCCTGCCTTTTCAAGGAGAGCAAGTGCGCGTCCGCCGTTTGTGGGATCGTTGGGAATGGCGATAACTGCGTTATCCTCAACCTCGGCAATGGACTTCACCTTTGCTGAGTAGAAGCCCATTGGCTCGATGTGAACTTTAGCTGTAGCCCTGAGGCTCAGACCGTGATCAGCGCTGAAAGACTCAAGATACGGAAAATGCTGAAAATAGTTCGCGTCAAGCTCGCCCTTGTCCAGAGCAAGGTTCGGCTGAACATAGTCGGTGAAAGTGATTATTTCCAGATTAACGCCCTGTTCCGCAAGAATAGGCTTTGCGAACTCCAGTATCTCCACGTGGGGAACGGGGGTGGCGCCTATTTTCACTGTAACAGCCTGCTGTTCAGCGGCTGCGGGAGCGGCTTCGCCTGATGCCTCTTTCTCCTCTTTTTTGCCGCATCCGGCAAAAAGAACCGCTGATGCGATCAGAACCGCCGCACCGAGCAGCAGTTTTTTTAAAGTAACACCTTTCATGTACTCCTCCTTACTTATATTTTTCTTCCGTAGCTGTAGCGAACCGCCAGCCTCATACCCAGTGTCTGGATAAGCTGAACAATTATCACCAGCACCGCCACGGTTATTATCATCACGTCTGTCCTGAAACGGTTGTAGCCGTACTGGATGGCAAGGTCTCCAAGACCGCCGCCGCCCACGGCGCCCGCCATAGCAGTGTAGCCCACAACATTAATAGCCGTTATAGCCGCACCCAGAATCAGCGAGCTTCTTGATTCGGGCAGCAGAACCTTAGTTATTATCTGCCAAGGGGAAGCGCCCATGGACTGCGCCGCCTCGATTACTCCGGAGGGAACCTCCTTCAGCGATGTCTCGACAATCCTTGCCACAAACGGCGCTGTTGAAATAACAAGCGGGACAATTGCCGCAGTTGTGCCGATCGATGTGCCCACCACTGCCCTTGTAAAGGGGATGAGTGCCACCATAAGCACGATGAACGGAGCGGAACGGAGGATATTGATCACCGTGCCGAGAGTTTTTTCCACCCAAGTGTTGGGGAGAATATGTCCATTGGAGGACACAACAAGGTAAATACCCAGCGGCAGCCCGATTATATACGCCATAGCGCCGGAAGCGGCGATCATGTACAGAGTCTCCCACACTGCGGGAGACACAAGCTTCAGCATTTTAAACAGATAAACTGAATCAGGCATCTGCTCCTCCCCTGCTCAGGTATGAAAAAGTGAGATTATTTCTTTTGAGATATTCATGGGCACGGGCGCGCTGCTCCGCCGTTCCCCGTATTTCCAGTATCAGGTTGCCGAAGAGCGATGAGCGCAGATGCTCTATGCTGCCGTAGAGAATGTTTATCTGCACGCCGCACTCTGTTACGAGTCCGTTTATGACGGGTTTTGATGCGGCATCGCCGAGAAAGTTTATACGCACAAGCTCTGCGTCCGCATGGGCTGAAAGCTCTTTCAGGAGCTCTTCCGGCAGCTCGGCAGGGAAAACACTGGCGACAAAGTCTTTAGCCGTTTCAGATTTCGGAGCGGTGAAGACCTCCTCCACAGAGGCATCCTCAACGCATCTGGAATCATGAAGGACTGCGACGTGGGTGCAGATCTCTTTGATCACCTTCATCTCGTGGGTTATTATAACTATCGTAAGCCCAAGCTCACGGTTGATGTCTTTAAGCAGGCTGAGAATAGAGAGAGTAGTCTGCGGATCAAGAGCTGAGGTTGCCTCATCGCACAGGAGAACATCCGGCTTGAGGGCAAGCGCACGGGCTATGCCAACCCTCTGCTTCTGCCCGCCGCTGAGCTCGGAAGGGTAAGAATCCGCTTTTTCCGTGAGTCCGACCAAAGGAAGAAGCTCTGAGACACGCTCTTTAATCGCAGCCCTTTTCATGCCGTCTATCTCAAGGGGAAAGGCGATGTTCTCCGCCACAGTTCTTGATGCAAGGAGATTGAAATGCTGAAATATCATCCCTATCTTCCGTCTGGCTATGCGGAGATCAGTGCCTGAAAGCGAAGTGAGATCCTGCCCGTTTACAAGTATCTGCCCTTCCGTGGGCTTTTCCAGAAGGTTAAGGCAGCGCACCAGAGTGCTTTTACCGGCTCCGCTCAGACCTATGATGCCGTAAACGGAACCCTTGGGAATATTCAGATTTACACCGCCGAGAGCACGGGTACTGCTTCGCCCTGTGGAATAAACCTTGCCTAAATTATTAATTTGAATCATTAATTTCCTCTGCCGCCGTCAAAAAGGCAATCCAAAACAAAAAGGCTAAGAGCCTTCCGTGTGTGGAACCGCTTAGCCTCGGTTTTCATACATATCCATAAAACCTATATTTTTTATAGGCTAAAATAACTGCGCTGAAAAGTCAACAAATTTGTCTTAACATTTAGGCACTATATGTACAGTCGGCAGTTATGTGAAGAGAAAAATCAGCCCTCAAGCAGACCCTGCACCTCATTGAGTGAGGGCATTCCATCCTGAGCGCCGTGTTTTGTGGTTGAAATGGCTGCTGCTGCGTTGGCGAATCTCACTGCGGCTCTAAGCGCCATACCCTCGCCGAGCGCATAGGCAAGCCCCGCGTTAAACGTGTCCCCCGCCGCGGTGGTGTCCACGGTGTTCACTTTGAAGCCCTCCGCATGGATGAGCCTGCCGTTTTGGTAAATGTACGCGCCCCTGCTGCCTGCCTTCATCACAGCAGCCTTCACACCCTTAGCGGTGAGAGCTTTTCCGGCAGCCTCAAACCCTGTCTGATCATCAGGGCGTATTCCGGTGAGCGCTTCCGCCTCGGTTTCATTAGGTGTAATTATATCTGCAAGTTTGAGAAGCTCAGAAGGAACATCCCCCGCCGGCGCCGGATCGAATATAATCCTCGTTCCTGCGGAGTTTGCGATCTTCGCTGCCTCAAGCACCGCTTCCATGGGCACCTCAAGCTGGAGCAGCAGAAAATCCGCCTTCGCGATAAGCTCATTTTTTTCTTTTATATATTCCGCGCTTACTCTGCCGTTTGCGCCGGGGATGATGATTATAGAGTTTTCCCCGTTTTCATCCACGGTAATAACGGCTATTCCCGTTGAGGTTTCCTCTCGGGTTATCCCTTCGGTGCTGATGCCCAGCTTTCTGAAATACTCCATATACTGCGCAGCGTATATATCATTGCCGAGCTTGCCCGTCATAACCGTCTCTGCTCCGAGCTTGGAGAGAGCAACCGCCTGATTCGCCCCCTTGCCGCCTGTAAACGTGCTGAATGATTCGCCCTGCACAGTCTCCCCTTTTTTCGGGAAACGCTTTGTTCTTGTAACCAGATCTATATTAAGACTTCCCGCTACGCAAAATCTGCTCATAAATCCTCCTTAAAATTCGCTAGGCGCTTCACGCTTTTTCTCTCTATAACCTCGCCGCCTATCATTATCTTCTCATAGGGCATGCGGCTGCCCTCCTTTATCCTCTGGGTAAGGAGGCTTACCGCCTTTGAGCTTATCTTCTTCTTGGAAACACTGACTGTTGTCAGCGGAGGCTCTGTCATTGATGTTGCGGGCAGGTTATCAAACCCGACCACAGAAACATCCTCCGGAACGGAATACCCCTTCTCTTTAAGCGCGCGGACGCAGCCCATGGCTATTATATCATTCACGCAGAACAGAGCGGACGGCATCTTTACACCGGAGGCGAGTATTTCACGCATGTCCCTGTAAGCGTCCTCGTATCTAGAATCCGCAGTGAAGAAAAACATTTCATCCGCCTTAAGCCCTGAAAGCTCAAGGGATTTAACGAAGCTGCGCTTTCTGTGGGCGAAGTTGCTTGTCTCTCTCCTGCCTGTGACTATGCCGATTTCCCTGTGCCCCATGCGGACAAGGTGCGAAACGGCGTTGTAAACAGAAGAATCGTTGTTCATATCCACGAAATCAAAGGGCATGTGCGGATAAAGAAGATCTATGAAGACAAGAGGTATGTGCACCTTAAGAAAGTGGGTTATGTCCCCTTCGTCCAGCTCGGTTCCAAGTATGATCGCTCCGTCTGCGCCGGAGGAGTTGAGATAAGAAACAACCTCAGAGGGATTAAAGGAGGGAAACGCCGTGACCTCCAGCGAATAGCCCTTGCTCCCCGCTTTCATCTGCGCTCCGTCTATATAATCGGCTATGAATGCCTTATGGTTCTCATTAAGGATCTGTCCGTGCTTGACAATATTCACAAACAGCAGCGCTTTGCGCTTCTTCCTCGGCACGCCGCCCTCAAGTCCTTTGTAGCTGTTTTCACGGGCAATTCTGAGAATCCGCTCCCTCGTCTCCGATCCAACGCCGGATTTGCCGTTGAGCACAAGGGAAACGGCGGCGGGAGAAACTTCTGCAAGCTTTGCGATTTCTGCTACTGTGATATTTTTTTTCATTTTATTCCTGATGTGGACGGAACATATTTGCTTTATGATTATTATATCACATTTTAGCAGCGCTCAACTAAATTTTTAGTAAAATTTTACTAAAACATTTACTTGATCTCTTCTTACCGTCTGGTATCATTACATTAGAAAGGGTGCTGATATGAAAAAGGGACAGCTTCTTAACAGCCGTATTTCGGCAGTTATTTCAGAAATGGGACATACCGACACCATAGTCATAGCAGACGCAGGTCTGCCCATACCCGCTTCCGCAGAGAGGATCGACCTAGCCCTCACTACCGGAGTGCCGGATTTCATCACCACTCTGCTTAATGTCCTCTCTGAGCTTCAGGTGGAGAAAATCACCGTCGCCGAAGAAATAATCAAGGCTAATCATACAGTTTGGGACATGATAACCGCTGTAGTAAAAAAAACCGCAAAAACACAGGGAAAACCCGTTGAAACCGCCATGGTTTCCCACGAGCGCTTCAAAGAGATGACCAAGAACGCCAAGGCTGTTATCAGAACGGGCGAATGCACCCCTTACGCCAATATAATCCTGCATTCCGGAGTGGTATTCTGATGAATAACGCCCCTCTGCTTGAGATGAAAAGCATAACCAAGACATTCCCCGGAGTAAAGGCTCTGGACGATGTTTCCCTGCGGATTTTCTCAGGGGAGGTCATGGCGCTTTTGGGTGAAAACGGGGCGGGCAAATCCACTCTGATGAAAATTCTCAGCGGTGTTTACACAATGGACTCAGGGGAAATGCTTTATGAAGGCAAAAAACTCACCGTCAAAGATCCGAAGGACGCTCAAAACAAAGGCATAGCCATAATCCATCAGGAGCTTAACCTTATCCCTGAACTCACAGTGAGCGAAAATATTTTCCTCGGGCGGGAGCCTGTGAACCCCTTCGGTAAAATAAAATACGCTGAAATGAACGCTCTGGCTGCGGAATACCTTGTGCGCCTCGGCGAAAAAACGCTTCCAACGTCCAAAGTGTCGTCCCTCAGTGTCGGTCAGGCGCAGATGGTGGAGATAGCCAAGGCGCTTTCCATGAACGCTAAAATCATAATCATGGACGAACCCACAGACGCGCTTACGGACGTGGAAACAGAAAATCTCTTCAAAGTAATCAATGAACTGAAAAATGACGGCAAGGCACTTGTTTATATTTCCCATAAGCTTTCCGAAGTATTTGAGGTCTGCGACAGGGCAACAATCCTCCGTGACGGAACCCTTGTGGACGAAAAACCCGTGGCGGAGCTGGATGAAGAGAGCATAATCCAGCTTATGGTAGGCAGACCGCTTCTTGAGAGATACCCCAAGTCCGACTGTCCGCAGGGGGAAGTGGTTTTTGAGGCGATCAGTCTCACCAACTCTCTTGTGCGAAGCATCAGCTTTCAGGTGAAAAAAGGTGAGGTCGTGGGCATAGCGGGGCTTATGGGCTCAGGGCGCAGTGAAGTTGCGAAAACCATCTTCGGCGTACTCCCTCTCACGGCTGGCGAAATCAGGCTGAACGGAAAACCGCTGAAGGTTACCCATCCGGCGGACGCAATCGCCGAAGGCATATCATACGTCTCCGAAGACAGAAAACAGTTGGGGCTGATTCTTGGCATGAGCATAAAAGAGAACATCACCCTGCCCGCTCTTAAAAAATATCAGAATGTGTTCAGGCATGTTTCATACGATAAAGAGACGGAAACATCAAAAGAATACATAAAAAAGATGTCCATAAAAACCACAGGTCCTTCACAGAAAGTAGTCAACCTCAGCGGCGGCAACCAGCAGAAGGTTGCGATAGCCAAGGGTGTGGTCACAGAGCCTAATGTCCTGATTCTGGATGAACCGACAAGAGGCGTGGATGTCGGCGCCAAGAAAGAGATATACGAACTGATAAACCTGCTCAAGGCTGACGGAATGGCTATTATACTCATATCATCCGAACTGCCTGAGGTTCTGGGCATGAGCGACCGCATACTCATCATGAGTGCGGGACGCATATCCGGTGAGCTTACCCGACAGGACGCCACTCAGGAAAAGATAATGACGCTCGCCATAAGCGGGCTTACACAAACAGCCTGATAAAAACATAATGACGGAGTTATTCATATGAAAATGACGGTTAAGGAATTCCTCATCAGATTCAGACCGCTTCTGGGTCTGTTGATTCTCGCAGTGATAGTCTCGCTTCTGAGTCCGAGATTTCTCACCGTCAGCAATATCTTAAACGTTCTCCGCCAAACCTCGATCAATGCGGTGATGGCAGCGGGAATGACATTCGTTATTCTCACCGGCGGCATAGATCTCTCAGTGGGTTCCATACTCGCACTATGCGGCGCCGTGGCGGCTTTTATGATCTCAAGCGGGTTTGACCCGTACATAACCATAGCGACCACCCTGCTTCTGGGAACTGTTCTGGGAGTTTTCGCTGGGGTAATCATAACGAAAGGAAAGGTTCAGCCCTTCATAGCAACCCTTGTAGCTATGACCCTTCTCAGGGGAGCAACCCTTGTTTTTACCGACGGCAGACCCATCTCAACTGGTTTTGACGCAAGCTCGGACGTTTTCGCATGGTTCGGCACAGGCTATGTTCTCGGCATTCCGGTGCCTGTTTTCCTAATGATTCTTGTTTTCGCAGTGTCTTATTATGTGCTTAAATACACCCGCTTCGGCAGGTATGTATACGCTGTCGGCGGCAATGAGGAAGCATCAAGACTCTCCGGTGTGCGTGTCAGCAGAGTAAAAACCGCAGTTTACGCCATAAGCGGGCTCCTCTCCGCTCTGGCGGGAATAATAATCACCGCGCGTCTCTCCTCCGCTCAGCCCACAGCGGGCGCAGGA
Source organism: Geovibrio thiophilus (assembly GCF_004087915.1). NCBI lineage: Bacteria > Pseudomonadati > Deferribacterota > Deferribacteres > Deferribacterales > Geovibrionaceae > Geovibrio > Geovibrio thiophilus. Next base: position 1,852,557 of record NZ_CP035108.1, read on the forward strand.
TACGAGCTTGACGCCATAGCCGCCGTCGTCCTCGGCGGAACAAGCCTCGCCGGAGGCGTGGGAACAATCTTCGGAACACTGATCGGCGCGCTGATAATAGGCATACTTAACAACGCCCTGAACCTCATGAACGTGTCTTCATACTACCAGATGATCGCTAAGGGAGCGGTGATTCTCATCGCTGTCCTTATGGATAGAAAAAAATAACATCAAACAAAAAGGAGAGTCGCATGAAAAGGATCTTAGCTATCGCGGCGGCATTTATTGCAATTACTGCAATGTCCGCCTTCTCTGCACAGAAACCAGTAGGTCTTGTGGTATCCACGCTCAACAACCCGTTCTTTGTGACCCTTAAGGACGGTGCTGAGTCAAAGGCAAAAGAACTCGGAGTTCAGCTCATTGTTCTTGACTCACAGAACGATCCCGCAAAGGAAATAGCAAACGTTGAAGACCTTCTTTCAAGAGGCGTAGCGGTTATACTGATCAACCCCACCGACTCGGACGCTGTGGGCAACGCAATCCGCATCGCAAACAGGGCAAAGGTTCCCGTCATCACCCTTGACAGAGGCGCAAACGCCGGAACAGTTGTTTCCCACATAGCCTCAGATAACGTAGCCGGCGGCAAAATGGCAGGTGAATACATAGTTCAGAGACTTGGCAAGCAGAGCAACGTTGTGGAACTTGAGGGCATACCCGGAACATCCGCAGCCAGAAACAGAGGTAAAGGCTTCAACGAAGCGCTCAAAGGTTCGCAGATCACCGTTATCGCCCGCCAGACAGCAGACTTCGACAGAACAAAAGGGCTCAACGTAATGGAGAACATCCTTCAGGCTCAGCCCGTTATAGACGCTGTTTTCGCTCATAACGACGAAATGGCGCTCGGCGCCCTCAGAGCTATTCAGGCTTCCGGCAGAAAAATCATGGTTGTCGGCTTTGACGCAACAGATGATGCTGTTAAGGCTGTTAAAGACGGCGCGCTTTCAGCCACAGTGGCACAGCAGCCAGCTTTCATCGGCGCCAAAGGCGTTGAAACAGCAAAGGCGGTTCTTGACGGCAAAAAAGTTCCCGTCGGCATACCTGTGGGGCTTAAGCTCATAACAAAATAATTATCCATACACATCACCAAACTATGGCGGGGGCAGCCCCGCCTTTTTTTATCAGTTCCATGCGGTTTTTTCGTCAGAATAGGTGTATAACATTATTGTACAAATTTTAAAAAAGGTCGTGATATGAGCTTAAAAAACGATTTGTTCAGCAAAACCGCAGGCGAATACACATATGGCGGCAGAATCTGGATCGATAAAAACGGAAAAAACTTTCTCGGACTGGGCAAAATACACTTTCTTGAACTCATTAAACAGCACGGCTCCATGTCAAAAGCGGCATCTATGCTCAATATGTCCTACAGCAAGGCGTGGGGCATGGTGGACACCATGAATTCGCTTGCGCGTAAACCTCTTGTGGTCAAAAAAACAGGCGGCGCAGGCGGAGGGGGAGCGGAGCTTACAGAGGAAGGAGAAAGGGTGCTTGAACTTTACTGGGAATTTTCAAGGAATTTTGAGCTGTTCCTTCTGAAACAAAAGGAAGTCATTGATCAACTTTAGAAAAGTTCCCTTAACCAAAAGAAACCTAACCTGTTGTCACAAAATCACATGTTGTAAAAACAGATCTAGGGGGAAAATCAAGTAAGCAAAAACTGCCAGCCCCACCCTATCGTTATCAGTTGATGTTCGCCTTACTTTTTGCTTATTTCTAAGCTGCCTGTGCGGCAGTGAACGCCAGTATCAAGGCTTGTCACCATCCGTATCGTTTCTAAGCTGCCTGTGCGGCAGTGAACGTGCCCTCTGTGGTGGACGTAATAACATCAAATTTCTAAGCTGCCTGTGCGGCAGTGAACTCGCAAGAGATATAGCCTCTGCCATTGTGCGAATTTCTAAGCTGCCTGTGCGGCAGTGAACAGATGTGGTGAAATAGAAGCTCTCCGTATACATTTCTAAGCTGCCTGTGCGGCAGTGAACAAGGCAGCCAATATATCACGTTCGATATTCATTTTCTAAGCTGCCTGTGCGGCAGTGAACGCTGTCACTTCCCTTTACTGCGGCCGCTTTCATTTCTAAGCTGCCTGTGCGGCAGTGAACGCGGATGCTATCAGCGCACAGCATATAGGAGTTTTCTAAGCTGCCTGTGCGGCAGTGAACGTAGAACGAGCTTGATCTGAAACCGAGGTGCATTTCTAAGCTGCCTGTGCGGCAGTGAACATCAATTTTAGATTCAACATACTGAACTTTAGTTTCTAAGCTGCCTGTGCGGCAGTGAACCGAATGGTAAAAACCGGGGAGATAGAGGGGTTTTTCTAAGCTGCCTGTGCGGCAGTGAACAAATGCTTGAAGTTCTTACGGAAACCCTCAAATTTCTAAGCTGCCTGTGCGGCAGTGAACGGACTTTTTAAGTCCGCCAGATTCAAGGTTAATTTCTAAGCTGCCTGTGCGGCAGTGAACGCAACGGGGGCTTGCCCTGCCCGAATGGACAGTTTCTAAGCTGCCTGTGCGGCAGTGAACTTATACTGGCGGCGTGAACCGCCAAAAAATTATTTCTAAGCTGCCTGTGCGGCAGTGAACGCCATTCCGCATCAATGACAAAAAACCCGCATTTTCTAAGCTGCCTGTGCGGCAGTGAACCTGGCGGAGAAGAGGTTCTCGCCCGCTCAAATTTTCTAAGCTGCCTGTGCGGCAGTGAACGGTAAACAGGTATAGTTATGAGGATTTTTTCATTTCTAAGCTGCCTGTGCGGCAGTGAACTACGGGCTCATTGAGTCGCCCCGAACTTTGAATTTCTAAGCTGCCTGTGCGGCAGTGAACACCACAAACAACACATTCCGCCATTTTTCACCTTTCTAAGCTGCCTGTGCGGCAGTGAACATATGCTCCGTGGGGTTGAAAGCATCCTGAAATTTCTAAGCTGCCTGTGCGGCAGTGAACCTTGTCGAAATTAGCGCCCGCTTCTTTAAGCATTTCTAAGCTGCCTGTGCGGCAGTGAACTCTGGCGGACTTAAAAAGTCCGCATCGTTGAGTTTCTAAGCTGCCTGTGCGGCAGTGAACATGGGCAGATGCTCCAGTTACAGGCGTTACAATTTCTAAGCTGCCTGTGCGGCAGTGAACCCGTGCCGTCTCTCCTGCGCTTTCTCTCCAGTTTTCTAAGCTGCCTGTGCGGCAGTGAACTCAGTAATTCAGCTTATGCTGTGAGCTATAAGTTTCTAAGCTGCCTGTGCGGCAGTGAACCTGTAAAGAAAGAAGTCAGAAAAATTGACAAATTTCTAAGCTGCCTGTGCGGCAGTGAACTGTGAAGCATATCTATTTGCAAGTGCTGTGTCTTTCTAAGCTGCCTGTGCGGCAGTGAACAGAAACCGGCTGCCTCCCCTGTGTACACTCAGTTTCTAAGCTGCCTGTGAGGCAGTGAACATATCCACGGCGGGTTGTTTCCGGCGGGTTTTTTTCTAAGCTGCCTGTGCGGCAGTGAACTCGGGACAATACAGGTCTGTCCTGATTCTTGATTTCTAAGCTGCCTGTGCGGCAGTGAACGCTCAAGCGCATCTTCTTCCGGTTCTTCCTCCTTTCTAAGCTGCCTGTGCGGCAGTGAACGACAGACTTGAAGAAAGGATGCTGGAGATGCTTTTCTAAGCTGCCTGTGCGGCAGTGAACATGCGGCAATGCCTGTTCAGAGAAGTTATTAATTTCTAAGCTGCCTGTGCGGCAGTGAACGAAATGATTTCGTGGTATATCGATCAAGAAACTTTCTAAGCTGCCTGTGCGGCAGTGAACAAAACGCAACGGTGTATATTTATGACTCTCTTTTTCTAAGCTGCCTGTGCGGCAGTGAACGTACGCAATACCTTATTTGCATATCTGCTTTATTTCTAAGCTGCCTGTGCGGCAGTGAACTGGGGATCGCAAACACCATAACCGTTACATACTTTCTAAGCTGCCTGTGCGGCAGTGAACCGTGCATACATGCACAGTCGCCGCAAACTGATTTTCTAAGCTGCCTGTGCGGCAGTGAACGAACAGCGAATAACGGGATCGACAGATACGCATTTCTAAGCTGCCTGTGCGGCAGTGAACTCGTAAGAGGCTTTAACGGGCTTGACGAGAACTTTCTAAGCTGCCTGTGCGGCAGTGAACAACACTTTCTCCGGGCGAAAGCTCTGGAATGTTTTCTAAGCTGCCTGTGCGGCAGTGAACATGCAATTAAGCGGGTTCTGGCAACATCACGGTTTCTAAGCTGCCTGTGCGGCAGTGAACTTATGTACGTTATGACAAATCAGCAGCTTGAATTTCTAAGCTGCCTGTGCGGCAGTGAACGAGGAATACGAAGGAACCAGCCCCATAGCAGATTTCTAAGCTGCCTGTGCGGCAGTGAACTCAACGTTTGCCCAGACATCATCAAAGCCAACTTTCTAAGCTGCCTGTGCGGCAGTGAACCTATGTATGATCCACCTAGCACCGCCGCTAACGTTTCTAAGCTGCCTGTGCGGCAGTGAACAGAAGGCGCACGCATAAGCGAGATAAGCACAGTTTCTAAGCTGCCTGTGCGGCAGTGAACGGTTATGCCTGTTAAAACCGGTCCTGCATTAATTTCTAAGCTGCCTGTGCGGCAGTGAACTTATATTTATTTTATAAGTATATTCGCTAATTTTTCTAAGCTGCCTGTGCGGCAGTGAACATTTATCGTGGAAAATTTCCCCGATGCGAACGTTTCTAAGCTGCCTGTGCGGCAGTGAACTAAATATCTGGTTTTCTGGCTCTCAACCGGGCTTTCTAAGCTGCCTGTGCGGCAGTGAACGCCGCTTTTCTCGTCACTCGCTTGTGCGTTTTTTTCTAAGCTGCCTGTGCGGCAGTGAACCGCATACAGGTTGAATTTGAGTATGAGGACATTTTCTAAGCTGCCTGTGCGGCAGTGAACTTACTCGTTCTAATGAAACAGCTAAGTGTTTTTTTCTAAGCTGCCTGTGCGGCAGTGAACGCATACCTATTATAAAAACACCATTATCTTCATTTCTAAGCTGCCTGTGCGGCAGTGAACGATAAGTCTGCACCAACATTCTATATTGTTCAGTTTCTAAGCTGCCTGTGCGGCAGTGAACATGCAGCATATCAGTGCTACGATAACAGTTACATTTCTAAGCTGCCTGTGCGGCAGTGAACGAAAAGAAAACTTACCAAAAACAGCCAAATTATTTCTAAGCTGCCTGTGCGGCAGTGAACGTCAATGATGTTAAATGTAATCATGGACGAAATTTCTAAGCTGCCTGTGCGGCAGTGAACGAGTACAATGAGAAAGATTTTTTTGGTTATTATTTCTAAGCTGCCTGTGCGGCAGTGAACTCGGCACGATAGCTGAGGCTGTGGCGCAGAAATTTCTAAGCTGCCTGTGCGGCAGTGAACACGGGAACTTTACCGATGTGTGCGTTATTTCATTTCTAAGCTGCCTGTGCGGCAGTGAACACTAAGTTTCTTGGGAATTTGGGGTCAAACGTTTTCTAAGCTGCCTGTGCGGCAGTGAACTTGCGAAGCTCTGTAAATCCCTGCCTGAGTGCTTTCTAAGCTGCCTGTGCGGCAGTGAACCGGTTCAGCCATGCTGATTATCCCGCTTCGGCGGTTTCTAAGCTGCCTGTGCGGCAGTGAACTTTTCAAAACCTGATGATGAAACATATCTCAATTTCTAAGCTGCCTGTGCGGCAGTGAACAACGCAAGCTTAAAGCAGTATCAGAAGCTACATTTCTAAGCTGCCTGTGCGGCAGTGAACAACGCAAGCTTAAAGCAGTATCAGAAGCTACATTTCTAAGCTGCCTGTGCGGCAGTGAACTTTTCGCAGACCTGAAAGCACTTTGTGAGACATTTCTAAGCTGCCTGTGCGGCAGTGAACATCCCCACCGCTGATCGCTCTGATGAGCAAAATTTCTAAGCTGCCTGTGCGGCAGTGAACGAAAAGATTCTTTGTTTTCAGATATGTTCCGATTTCTAAGCTGCCTGTGCGGCAGTGAACTGTCAGCCGGTTTATGAACGCTGGCTGTTTGATTTCTAAGCTGCCTGTGCGGCAGTGAACGTGTTGGAGTGTGCCATATAGCCTGACGTGTTTTTCTAAGCTGCCTGTGCGGCAGTGAACATGAACATGGTTGTGAACGGCAGTATTGCAGCTTTCTAAGCTGCCTGTGCGGCAGTGAACCCCTGATGTCGATGGGTATGCAGACGCTCACGTTTCTAAGCTGCCTGTGCGGCAGTGAACAGTGATGAATACATAGATCACTGGTGGGGATGTTTCTAAGCTGCCTGTGCGGCAGTGAACAGAACCGAGCCTTTAACAACCCCATCCGCATCTTTCTAAGCTGCCTGTGCGGCAGTGAACGAGGGCGGGGCTTTTATGTGAGCTCCGGCGCGTTTCTAAGCTGCCTGTGCGGCAGTGAACTCTGCGGAAGCAGAGTAAGCACCTTCCCCAACTTTCTAAGCTGCCTGTGCGGCAGTGAACAAGAGAATGTTATCAGAACTGAAATTGAGATATTTCTAAGCTGCCTGTGCGGCAGTGAACGTTGAGGTCTGAAAGGTGAGGTGAGTAGCATATTTCTAAGCTGCCTGTGCGGCAGTGAACATGGTACAGGTTTATCTGAAGAAGAAGTTTTATTTCTAAGCTGCCTGTGCGGCAGTGAACAATGGTTCGGAAAGGTTCGGAACAGTTTTAAATTTCTAAGCTGCCTGTGCGGCAGTGAACGACCGCCGCATGTGGGCTTATTTAGCACTTTGTTTCTAAGCTGCCTGTGCGGCAGTGAACAAGTGAATTTAATATCATCTACGGTTTTTAAATTTCTAAGCTGCCTGTGCGGCAGTGAACACATCAAGAAACTGGTGAACGGCTCCGTTATCTTTCTAAGCTGCCTGTGCGGCAGTGAACTTTACGCTTTTTACCGTGAATGCGTTGACGGTTTTCTAAGCTGCCTGTGCGGCAGTGAACTTACCCTTCCTGTTAGCGAGGGTGTCAATGAATTTCTAAGCTGCCTGTGCGGCAGTGAACCATCGAAAATCCCGGCGGCGATACATGGTACTTTTCTAAGCTGCCTGTGCGGCAGTGAACGATCTGCTAATATAATATCATATTTTTTATCTTTTCTAAGCTGCCTGTGCGGCAGTGAACTGTAGATAGAATAGCAAAAAATATTACACATAAACAACAAACAAATTTTTCATACAAAAAACCCTTTTATTCAGCTATTTTAAAAATGACTGATATAAAAGGGTTTCTAATTTTACTGAAAAAAAGGGTCAAAACCACGGAACGGCAGAAACAGCGCTCAGTCCATATGTGCTGAAGCCTTTTCCATTTCCGGAGTTGCTTGCCTCTTCATGGCGTATATAGAGACGGAATTTCTGTCCTGTGCTTTTACTGTTTAGCGTTATGAAAGGCAGTTCAAGCATCTTCGCTTTTGAGTCTGGAACTCGTAGCATTGCTTCTTCTTCACTCATACCAAACTTTTTAATACTGCGCCTGCGGAGACGTTCCGGGCTGCTTTTTGCCTGTACCCTGCTTACTATGCAGTAGGCAGCATTATCAGGAACCTGACGAATGCGCCCTATTTCCGCATAATCAGCAGTCCTTTCTATCGCCGGATGCAAAACGACGCTCTCCAGCGCTTCTTTTTCCCCATGAACTCTCAGAACTTTGCCAAGGTTTTTCTGTCCGTTCTTTACATCGGGAAAGCTTATGCCCACATCCCCTCTTACCTGTTCAGCGAGAACAAGATGCAGCTTTTCAAAGAGCATATTGAGTATAACCTGCGGGGTGATCTCAGGGTTTTCCCTCACGCGCAAGTCTGCATAAAAGCGCATAGGCTACTCCTTCTCCGCATCGCCGAATACGCCGCCACGGATGAACACAGCCATAACAAAATGCTGGTTTTCAGGAGACGGTTTTTTATCCTTAAGAATCCACCCGTCCAAAAGATTATAGAAGTCTGTCTTATCAACAGGCTGGCGATATGCGCAGCCCTGAGACGTTACTGAGCCGTAGGGCTCCACGGCAATTGGAAATTCAGGGAAATCCGCATACCACGTATCAATTGTTCTTAAAGCGTTGCCCACCTTCTGAGAGTGCATTCCCGCCACTCCGTCAACACTGTAAAGAGTCCTGCTCTTTTTACCTTTTGCATTGGATTTCTCAAGAATAAGCTCCTGTGAAGGGAAAACCTCCTGCCCGTCCCCTATGCGTGCATAAGCCACCACATCGAGCAGAACATAACCTTTCCCGCTGAGTCCATCAGTAATAATCGAACCGAGTTTAGCGGTTTCAGAATCCCCTGAAAAATCATCCAAACGATAGTTAAGAGCATCGAAAGTTAACTTTGCTGCTGAGTTTCCGTTTACCATATGGCTTACTATAACCTCAACCTTTTCAGCACCAATCCTGTTTCTCCATAGGAAACGACCATTTGCTATGTTAATAGCATATCTCTCAGCAAGTGCTTTAAATCCAAACTCCTGCACATAACCATCAACGGTTTCCATCAGTTTCTGTTTATAATCAGGTTTGTTGCATGCAGAAGGAGTGCCCACGCCGCCAATAACCCGAAGAGTGAAACGTACTTTAAGCGTATCTGCATCCGCAGGAAGCGTAACTACATCCACAGTCTGAAGGTTTGGGTTATCCACCATGGAATTAACCTTGTCCGCATTGTCTCCAGTTTTGGTACCGAGCCTGTTGGATATAGTTCCTCTTACTGATTTTGTTTTCACATCAAGAGCTTTCCACATGCCGCCATTTTTTATATTGTCCCATTTACCTGCATAAAAAAGAGCATCCGAAACATCAAGTTTACGCTCAAATGCCAGAACTGAAGCTGTCTCAAGTTTTTTTTCTTTTGCCATCTTATCATCTCCTATAATTATATTTTTTTGTGACCGCAGAGGTATAAACCTTTTTCCGGCTCTGCTTTGTGAAACCATATGAAGTCAGATGCTTTTCCCAGTTTGAGCGGATTAAGCCACTCACCCAGAGAATACGCCGCTTCAACAAAACGGAAGGGTACAGAAGCGTCCCTCACGTTTTTTACTTCCCCTGCCGGATAAAGCGGGGATATAGCGGAAAAACCCACAGGAATGGGAACAAGCCAGCCTTTCTTACTCACATGTTCCCAAGTGACTTTCCCCTCTTCATCCTGCTCCGGCTTATAAGTTACTCCTGCAAAGTGAAGCAGAGCATCAAGTGAGTTAACTTCCGAATCTGTTTTACGCATTTTATTAAGCTGCTCAGACAGATTATCGCTTCTGTCCACCAGAACAAAGCCCGGCAGAAGTTTACGACGAATCTCTGAGAATTTAACTGCATCATCTTCCGCTATGCCAGAATGTTCATAGAGTCCGGGCTTGTTCTTCACGGCATCAATAAAAATACTGCCTCCGGCAAGCCGCATTGAGCCTATTTTTTCCAAAACTTCTGCAAGAAAAGCTTCTTTATCCTCAATACTCCCGTATACGGCTGTAACTATGCTCACAGTGATGTGGGCACGTCCTTCCTCAATTATGCCGGAGGGCTTTGTAACATCCCTGTCGTAAAGCGGAGCACGGTAAAGACGAAAAATATTCGTATAACCTGACTTATGCACCTGAGGTTCAAATTTATGGCTGGAGATCCCTGCTCCGTCCAGCTTTATTCCGTTTTCCAAGCTTCGGCTGAGGGCATGTATGAACCCTGTAAAAGCAAAAACAGCAGGAAATCCCCATGTCAACGGGCCTGAAACGCAGTTGACATTCTGCACCTTCAGCCGGGGGATCAGCATTAAGTAATCCGGTTTACTGTTCATCACGATTCCCCCTCCTCACATCATCAAGAACGTATTCTGCTATTTCGCTCCACACATCCGGATCAGTAATTACGGCATCCTTGTTTTTATCCCTGATCTGCTTAGTCAGCCAGCGGGCAAAGCGTTTTGCCACTTCACCGCACCATTTGCCGCTGATATAAGCTTCTCTGCTCCCCTCAGCGTCTGAAAAAGGATCAAGCCAAAGCTTCTCATAATAATTCAGGCGGCATTCGGGGTTCTTGCTCCATCCGGCAGGCAGTTCCAGCATTTCATAGGATAAATCAGCAAGTTCATATGACATAGCCTTCACAAGGTTCTTAACACCTTCGCGGATATGGAAATTGTCGTAATTACTTTTTGCAAGCTCATGGATCTCATTCAGAAGCTCTTTAACAAATGTGCGGTAGGTAAACCTGCCATGGAATACTGATTCACTGTTAACAGGGGTTAGGGATTTACTTCTCCAGTTAGGCGGTACAGAAGCAAAGAGAACACCTGCCCCATTTCTACCACTATCGCTTCGCAGGCTATTTAGAAAACTGATATTAAGCGCCCTGACTCCACTATAATAATACATATACAAAAGCGCAGGAAAAGTTTTATAACCTGTTTCGTTAACGTCATTATTTTTATGAGCTTTTCTGGCTGCCACAGCAGTATCTGAAAAACGCTCATCCTTCACAATCTCATGTATCTCGTGCACAAGAGAAGTGGGGAAGACTGGGCTGATAAGATGATAACTACCATCACCCAAAGGAAAATAAACCTGCTTCATCAGTGTATGTGATGCAGGAGCTTTAGCTTTAAACATAGCATAAAAAGCATCAATCCATTCATAAGCTTCGTCAATATTGTCGCTCATAGCACCCGCAAGCACCGAAGACCTGCGTGATACCATGTTCAGAAGCTTCTCACCGTTGTGCTCTTTATTCAAAAAAGTAAAAACATCGTTAACCGCTGCATTTCCAGTTCCATCAACGTAAGCAACTTTTGTACAAGATGAGTTAACAAGGTTATTACAATCGGTTTTATCAGATTTAAAATAGATTGGTGATGCTTCTGCCATAGGGTGGGTAAATTTAGGAATGTGAGTGGCAAGTTTAATCTGCTGCGAACGTTTCGCAGCATCCCGCAGCCACTCCTCCCTTCTGTAGTTAATAATGAGAGAATGGATTTTTTCTTCAATCGCATCTCTCTCAAGCTGAGTCGAAGTTTTATCCAGCTTTTTCTTCTGTTCCTCAATCTTCGGCTTCAGCCTTTCCTGAATGAACTTCTCAATAAGTTCTCTCAGGAGTTTTGCCTGAAAATGGTCAGAGTCATTCATACTTTTGCACCTCCGCAAAATTAATTGAAATTATTCATTTTAGACATTAGCTATTTCTTCATTCCTCCTTGAATATCCCCAGATATTCATTATAGCTGTATGAATCCAAATCTTTATCACGCATTGTCAGTGAGAATGTCCCGAAACGTACAGAGCATTCCTCTTCGCTCATTCCTTTAACTTCCGCAAGCTCCTCTATCAGTTCTTCATAATCAAGGGGTATAAAGAAGTCCGCATCAGGTTTACCAACCCACTTGAAGAGTTCGCCATCAACCACTAGCTTACCTTCCTCCAGTCTGTGCATTATCACCGTATTGCTATTATAGACAGGCACGTACTCAATGCTTTTTCCATCCTCTTTTCTGAACGGCTTTTTGTACTGCATGTAGGCAGAAAGATACGCATCCGTATTCCAGAAACGAGCTGTTGTAAAAACTTCCCTGTTTGTTTCATCAGTAAGAACACGCCTCAAACAATAATGCTCAAAGTCAGACAGGTTATCTTTGTGGTTTGCTGCTGTCTTTTCCATAATTCTCGGCAGAGCGTTCACTGTTTCAATCTGTTCTGCCCTAATTAGTTCCGTCATGGTCTGCTTTGACATGCAGGATGAACCTTTCTCGAACCCCGGTCTGCTGTATGGAGCTCCCCGTCCTTTCATCGCATTTATGTTTTTATCAAGCACATAGATATTTACCTTGTCCCACTCTCCGTCCCTGTGTCTGCGGACGCGTCCGGCTATCTGTATGACAGAACGCATTGAGGAAGGCTCTATAACCGCCCAGTCATAGTCGTGATCCCTGCCAACCTCCGCCACCGGAGAAGCAAAAACAATAAATATGTGGTGCTTTTTATCTGGATATTTGCGAACAGAATTGCGGAACACCGGATTTGAAGCGATGTCTTTCCCCTTTCCGCGTTTAAGCAGAGAATCCAGATTTTTTTCTATCTCCGAACGAAGAACCATCGGAAAGCGGGAGTGGTAGCAGCATATATGCACCGCATAGTCATCCCCTGTGTCCTGATCCGCAAAAGCCTTCACAAGCCCGACAAGGTTATTGATATTTGCTATGCGCACAAGCCCGAAACTTGATTCTGCGCCGCTTTTTTCATCCTTAAAGCTGTTATGCCCGTGTAGCTCCTTAGCTGCGTTTATTATTATTTCGATCAACTCTCTGTGGCTGTATACGCCATCCACAACAGGAATAATCGCAGCCCGTCTTCGCACTTCCGATTTGGTCAGTTTCTCCGCTCTTTTTGATGCAAATTCAGAATGCAGACCTGCAAAAACTCCCCCGGAAACATCTGTTTCGGCATGAGAAGTGAACTCATCAAACCAGCCGCAGACAATATTCCGGCTGTGCTCCTGCCCTCTGTTTTTATTATGTGCCTCCCTGCCTGCCGCATACGCCTTGAAAAGCCCTTCAGCTATTGCCGGAGCCACGGTTGCGGAAGAAAGAAGAACCCTGCTCCCCAGAAGTCCGGCAAAGTAAACCAGACGGGTACAGGCATACAAATCATCAATATCATAGTCGTCAGGTTCATCCAAAACCAGATCTCCGGTCATAAGTCTCAGCATGGGAGCAAGCTGCCTCCCTCCTGCTGTTCCTTCCGAGACCGGCATAATATGATCTATTGTGCAGGTCAGAACCGGAGCATTCACAAGCTTGTCTGCACCTCTTGTTCTTTTAAGCCAGTCGCCGATCGGGGAATCGTCAATATTGCCTTCGTATTGGATATAAGAATTTTCAGGAAGCAGCTCTTCTGATGATTCTCCGTATGTTGTATTTTCTTCTTTATTAAGCTCATGAAGTTCCTTCATCGCCATTCCGCCCACAAGCACTGCCAATGTCGAATAATCAAAACCAAGCATATCTGCATATTCATTACCTGTTTGTAAAGTGAGCGTACGCAGCCCCAGAGCAATGGTCATACGGGCTCCGGTATCGCCGTTCGCAAGCGCATACATTATTCTGGCATTGGCAATCGTTTTGCCGCATCCGGTTGATGCCATGTTTATACCGAAGAAGCCGCCTTGCTCTGTAGCCTCACGAACGGAAGAGGCAGTATCATACGCCTTGTCCTGCCATCTGAATTTGCTTAGTGCGCTCCTTTCTCTGAGGCGTTTATGAAACCCCAGAACAGGCAACGATTTCCGCAAACCCGGCAGACCGTGCATAATTTGTCCGCAAAATTTGTGCACTCCCAGAAGGTGCTCATCTAACTTCTGGTTTTTAGTTTTAGCGCCTCTATCGGCATTGGCTGTATTGGCGTAAAGCGGGAAATCAGGATCGCCGTTTACTCTATCCAGACTGCTTTTTAAGGATGAATAAATATGATCCCCAAGCATCAGCACCATACGGGAAATATTTATAATGTAAGGATCATAAAGCTCTGTAGTGAAGATATTCTGATGCTGTAAAGTACGCTTTGCTGCCTTTGCGGCAGCCTTTCTCCATTTTTCGCTATCCGCAGGGGTTCCCATAGGGAATTTAAAATAGCCATCAATCGCATCTTCATCAGTAATACTTGAGCGGCACCATTCGGCGTTTATGGCCTCCGGAAGATTATCAATTTCATTAGGCTCATCGTTATACGGCATTCTGTGATGGGAAACTATCAGCCAGCACACGGCAGAAGCAACAGGCGGCAAACCGGAAAACGGCTTTGCCGTGTTTTTAGGTTTAATAACAGAGGATGGAAAACTTATATCCCCATCTGCCAGTCTGTTCAGCCAGCCCGTGTCATCATCTGAACCGATAAACTGCTTTATAAGCAGCACTGAGAGCCATTCATGACGGATTAAGCTCTTTTGAGGTTTTGTATTTTCCAGACTTTTCTGGAAGCTTTCGCAGCTTTTACCTAAATCATGAAGAAGAGCGGCGAGAGAAACCAGAAGCTTGATGATTTCACCTGTCTGCCAGTCATTTTCAGAGTCCGAACGGAGGATTTTTCTTTCTGTTCTGTTGGTGGGAACCGCACCGCCGGAATTGAAGGATGAGGCATTGCCAACGATCCACATCAATTCCGTTCTGTTTTTCCCACGTACCCAGTGGCAAGCTACGGCTGTGTTTTTTCTGGCTGTTTTGCGCAGAAGCGTCCGCACAGTTACCAGTCCGGCATGAGTAATGGATGTCTGCCATGTGCGGTCTCCAATACGCTCGGCAAACTGGTCCAAAACCCTGCGTGTTTCTTTCAGGGCGTTTTTATGGCATTGGGAAACAAAAATAACATTCATCGGCAGCGACTCTTCATCTCAGACGCAACCTCTTTTACAGTATCTATCATAAAATCGAGACATTCATTCTGAACAAGAGAATCTATACATCCCTGACGAAACATACGCTCATCGTCACCGTCACGAGCTGAAATAAACGCAAGAGGAAGGATAACGGAATCCTTGATAAGATCAGCTATATCAAAAACCAACCCGCCACGTCTTGTTTTTCCATGCAGAACGGCGAACCCGTGCGGCAGTCCCAACACCCACGCAACCGTAGCCCCCAGACCATAGGCAAGGTAATTGCCGTGATCAAGGAATCTGTTTGCCATATCTGTTCCGCTGCCTCGTTTTGCTCTGGTAAAATCTTCATAACCGGATGCTTCGGCGGCAAGCTTATAAAGCAGTTTTGTGAGCTTCGCCTCTGAAGAAAGAAGATCTTCCGTGCTTTTTGCTTCCTTTATTTCAGCAGAAACCTTCCCCAGAGCCTTTTTCAACATGTTTTCATTAATCTCAAATCTCTTGTCTTCAAAAAACCTGCTGTTAAGCCATTTTTTACCTATCATCTCTATGCGTGCATGTTGAAACATTTTTGCAGCCTCAAGTCTCAGCACATCATCAAACCAAAACTTCGCCCACGCCTGTAAATATTCTGTGGGACGATACTCAGACTGGGGTGAAAACCACATAATGTCAGTATTCATTTCCATCGCACTGAAAAGAGGCGTTCCTCCACCGCCGCAAAAACCAACCATAACCCCTGCTTTGGAAAGTTCACGTACCGCCGCCTGAGTCAGCGATGTGCCGGAACCAAGAAGGAGCACTGTTGTATTGGCAATGGGGATATTGTAG
Source organism: Geovibrio thiophilus (assembly GCF_004087915.1). Taxonomy (NCBI): domain Bacteria; kingdom Pseudomonadati; phylum Deferribacterota; class Deferribacteres; order Deferribacterales; family Geovibrionaceae; genus Geovibrio; species Geovibrio thiophilus. The sequence goes on from NZ_CP035108.1 coordinate 1,867,795, forward strand.
TAATTTGACTCCTTCCCTTTTTCCACAACGTATTCGACACGCCCGCCATTCACCAGCACACGGCAATGTTCGAGATAGTATAGATTTGCCCGCTTGGAATGCAGTATGGTCTTCATATCGGATGGAGTAAATGAGTCCACTGTTCTCCCCTTGTTTTTTTCAATAATTATAGCATAGATGCAAGAAAGTTTGCTTTTTGTTATTCATTATCTGTCTTTGAGGCAGTGAACAAAATGTTTTTTCAAAAACATTCCATAATCAGGTTGCATAATCCCGTATATCTTATATTGTATATACATGAGGTGCGCCATGAGCTATGCAAAGGTTTTTAAAAGCGGAAACAGTCAGGCTGTGCGGCTTCCAAAGGAATACAGTTTTGATGTTGACAAAGTTCGTATAAAGAAAATAGGCAACATGATCATTCTGGTGTCAGAAGGCGATGTCTGGGAAAATTTCAGGCTCTCTCTTGATATGTTTGACGGCTCATTTATGAACGAGAGAAACCAGCCTGAGATTCAGGAAAGAGAGGTCTTTTAATGTACATGCTGGATACGAACATCTGCATTTATATCATCAGACAGAAGCCTATGGAAATTGTTGATAAGTTTCAATCATTTCCTCTGGGTTCAATCGGCATTTCCGTTATAACCCTTGCTGAACTTGAATACGGTGTAAGTAAAAGCCAGAACATTCATAAAAACAGGGACGCCCTAGCACTGTTTGTGGCGCCGCTTGAGATTTTGGATTTTGACAATGCAGCGGCGGCGGCTTATGGAGAAATACGAGCCGAACTTGAAAAAAATGGAAATGTCATAGGTTCAATGGATATGCTCATAGCCGCCCATGCAGTTTCAATTAATGCAACTTTGGTAACAAATAACACAAAGGAATTTGAGAGAATAAAAAAACTGAAACTCGAAAACTGGGTGTAGAAATAGCTGCCTGTGCGGCAGTGAACACGGTGTCGTCTCTTATGAATGCCCGCATTGCTTTCTAAGCTGCCTGTGCGGCAGTGAACGATCTGCGCTGTAGCCGAAATGTGGGGTCGATTTTCTAAGCTGCCTGTGCGGCAGTGAACACAGGGGGAAAAGTGGCAGGAAAACAGCTTAATTTCTAAGCTGCCTGTGCGGCAGTGAACAAGTATCTGAGTTTTCAGCCGAAGATTATTCCTTTCTAAGCTGCCTGTGCGGCAGTGAACTTTCAGCTAGAAAAAGGCTCTTAAGCTTGACATTTCTAAGCTGCCTGTGCGGCAGTGAACCGGAAGAAGAAGAAGAAGATAAGGCAAAATTTCTAAGCTGCCTGTGCGGCAGTGAACGATCATTTTTCGTGCGGTCTATCATTTATATTTTTCTAAGCTGCCTGTGCGGCAGTGAACTTTTTTGTCATTGATGCGGAATGGCGAGATGATTTCTAAGCTGCCTGTGCGGCAGTGAACGAAAATCGTCTGTAATGCAAGATAAATCACAATTTCTAAGCTGCCTGTGCGGCAGTGAACAATTGCCGCCCGCTGCTGAAGAGACAGGCTAATTTCTAAGCTGCCTGTGCGGCAGTGAACAGAAAATACTATTAGAGGAAAGGCTTACCATTTTTCTAAGCTGCCTGTGCGGCAGTGAACGTTATGAACAGCGCTCCGCCGCATGGCTGAAATTTCTAAGCTGCCTGTGCGGCAGTGAACAGCCAGACCGAGATCGCACCCGGCTTTTGAATTTTCTAAGCTGCCTGTGCGGCAGTGAACTGTGCCTGATCTTCGTCAACCTTGAATCTGGCTTTCTAAGCTGCCTGTGCGGCAGTGAACGTTCCGAGGAACATCAGGGACATACTTAGAGATTTCTAAGCTGCCTGTGCGGCAGTGAACGGGTAGTGGGGAAGGAGTCTCCTTTGCTCTCATTTCTAAGCTGCCTGTGCGGCAGTGAACGATTACCACACTGAAACAGGCTGAGGCTGACATTTCTAAGCTGCCTGTGCGGCAGTGAACTGATACTCGCTGACCTCACGGGGCGCATGAGCTTTCTAAGCTGCCTGTGCGGCAGTGAACACGACAGCGGGCAGCTTTTTGTGAAGTGTTCATTTCTAAGCTGCCTGTGCGGCAGTGAACGACAAGCTCACGGTTTTGACTGGTTCGACTGCTTTCTAAGCTGCCTGTGCGGCAGTGAACAGCGTACGGCGCGCCACACGCCCGCCGAGCGTTTTCTAAGCTGCCTGTGCGGCAGTGAACAAACCAAAGGCGCTTCGGCACGTTTGCATATCTTTCTAAGCTGCCTGTGCGGCAGTGAACCTACTGCCGTCAAAATTGCGGGGATTCGTAATTTTTCTAAGCTGCCTGTGCGGCAGTGAACAGCTGCCCATTGCGCTGATTTTTTTTGCTAGGTTTCTAAGCTGCCTGTGCGGCAGTGAACACCCTTATACCCTTTTTGGCTTCTCTATTTATTTTCTAAGCTGCCTGTGCGGCAGTGAACCCCTTTTTAAGGTGGGGGAGGGGCTTTAGGTATTTCTAAGCTGCCTGTGCGGCAGTGAACGGTCAATCATCTTCGTTTCCGATGGTTCTGCATTTCTAAGCTGCCTGTGCGGCAGTGAACGATTATTCCGGACTGGAGAAAAACCAGATCAGTTTCTAAGCTGCCTGTGCGGCAGTGAACAAGACTATCTCCGTTGTCTTGCAGAGGATTACTTTCTAAGCTGCCTGTGCGGCAGTGAACATGAAGTTTCATCAACTGGTGATCATATTATATTTCTAAGCTGCCTGTGCGGCAGTGAACATCGAAGTTATCGCACATCCGTCATCGGAATGTTTCTAAGCTGCCTGTGCGGCAGTGAACAATATAGACATGAAAATGTAAAACTTCCAAAATTTCTAAGCTGCCTGTGCGGCAGTGAACATGAAATTCTAAAATCAAGAACTGGTGGAATATTTCTAAGCTGCCTGTGCGGCAGTGAACGCTTTAATGTGTGATAAGGATTACGCTGTTAATTTCTAAGCTGCCTGTGCGGCAGTGAACTTTTTCTCGAATGCGGGGCGTGATGAAATTATTTTCTAAGCTGCCTGTGCGGCAGTGAACTTTATTTCATCAACGACCGTGCCTTGGAAACTTTTCTAAGCTGCCTGTGCGGCAGTGAACCTTCTGCTCCATTAATTTTAATAGTTTTATAATTTCTAAGCTGCCTGTGCGGCAGTGAACTATTTGCTAGTCAAACTATAAAAAATGCTAAATTTCTAAGCTGCCTGTGCGGCAGTGAACTGAACATTTAATATCAGAAAATACTAGCGTAAAACAGAAAATATTGGAATCATCAGAAAAACCCTTTTTTCAATTCATTATATATGGCATTGATAATGCTGATGTTATTTTTTAGATAAAAAAAAGGGGCAGAATAAGCCAGCCCCAAGCCATCTTATTTTTCATTTATGTTTCCTATAAAAAACAAAGAAACTGAATTTTTTTTTAAAATCTTCTGAACATTCTTTTTCAGCCGGCATTCGGCTCTTTGTAAGCTTGCCTACAATAAACAGCGTTTTGGAAAAGCATGTGTTTAATTTTTCACTACTGATAAAATGTTCAAAACTTTTTATCATTGTTAACACGAAAAACTTTGAGAAAAGCGGCATTTGCTCAATATACCCTATCCTTTTTTTATAATATAAAACACCTTCAGGGAAATCATTTGTTATCTTCCAAACAGAAAAAGATGTACTTTGTAATAAGTATTACAATTACAATAGGTCATTACTTACACCTTCGCAGTGAACTTCGGAGCCATCCAAATCCATTGACATCTCATTAATGTTCAGTATAATGAACAGCATAGTGAAATATAAAAGAGGTATATTTTGGACTTCGGCAAGAAAGTAAAAGATCTGAGACATGAGCGTAAAATGTCTCTCCGCGATATGGCGAAAGTCAGCGGATGCAGTATATCTTTCCTTTCACAGGTTGAGCGGAACCTTGTTTCACCCACCGTTGCCAGTCTTCGTAAAATATCCGAGGCGTTAGGAGTGACGATAACCTCTTTCTTTGACGTAGCCGAAGGAGAAAAAGACTCTGTCGTTGTTCGGAAAAATGAACGGGTTAAGTTAACTTCCAAGGCGTCCAGAGTTGTTTACGAATCTCTTAAACCCAAGGGAGCCAACTCTGTTCTGGAGCCGCTGTACCATATACTTGAAAAAGGGGCATACAGCGGAAACGACTACAATTTGCATGTTGGGGAGGAGTTTGTATACGTGCTTCACGGTCAGGTGGAGATAACGCTCGATAAAAAGACAATGGTGCTTAATGCGGGCGACAGCGCTGTATACAACTCCAACATTCCACATAGATGGAGAAACACTTATGACGGTGAGACCGTACTCCTATGGGTCAACACTCCGCCGACTTTTTAAAATCGGAGAAGGAAATGTTTAACACATTGATCGCGAATTCCATGCCTTACATGCCGAAAGCGTTTGTCGGTTTTTTTGCGAAAAGGTACGTTGCCGGGGCTACCCCCGAAGACGCCTTCAGCATGACCCAAGCTCTCAACAGCGAAGGCGCAATGGGAACTATTGATTTGCTTGGCGAGTTTACGGACGACATTAATAAGGCCAAACAAACTGTCGAAATGTACAAGCTTGTTCTTGACAACATCAAGACAAAAAACCTCGATACCAACATATCCATCAAACCCACAGCATTCGGGATACTCCTTAATCAGGAAACATCCACCAAGTATATGACGGAAGTCATAAACTATGCGTACGGCAAAGGGATCTTTGTCCGCATAGACATGGAAAACCACCCCTACACAGACTACACCATCGACCTTTACCTCACACTCAGCAAGGAAATGCCTAAAAGCTGCGGAACAGTTCTTCAGGCGTGCCTTAAACGCACACAGGACGATATAAAGCACATTACCGCATCAACCGAACAGGCGAATATCCGTCTCTGCAAAGGCATCTACAAGGAACCCGACGAAATAGCCTACAACAACAGAAAGAAGGTTCAGGAAAATTTCCTTGAGTGCCTTGAGCTGCTTTTTCAGAAGAAGGCGTATGTGGGCATAGCCACACACGATGATGTTCTTATAAACGGCGCTATGGAGCTCATCAAAAAGTATAAGCTTGAAAAACATGAGTACGAATTCCAGATGCTTCTCGGAGTGCGTTCTGAGCTTCGTAAGAGACTTCTTGCGGAAGGACACAGACTCCGCATTTACACTCCTTTCGGAGAAGACTGGCTGCCGTACAGCATCCGCAGACTGAAAGAAAACCCCGCAATAGTCGGTTCGGCTATCAAGGGCTTTCTCACCTGCGGAAGATAAACAGTTAAATAAAATATAAGGAGTAAAGAATGAATAACAGCGTATTTAACGTACCATTCCCCCAGAACGAGCCGATATTTGAATACCGTGAAGGCAGCAAAGAGAAGAAAGAGCTCAAAGCCGCCCTGAAAGAACTTTCTGAGAAATACATAGAAATACCCGTCGTTATCGGCGGCAAAGAAGTAAAGACAGGCAATACTGTCGAAATAACAGCCCCTTTTGATCACTCAATCAAACTCGGTAAATATCACAAAGCGGGTCAGCCCGAAATTCAGCAGGCAATAGACGCCGCCATGACAGCCAGAGAAGCATGGGGCAAAATGCCTTGGTATCACAGAGCCGGCATCTTTCTTAAAGTCGCAGAGCTGATCTCCACGAAATACCGCGCGCAGATGAACGCCGCAACTATGCTCTCTATAGGCAAAACCGCCGTTCAGGCTGAAATCGACTCCGCCTGCGAACTGATAGACTTTCTCCGTTTCAATGTTTACTTCATGCAGCAGATATATGCGGAACAGCCTCTCCATAACTCCAAGGGCGTATGGAACTCTCTCCAGTACCGTCCTCTTGAAGGCTTCATTCTCGCTGTAACTCCTTTCAACTTCACGGCTATTTCAGGCAACCTCCCCCTCGCTCCTGCGATGATGGGCAACGTGGTTCTCTGGAAACCGTCAGGTGACGCAGCCTATGTCCCAAATCTTCTTATGAAGATCTTTAAGGAAGCGGGACTGCCGGACGGTGTGGTAAACTATGTACCCTCCGATGCGAAAGACATATCAGCGGCAACCTTCTCCAGCCCCGATTTCGGCGGCATCCACTTCACAGGAAGCACAGGCGTTTTCAAAAATATCTGGGAAACAATCGGCAAAAACATCTACAAATACAAGTCATACCCGAGAATTGTCGGCGAAACGGGCGGCAAGGACTTCATCTTCGCTCACAAATCAGCAGATGTTGACGCACTGGCTGTTGCCTCAGTAAGAGGCGCTTTTGAGTATCAGGGACAGAAATGTTCTGCGGCTTCAAGAGCTTATGTACCTTTCGGCATGAGGGAAGCTTACCTCAAAAAGGTTAAAGAGCTTGTCGGCGAAATCAAGATGGGCTCCCCCATGGATTTCAGAAACTTCATGACCGCAGTCGTCTCAAAACGTGCGTATGAGTCTATCATAGCGTACATTGACTACGCCAAACAGGCAAAAGACGCGGAAATTGTTATCGGCGGCGGCTATGACAGCTCAAAAGGCTGGTTCATTGAACCCACTGTAATCACCACACAGAACCTTGAATTCAAAACCTTCAGAGAAGAAATCTTCGGACCCGTTCTGACTGTTACCTTCTATGAAGATGAAAAATATGAGGAATACCTGAAACTCTGCAACTCGGGCAACGAATACGCCCTCACAGGCTCAATCTTCGCCGGATGCAGAAACGCGATCATCACAGCTTTCGAGCTGCTTGAGGACGCGGCTGGCAACTTCTACATAAACGACAAGCCCACAGGGGCAGTTGTCGGACAGCAGCCTTTCGGAGGCGGCAGAGGATCGGGCACAAACGATAAGGCAGGCAGCTACCTGAACCTTGTCCGCTGGGTAAATACCCGCACGGTAAAAGAAACCTTTGTGCCGCCGCTGGCTATAGGCTATCCTCATATGGAAGCGGAGTAATTTATTCAGGTCAGGCTTTTAGAAAAGGAGTTTTTGTGAAATGATATTCTAATCAATGATCATTGATAGAATACAACACTAACTAGCAGGAGGAAGCTATGAAAAAACTGTTTAGTCTGTCACTTATGCTGATGGTGAGCGCATTTTTCGCTGTTGGAGCGTTTGCTGCTGACACTATCAAAATCGGGGTACAGGCGCCTATCACAGGCGAATACGCCAACGAAGGACAAGGTATTGACAACGCTGCAAGACTTCTTGCGGAGCAGTACAACGCCAAAGGCGGACTGCTTGGCAAAAAGCTTGAAGTTTTCACATGCGATGATGAAGCTCAGGCGATGAAAGCGGCTATCTGCGCCAAAGAACTTGTTGAAAAAGGCGTTATCATGATTATCGGTTCCTACACTTCAAGCGCTGCTGAAGCTGCTCAGAGAACTTATTTCCGTGCCGGCGTTCTTCAGACAACTGACGGAACAAGCGACTCTCTTACCAAAAACGGCTACTGGACATTCTTCAGAAACTCCAACCCCAACTCAGCCAACGCGGCGTTCACAGCCGACTACATGGTAAACGCTGCAAAATTCAAACGCATAGCAATCCTTTCTGACCACTCAAGCTATGCACAGGGGCTTGCTGACGCTGTTACCGCTGAAGTTAAAAAGGTAAACGGCAATATTGTGTACTCAGGCAAAATCAAAGCAAACAGCCAGAACTTCACGCCTGTTCTCACAAGCATGAAATCTCTTAACCCTGATGTAATTTACTTCGCAGGCTACTATGCAGACGGCGGTCTCATCCGCGCTCAGCAGAAACAGCTCGGTATCAACGCTGAATTCATAGGCGGCGACGCGAACGACAACGTTGACTTTGTTAAGCTTGCAGGCGCGGCGGCAAAAGACGCGAAAATCGTTAACGTTCCCACTCCCGACATGCTTCCCTATGACAGCGCAAAAAAATTCCTCGCTGCCTACAACGCCAAATACGGTAAAGAGATCCCCTCCATATGGGCTCTGCTGAATGCTGACGGTATGTTTGCGTTCCTCACTGCTATTGAAAAAACACAGTCAACTGACACTAAAAAAATGTCAGACTGGCTTCACGCAAACGAGCTTGACGGTTTTTCCGGCAAGCTTAAATGGGACAAAAACGGCGAACGTGTAGGTTCCACGTTCATGGTTTACAACATCAAAGCTGACGGCAGCTACGAAGTTGCATACCCCAAAAAATAACACTCATTTACAATACTCAGGGGCGGCGCAGTCCGCCGCCCCTTTTTACTCATTATTCCCATAGGGGGTTTCATCTTTCTAGGTAAAGGAAAGAGACTCGCTTCCCTATACTTAGAATGACGAAATATTAAGGAAAAGCGTATGGATATATTTCTTCAACAGGTAGTCAACGGTTTGATCATCGGCAGCATTTATGCGCTGGTAGCCCTCGGCTATACAATGGTTTACGGGGTTATGAAGCTCATCAACTTTGCACACGGTGATCTTGTTGCCTTATCCGCCTATATAGGTCTGATGTTTTACACTCAGCTTATAGGCATGGGCGTTATGCCTCAGTCTATGGTTGTTATTATGGTATTCGTGCTGACGGCGCTTGTCGCCGCTGCTGTGGCATTGCTGGTGGAAAGGGTTGCCTACCGCCCCCTGCGCACAGCACCGAGACTTTCGGCGGTTGTTTCCGCTCTCGGAGCCTCAATGATGATCCAGAACGGGATCATGCTTATCTGGGGTCCCAACATCACGATCTTTCCCTCTGACATTCTTCCTGCTGCGAGCTGGACAGTATACGGCATAAGCATAACCTTCGTTCAGGCGGCAATGATAATAATCACTCTCGTTCTCATGGTTTCCCTCACTCTTTTTATCAACTACACCAAAATGGGAACAGCCATCAGAGCCAGCGCCATAAATCAGGACGTGGCAAAACTGATGGGCATAAACGTCAACATGATAATAATGATCATCTTCGTAGTCGGCGCGGTTCTCGGCTCCGTCGGAGGTCTTTTCATAGGAATGTACTACAGAGGAATAAGCTTCAACCTCGGATGGATCTACGGTCTTAACGCATTCATAGCGGCAATCCTCGGCGGAATCGGCAACATCCCCGGTTCGATGGTCGGCGGCTATATGCTCGGGCTGTTCACCGCCCTTATAGCCGGTTATGTTTCATCCTCATGGGCGGAGGCGTTCACCTTCATCCTGCTTATACTGATACTTATCGTACGCCCCACAGGTATTCTCGGTGAGCGCGTAGCGGAGAAGGTGTAATGAAAAACAAAGCATTTATAGGATACGCGGTACTTTTTGCCTTTCTGGCTCTTTTCCCTGTGGTAAATGACCCCAGATGGCTCACGGTTGTGACAACCTTCTGCATTTACTCTGTGGTGGCACTCAGTCTGGACATAGTTCTCGGACGCGCGGGAATGTTTGACATGGGGCACGCCCTCTTCTTCGGGATGGGAGCGTACATAACGGCTGTTCTGAATGTCCATTTCGGACTGAATATTCTCTGGGCTCTTCCTCTTGTTGTAATAATACCGGCTCTTTTCGCGATAATACTCTCAACACCCATAGTCCATCTCAGGGGGGATTATCTCCTTGTTGCGACGATCGGCATGAACATAGTGTTTGAACAGGCTCTTAAAAACGACCTGTTCGGGCTCACAGGCGGTCCCAACGGAATATTCGGGCTGGACGCCACAGTATTCGGTTTTTATCTGGACGACGGTCTCACAATATACTACATAGCCTTCTTCCTTCTGCTGTTCACTCTTCTTATGATCAGAAACCTTGAGAAAAGCAAGGTGGGCAGAGCCCTGCACTATATTCAGGAAGATCCCATAGCCGCGGAAAGCTTAGGCATAAGCACACGGTTCTACAGGGTCTTCTCCTTTGCTCTCGGTGCTGCGCTTGCAGGTCTCGCCGGTTTCGTGTTCTCAATACAATACGCTGCCGTGAGTCCCGAAGCATTCAACTTCATGACATCGGTAATCTTCTTTGCCATCGTTCTCGTGGGCGGCAAGGCATCTATCCCCGGTATTCTGGCGGGTACGTTCATCATGTTCGTTCTTCCCGAAATATTCAGGGAGTTTGCTACCGCAAGATATTTTGTTTTCGGTCTGGCTATGGTTGTCTCCATGATTCTCCGTCCGGAAGGCATGTTCCCCGCTAAATACGGCAAACTGCCGAAATATGTAACGGAGGATTAGGCATGAGTCTGCTTGAGCTTAAGAGCGTTACAAAAGTTTTCGGCGGCGTTGTCGCCATGGATAAACTCTCCTTCAGCGTAAACGAGGGTGATATATACGGAATCATAGGACCCAACGGCGCCGGCAAAACCACGGCGTTCAACTGCATCACGGGGATATATAAGCCTGAAGAAGGTGAAATTATCTGGAAAGGTGAAAACATAGCGGGAATGCACCCCTGTGACATAGCGGGCAAGGGCATTGTCCGCACATTCCAGAACATCCGCCTGTTCGGCAAGATGAGCGTAGCGGAGAACATTATCTCCGGACGCCATCAGAAATCCAAACAGACATGGTTTCAGGGACTCTTCAGTACCCCCTTCTACAAAAAGGACGAAAAGGAAAACTGGCTGAAGGTGAAAGACATCATGAAGCTCATGGGGCTTTCCGAATACGCCACAATCCCCACCCAGTCCCTTGCCTACGGCATACAGAGACGGGTTGAGATAGGCAGAGCCCTTGCCACTGAGCCGGAACTCCTTATCCTTGATGAGCCCGCAGCGGGGCTCAACGAGAAGGAAACCTTTGAGCTCATGGAGCTTATTAAGAGAATTAAAGATTCAGGAATAACTGTTCTTCTGATTGAGCATGACATGGACATGGTTATGCAGCTTGTAAACAAGATTACAGTGATAAACTTCGGCAAAAAAATCAGCGAAGGAGACCCTGAATACATACAGAGCGACCCAGTGGTTATTGAAGCATATCTCGGCAGCGAGGATGATGAGGAGGAGGAAAACTGACATGGCAGAGAAACTCTTGGAAGTTAAAGACCTCTTCGTCAATTACGGCAGCATTCAGGCTATCAAAGGGATCAGCTTTGAGGTAAACAAGGGGGAGATAGTCTCCGTTCTCGGCGCAAACGGCGCCGGAAAATCAACTACGCTCCGCACCATAAGCGGTCTCATAAAACCGAAGGCAGGGCATATTCTCTATAAAGATGTTGACCTTGCAAAAATGCCCGCTCACAAAATAGTGAGGGAAGGAGTTTCACACTCCCCCGAAGGGCGGCAGGTTTTCGGAACGCTCACAGTGGAAGAGAATATAAAAATAGGCGCTTTCGTTAAAAAAAGCATAGATAAAGACACTCTGGACTGGATATACGCCCTCTTCCCCCGGCTTCTGGAAAGACGCAAACAGCTTGCGGGAACTCTCTCCGGCGGTGAGCAGCAGATGCTCGCCATATCCAGAGCCCTTATGGCGAAGCCTCAGCTCCTCCTTCTGGATGAGCCCTCACTCGGCATAGCGCCTATCCTTGTCAAAATGATCTTCACCGCCATCAAAGAGATTTCAAAAAGCGGCGTTACAGTCCTCCTTGTGGAGCAGAATGCCAAAGCCGCTCTCAAACTCGCTGACAGAGGCTATGTTCTTGATGTGGGCAAGGTGACTATTGCGGGCTCCGCGACAGACCTGCTCAACGACCCCAAGGTTCAGGAAGCGTATCTCGGCAAGAAAAAGTAAAAAACAATTTATTTAAGATTGTTTTAGTCTCTTTTGAGGTGTATAATAAAAGGTATAGTGTTTGACATAAAGAAATACGCTGTCCATGACGGTCCGGGCATACGTACCACAGTTTTCCTCAAAGGCTGCCCCCTCTCCTGCATATGGTGTCACAACCCGGAAAGCAAGGGATTTGCCATTGAGAAAATAAAGAAGGAACTCCGGCTCGGCGGAAAAGTTCTGGAAAGCATGGAAACCGTGGGCAGGGAGATGACCGTCAGAGAAGTTATGGAGGAGATTGAGAAAGACATTCTCTTCTATGAGGAATCGGGCGGCGGAGTAACTTTTTCCGGCGGTGAGGTTTTTGTTCAGCATGAGTTTCTGCTGGCACTTCTGAAAAGCTGTAAGGAAAAAGGGATAAAAACCTGCGTGGATACATCCGGCTATGTGAACAGAAGCATACTGGAGAAATCCATACCCCTGACAGACATATTTCTTTATGACATAAAGCTCATGGACGAAGAGCTGCACAAAAAATACTGCGGCGTGCCTAACAGACAGATTCTGGAAAACTTCCGTGTCATATATGAAAGCGGCGCGGAAGTGAGGCTGAGGTTTCCCGTTATCCCCTCCGTCACGGATACGGAGGACAACCTTAAAAAAGTCGCAGAGTTTGCGGCACAGTTTCCCGGAGTCCCCGCGGATCTCCTTCCCTATCATAAGATCGGAAAGGATAAATACCGCAGACTGGGGCAGGAATACCTTATGGACGGCGTAGAGAAGCCGTCTGACGAGTATATGCAGAGAATTGCCGATTTCTTCAACGGATACGGCATTAAGACCAAAACAGGAGGCTAAGCATATGACTGACAGGATTAAAAGACTCCGTAAAGAGAGCCTAGACGCAGTGCCCACGGTATCATCCGAAAGGGGCGTTTTGTTAACCGAGTTCTTTAAGAGCGGCGAGGCGGACGGTCTGTCTGTTCCTGTACAGCGGGCAAAAGCCTTCTATTACATAATGGCTAACAAGGAACTTTACTTTCAGAACGGCGAACTCATTGTCGGCGAAAGAGGTCCCGAGCCAAAAGCCACTCCGACTTACCCTGAGGTCTGCATCCATTCCAAAGAGGACTTCGACATTCTCCACTCAAGACCGAAGGTTTCCTTCAAAGTGGACGAAAAAAACAGAAAACTCCACGAAGAAATAGTTTTCCCTTTCTGGTTCGGCAAGTCCCACAGGGAAAAAGTGCTTGAACATATGACGGATGAATGGCTGAAAGCCTATGAAGCCGGTGTCTTCACCGAGTTTCAGGAGCAGAGAGCACCCGGGCATACGGTTCTCGGCAAAAAAATATTCAGAACAGGGCTTAACGGGCTGAAAGATGAAGTGCGTCAGGCGATGCAAAAGCTCGACTTCTACAATGACCCCGAAGCCTTTGATAAAAATGAAGAGCTTAAGGCTATGCTCATAGCGGCTGATGCCATGATAAACTTCGCAGAGCGTAACGCACAGGCGCTGAAAGAACTTGCGGACAAGGAAAAAGACCCCAAACGCAAGCTTGAGCTTCAGGAGATGAGCGTTATCTGCTCCAAAGTGCCCGGCAGTGCTCCGGAAAGCTTCTGGGAAGCATTGCAGCTTTACTGGTTCGTTCACATAGGCGTAATCACTGAAACAAACCCTTGGGACGCCTTCAACCCCGGCAGGCTTGACCAGCACCTTTATCCTTTCTACAAAGCTGATATTGAGTCAGGCAAGATCACCGAGGAAGGCGCAAAGGAGCTTCTTCACTCATTCTGGATAAAGTTCAACAACCACCCCGCTCCTCCCAAAGTGGGCGTAACGGCTAAGGAATCAAATACCTATACAGACTTCGCCCTTATCAATCTCGGCGGCGTTAAGGAGGACGGCTCCGACGGAGTTAACGAGCTTTCGTACGTTCTGCTTGATGTTATTGAAGAGATGAGGCTCCTTCAGCCCAGCTCAATGGTACAGATCTCCAAAAAAACACCGGACAGGTTCCTGAAAAGAGCTCTGCATATAGTTAAAACAGGCTTCGGTCAGCCTTCCATTTTCAACACAGACGCAATTATTCAGGAGCTTATGCGCCAAGGCAAAGATATAGTAGACGCCAGAAACGGCGGAGCCTCCGGCTGCGTTGAATCAGGCGCGTTCGGAACGGAAGCCTACATCCTCTCAGGCTACTTCAACCTGTCCAAAATACTTGAGCTCACCATCTACGGCGGACATGACAAGTATACGCAGAAGCAGATCGGGCTGGATATTCCCGCAGACTTCAAATCGTTTGAAGAACTGACGGAAGCTTACAAAAAACAGCTTAACTATTTTATAGATATTAAGATAAGAGGCAATATAGTTATCGAGCGCCTCTTCGCCGAGTTCATACCCGTGCCCTTTCTCTCTATCCTCACGGAGGACTGCATCAAAAACGGCAAGGACTACAACGACGGCGGCACCAGATATAACACCACCTATATTCAGGGCGTGGGTCTCGGCTCCGTTACGGACTCCCTCGCGTCACTGAAATACAATGTCTACGATCAGCAGATAATCAGCCTTGAAGGCATGAAAAAGGCTCTGGACGCAGATTTTGAAGGATACGATGAGCTGCGCGCGCTGCTGCTTGAGAATACGCCGAAATACGGCAACGACAATGACTACGCAGACGATCTCATGCGTATGGTTTTCGAGATATTCTTCAAATCCGTTAACGGCAGACCGAACACAAGGGGCGGCGTGCATAGAATCAACCTTCTGCCCACCACCTCTCACGTGTATTTCGGCAGTGTTATCGGCGCCCTGCCGGACGGACGTAAAAAAGGGATACCTCTCTCAGAAGGCATATCCCCTGTTCAGGGCGCGGACAGACACGGTCCTACTGCCGTTATCAAATCCGCATCGAAAATCGACCACCTGCGCACAGGCGGCACGCTCCTGAACCAAAGATTCGCGAAAGAGTTTATGCACACTGAGGAAGGCATAGATAATGTATGCAGACTGGTTCGCTCATACTTCCGCATGGACGGACACCATATACAGTTCAATGTTATGGATGAAAAAATCCTCAGAGAAGCTCAGACCAAACCTGAAAACTACAGAGATCTCATCGTAAGGGTCGCAGGCTACTCCGACTACTTCGTGGACATCACCGACGAGTTGCAGGAAGAGATAATAAGAAGGACTGAACACCAGCATTAGTACAGCCCCCATCACGGGAATGCGCCGTGTGAAGAGAAGGTTTGCTCTATAAAACAAAGAACCGGAACCTCCCTTGAACGGGAGGTTTTTTTTATGCCTTACGCCCTGCTCTTCATTATCAGAATCGCTATACCCATAAACAGGCAGATTATGCCTATGCCCACCATGAAGTTGATCCTTTCGCCCACAATAAATATCCCGAGAATAGTCGCAGTAAGCGGTTCAGCCAGAGACAGGGTGGCTGTGCTGGAGACAGAGACGGTTCGCAGCCCTTTCGCGAAAAAGAAATAAGATACTGTCGTTGTAATCAGTCCGAGGTGAACGGCAACCGCCGCGCCCTGCCAGCTCATTATCCAGCTCGCCTCTGAAACAAGCAGTACGGGGGAAAGCAACACAGCGCCAAAAAAGAAAATAAGCCCCACAGCGGCTGTTCCATTGTGGTCTCTCATAAGCATCTTGGTGAGCAGTGCGTAAAGAGCATAGGAAAATCCCGCTCCGAAAGCGCATATTATACCCGGTATACTGATCTGAATATCCTCCCCGCCTGAAAGCGCAAGAAGCGTACAGCCAAGAATCGCAAGAGCAGAGGAAATATACCATCTCATCATAATTTTTTCATGCAGAATGAAATAACCCAGAAGTCCGGCACTCACCGGAGCGGAACCTATGGCGACTATCGTACCCACAGCGACACCGGTAAGCTTAACACCTGTAAAGAAAGTAACCTGATACGCCGCCACTGCTAGGGCGCCTATAAGCACATAAAACTTGTTCCACGGCGCGCCTCCTTTGAAGCAGCCGGAAGAAACAGCGAACAGAAGAAGCCCTGTTCCGCCGACGAGTAATCTGAATGCCCCGACCGTCATAGGGGAAGCCCCTTCGGGGGCAAAAAACTGCGCTGTGCCTGTAGTTCCCCAGAGAACCGCAGCAGCAATAATAAAGACAACACCTTTGTTCATAAAAATACCTTTTCATTTAAATCATTAATGAAATTTGAGAATAGGCTCTTTAAAAAGGAAAATCAACTGCTACATTTAATTCAGCCGGAACATAGGCAAAGCAATATTGTTTGGATGAAAGAATACGCGGCAAATGCTCTGTTCCGATGTTATTCACTCAAACAGCCGACAGAAAAAAATATGGTCAGAACATCCAGTCTTTTATCCTCTGCTGTTCGTCCCAGAGGCGTCTGTACAGTCCGCCGCTCTCAAGCAGTTCGGAATGCGCTCCTTCTTCCGCTATGCGCCCTCTGTCCATAACAACTATTTTGTCAGCGTTCACAACGGTGTTCAACCTGTGGGCTATGACAAGTACAGTCTTATTTTTCACAAGCTCATTCACAGCCGCCTGAATATGCTTTTCATTTTCAGGGTCAAGGGAGGCAGTCGCCTCATCCAGAAGAATAACCGGAGCATTTTTCAGTATGGCTCTTGCTATGGAAAGCCTCTGCTTTTCCCCTCCTGAAAGCCTTGAACCGCCTTCGCCCACAAAAGAGCCGTACTTATCCGGTAACCTTTCAATGAACTCGGCACAACCCGCTTTCTCCGCCGCTTCTTTAACTTCCGACTCTGAAGCAGTCCTGTTTCCTATTGCTATGTTATTGTAAACAGTGTCATCAAACAGATAAACATCCTGAAAAACCATGGAAACGCAGGAAAGCAGATCCTCCGGCTTATACTCTCTCACGTCACATCCGCCGAGAAGTACCTCACCCGCGCATGTATCCCAGAAACGGGCAATCAGCCTAGTAAGAGTGGTTTTCCCCGAGCCGGAAGTGCCTACAACCGCTGTAAAACTCTGTTCAGGCAGTTTCAGGCTTATATTCTCAAGCACGTAAGTTTCATTGTAGCTGAATGAAACATTTCTGAACTCAATATCAAACCGCTCAGGCTTCGGCGCGCCGCCTCCGGTTTGAACAGGTTCGTCAAGGAGCTTGGTTACCCTTTTCACGCTTAAATTGTAATAGTGCGTCTCATTAACATATATGAATGCCTGAATCAGCGGTTCAAATGCTCTGGAACCGAGAATCAGGAATGTTATGTATACCGGAATATCAATCCTGCCCGTCAGAAGAAAAGCCAGCCCAGCAACTATAATTACAGTCAGCCCGGCGTTGAGGATAATTGTACTGACAACAGCCGTCGGACCTGCGGACGCCTCTATCTTTATGCTGAGCCTTTTCAGTTCCCTAAAAGCCTTTTCCAGACGCTCAAAACGCACTCCGGTGAGACCGAAGGACTTTATGAACCTGATACCCGCCAAATATTCAAGCATGCGTGATGATGCCGCTGTTTTTGCTTTGTGATGTTTTACACCCACGGATATAACTATTCTTTTTGCAATCATATAAGCAGGCAGAGCCAGAGGAATAACCGCAGCGCCCGCGAGAGCGAGCTGCCAGTTCTGAAAGGCGAGGAAAACAAGCAGTACAACAGGCATTATCACAGCACCTGCTATCTGCGTGAGCAGATGGCTGATCATGTGCTCCACGTTAGCGTAGTCAGAGATCAGATAAGCTCCTATGCTTCCCTGATCACGGCTGTTGAAAAAACCCATAGGGAGCCTGCGGAGCTTTTCTGCTATGGTTATACGCCCCTCCGCCCCAATACCGTAACTGCCGAGATTCACAGAGAAATACGCTTTTCTGCTTATGAAATACTGCACTGCGACAGCCGCTGCGAGAGCTATCCAGATTATGCCGAGCTGACGGGTGTCAAGAGTTAACGAAGGTTCGGCAAGAGGCTTATAAAACTCAAGCACAGCCGCCAGAAGTATTCCGTAAGGTACGCCTCTGAAAGCATATTCTGCAAGTGTCCACAGGAAAACCGGAGCGAGCTTTTCGGGATTTCCCGCTCCTGCCGTACTGAGCGTGGATATAAAGCTCATCTTCTGCCCCCTTTTTTCACGTCGATCTTCCATTCACGCATATAAGAATATGTCCTCCACATTTTCGCATACAGTCCGTCGGCGGATACCAGTTCTTCGTGTATTCCTCTTTCAGTGATTCTTCCCCTGTCCATGACTATGATCTGTCCGGCATTGCGGACGGTCGAGAGCCTGTGTGCTATAACAAGCACGGTTTTATCCTTTATAAGTTTTGAAAATGCCTCAAGAATCCTCCCTTCGTTGTCAGGGTCGGCATATGCTGTTGCCTCGTCAAGAATCAGCACGGGGGAATTTTTCAGAATCGCTCTGGCTATCGCCACTCTCTGCTGCTCACCGCCGGAGAGATACGTTCCCCCCTCACCGACAAGAGTTGCGTAACCATCGGGAAGATTCTCAATAAACTCATGGCAGCAGGCAGCTTTCGCAGCATTTACAACATCATCCATTGCAGCGTCAGTGTTCCCCATGCGGATATTTTCCTCAATGGTATCAAAGAAAAGAAAGTTCTCTTGAAACACGAATGACACGTGATTCATCAAAATCTCCGTACTCATATCCTTAATGTTCACCCCGCCAATTTTTATCTCTCCGTCCTGTATGTCCCAGAATCTTGCCGCGAGCATCCCTACAGTTGATTTCCCCGCACCGGATGGACCCACTATGGCAGTAACACTCCCCGCCTCCACACGGAAGGAAACATCTTTCAGTACCGACTCATTCCCATAAGAGAAAGTGACATCCGCAAACTCAACCGATGAATCGTCAGGAACGGCAGGCACAGAAGGTTCACGCATTTCCTCCATGTTCAGCACCCCGTCCACACGCTCAAGCCCAACGGTTATCTGACGCAGGTTGTTCACCATGAAAATCAGCTTAAGAAACGGAAAAAACATTCCGCTGCCGAGGATAAGAAAAAGAAATATTTTTGGCGCATATGCCGTGTAATCCTCCGTATTCAGCCCGAAGTATCCGGCGGCAGGAATAAGAAACAACAGCGGAGCGGACAGAACAGTGAGAAACGCCGGATAAATCAGCGCATACTGCTTCGTTATCCTGAACGCCAAATCACGGAATGAGTAAACGCTTTTTTTAAGCGATTCAAACGATTCAGCATCCGCATTAAACACTTTCACAACGGGCATTCCCTTCACATATTCGGCAACGGCAGAGTTCATATTCTCAAGAGCAAGATTAAACTCTCTGTACAGGTCATTAGATGAGAACATCCGAGTCTGAATATACAAGGCGGCACCAAGAGGAATAAACAACGCAAGAGCCATGCGCCAGTCCGTAAAAAAAAGATATAAAGCGGTGAACACAGGGAACACCACAGCACCTGTTATATCCGGTATATGGTGCGCCACGAAGAGTTCGATGCGCTCCACATCCTCTGTCATTATCTTCTTTATGCCGCCTGTTGTTCTGTTGGTGAAAAAACCCATGGAAAGCTTGGTCAATTTTTCGGACAGCTTTACCCTAAGCTCATAAAGAATATTGAACGCCGCAATATGCGAGCACATGAAAGCCGCATACAGCATGATGCCTGCGATCCCCACGGCTCCGAGACTTATGAAGCCCAGACGGTAGAGCCATGAGACATCCGCCTTATGTATATCTGAGGCGTTTTCCGCCAGTTCGCTTATTATGAAATACACAGCGGTAACCGGAACAAACTGTAACGCAGTTGCTGTAACACTCAGAAGCATGGAAGCTATGAGAAATTTCTTTTTCGTTCCCGCTATTTCTAGAAGCCGCTTTATGCCGGATATATTATCCGTTCTCTCCATCATTGTACCCCGTCCGGACATCCGGACTCACACTCTTCTGTGTCTGCTATGCGCCCGTTGTGGAAAAGATTCTCCAGCAACAGATACACAAGCAGACATATAAATGAGCACAGAAGAAATAAAATCACATATCCGAAATACTGGGCAACAGCTCCGCTTATGCCTGCTATAAACATCCCGCCGAAGAAGGTCACAGACATAAACATAGTAAAGTCTGTCCCCTCGCGCCCCTTACGGGCAAAATCCATCGCGATGGTGTTGAACACGGTGAGCAGCAGAGAAAAGGATATAAACACCACACACATTGCCACTTGAATGAGATATATTCCTCCATTTCCGGAGGCAACAGGAACAAGCATAAGGCACGCGAATATCTGAAAGGCACTGCTGGCGAGCATTACTTTTCTGCGTCCGTATTTTTTCACCGCAAAGCCAGCCGTCAGCGCAGCAGGAACCCCTGCCAGTGGATAAAGCCCTATGGCAGCAGAAATGAAGTTCCATGAATAGCCCTGATCAATCATCAGAGGTTTAATCATCGTCATGGCGCTGAACACCCCTCCGAAAGCAAGGAGCATCACAGGTATAAGCCTTTTTATTCCGCTGATCCTGAAGAAACTCACAATATCCCGGTATGAGGCGGCTCTCACCGGATCCGGTGATTTCTCTTCACCCGAAAAAATCAGAGGGGCAGAAAGCAGCATGGTAACAATAAAAAGCGTAACAAGAGTTGTTCCCCACGATGTGCGGATATAGAGAATCAGAGCCAGACTTGAGCCAAGCACAACACCCAGCATATTTCCGCCCGCCTGAATTCCGTTGCCCACACCTCTTTCCGCAGGTTCGAGCATCTTCACTGCGTAGGCGTCAACCGCTATGTCCTGAGTGGACGCGAAAAAGTATGACAAGGTCATCAGCATGATAACTGTCATAAAATTTTCGTTCAGAGAAAAGAACGCTGAGGCAAGAGTGGCAGAGGCAAAGAGAATCTGCATGACGAAAATCCACTTGCGGTAATGGTTTTTTCCCCTGCCCCACCTGTCCACCACCGGCGACCAAAGGAACTTCAGAGCCCAAGGCATGCTTATCATTCCGGCAAAGCCTATGCTCCGAAGCGAAAAACCCTCATTGCGCATGATTACCGGAAGAGCGTTTGTCGCAAAGTGTCCGGGAATAAGCTGTGCCGTATAGAGGCACGCAAGGGCTAAGAATTTTTTTCTGTTTTCCATTAAAACCTTCCGGCAACCGCTACCCCTATAACCCTTGGTTCGCCTGCTCTGCCGTACCAAACATCATTCACTTCAAAGGCGCGCACAGCGTACTCCTCATCAAGAAGATTTCTGCCGTAGAGGTAAATGTCATAGCGGCTTCCCTGATAACCTATCTTAGCGTTTAACACTCCGTAGCTCTTCTGTTCCTCGGAGTTTGCGGGGTCAAAGTATACTTTGCCGAAGTAGCTGTAATTTGTATTAGCGTAAAACCCGCCGCCGAAGCGGTATGCTGCGCCGAAATTCGCCGTATAAAGCGGTGAGTCGATGACTCTGTTGCCGCTGAAATCCTCATCTCCTTTAGTGTAGTCCTTGTATTCAGCGTAGGTGTAACCTGCGCCGGCGTTTACCACAAGACCGGAAAGAGGCATGGCGGATATTTCCACCTCCGCTCCGGTGCTTTCGGCTTCCGCGGCATTCTCCATATACACGGATGTTCCGCTCGCGTCGGCTATCTCCACCTGCATATCCTTCCAGTCAATATGGAACACAGCGGCGTTGAAATTCAGCCTGCGATCAAGCCATGAAGACTTCAGTCCAAGCTCATAGTTCCATGTATATTCAGGATCAAATGATGAACCCATGTTTTCCTTTTCGTTGAAGCCTCCGCTCCTGAAGCCTCTTGAGATGCTGGCGTAAGTGAGCAGTTCACCCGTGAAGCGGTATTTCACGGAAAGCTTCGGCAGCCATGCGCCGTATGTCTCCTCTTCTGAGCCTGATATACTTCCGTAGCCCATCATAGGAAGAACAGAACCGGAAGGGGTTTGATTATAGCCGAACTCTTTTTTCTCGCTGTCGTATCTCAGTCCCGCGGTAACTTCCAGCCTGCTGCCGAACTCATACCCTGCTTCACCGAACACGGCTATACCGGTTGTTTCCGTCTCGCTGTTCTGCCTCAGGTTTTCTCCCGGAACACCCATGCCCATATTCATGAAGTTCATCCATGTGTTGTATCTGCGCTCATCCTTCTCAGAAAGGAGGAACAGTCCGGCTATCCAGTTCAGTTTCCCGTCCGCGTTATCGGACATCAGTCGAAACTCCTGTGAAAAGGAGTTTATATCTTTCTCAACGTCAATGGAGATCATGTCAATGGGCGTGAAGTCCGTATCATTCATAAACATAGACTCGCTTCTGCTGTAAGCCGTGACGGATACCAGCTTCACATCACCTGCCGAATATTCGCCGCGCAGGGAGAGCATATCGAAATCATTGTATGTTTCGCCGTCTTCGTTTACGTTTATATTTTTACGCATGCTGCCACCGTGTAAAGGAGCAAAGTTGGCATATTTATCACCGTCATAGCGCTGAAACCCGTAACTTAAATCCGCGGAGAACTCATTTCCTGATTTATATCCGAGGCTGAATTTACCGTCCTTTTTCTCTGTTTTGCCAAGGTCATCCTCACCGTTTACGCTTTCAAAGTAACCATCGGTTTCCGCATATCTCGCAGCGGCTTTTATGAACAGTCTGTCACTGACAACGGGTCCGCTGATTGACGCCTTGGTCTCATAAGTATTGAAGCTGCTTATGTCTATGCCCGCTCTGCCTGCCCATGTGTCGGACGGCTGCTTCGTAACTATGTTTATGACCCCTGCCTCGGAGTTTCTGCCGTAAAGCGTCCCCTGCGGTCCTTTGAGAATCTCGATGCGCTCAACATCATAAAAACTCACATCCAGATTGGGATGATAAACGTCATCAACATAAAAGCCGACAGACGGAATCTGATTCATGGAACCGGTAATCCCTCTCATAGTGGCAAATGTTGTGATTGATTCGCCCGTCTGAGTTACATAGAGATTCGGTGTCATGCTCATAACATCCGCAAGAGTGCGCAGCCCGTATTCATCAACCTCTTCCCCGCTTAAGGATGATACGGCAGATGGAACTTCCTTAATATCTCTTCCTCTTTTTTCCGCCGTGACGACCACTGTGTCCAGCTCGTATACATCTGCTGTCGCGTTATCCGCCGCATTTGCGGAAAATGTGAAAGCTGTGAGCATATAGGCGGCAAGTATCGCAAACCCCGTTCTCTTTGGAAGCATAGTCTTCCCTCCGTTTAAAATGACTTAGAGGGCTCAAACTTATCATCAACAGCGTATGAAAAAATAGAATATGAAGTGCTCAATATAGAAAAATCAGGAAATGGTTTTAAAGAATCTTCCGGGGGTAGTTCCGTAAAACTTCACAAACTCCCTGATGAAGTGTGAAGTGTCGCTGAAACCAAGATGGTGGCTTATTTCGGTTATGTTCATTCTGTCTTCCGCGAGCAGAGCCTCCGCATGGCGCATTCTTTCATTACGCAGAATGGAATACGGTGTGGAGTTGAACAGGCTTCTGAAGCCTTTTTTGAGCTTTGTGCTGTTTATGCCCACCCTTTTTGACAACTCATCAAGAGCCGGAGGGCTGTCCATCTCCGCAATCAGGATTTCCCGTGCCTCCCTGATCCGCTCCTCATCGCCGCGGCAGAGTTTCAGCGCCTTAGGCAGCGACAGGCTGTGCTGTACCTCTCTGAGTATGTGAACCATCAGTTCCATACTCTTGCTTTCAAGAAAAAGCCTGTTCAGAGCGCCCTTATATGGACTGTTGATTATCTGATCCAGCACCACGCGCACGGATGGAGACAGCAATGTGCTTATATTAATGGAGGCTGCGTCTTTGCGGAATATGCTCCTGAAAGATTCAGGCACATACTCCTCTTCACCCCCGAAATACTCAAGAAAACGCATGGGGGAAACATACAGATTCAGAATGCGGTAATGCTCACCGGCGAATGTCCGGACAGAGCATCTGCTCAGCGGGTTATAGGTAACAAGGCTTCTGCCTGAGCTTCCGTCAAGAACGGCTGTTTCTCTGCCGCCCCTGATTATGCTTCCGTAACCTTTACCGTTCATGTGAAAAGAAAATTCAAGCGGTGCGGAATCTATCTCGAAATCGGCTGTGGAAGTTTCCTTCGCCACATAGTCCATAAACGAAATCTCAACTCCGCATGAAAGCGACACATGACGGAACATACCTGTGACATTACCGAAGGTGTTAAGAAAATTCCATGATGTATCAATTAATTGAGAGCCGGCATCCTTTGTAAGCATATTTTACCCACTCATTTAATTTAGTTAGATATAACTAAATTAAATTTTCCACCAAGTCAAGCGGGAATGAGCCAACCGGAAATGATTCTGCGGCAAGACAGGCAAACAAAGGATAATTCCGAAAACTGTACAGAACTTAAAGTACCGCATAATTTTGCAGCCAATAAAAAAAGCCAATCATTAAGTGATTGGCTTTTAAGAAACTTTAAATCGGGATGACAGGATTTGAACCTGCGACCACACCCACCCCAAGGGTGTACGCTACCAAGCTGCGCTACATCCCGCTGCTCTTTCCTGTTGGGGAATCCGTTTATATCAAAGGGACTAATGCAAGTCAAGTGCTTTTTTTATCAAAATCTTACACTATGACAAAACACAGCTTTTTAACCTGCATCAGTATAACTCGCTTCCCTGTCATCTCTTCATATAGTGCGTAAAGCTCACCTGCTCCACAAGCGAGCGGGGCATATTGTAAAGGCTGCATACACAGTTAGCGTTTATGGTGTCTTCCGAAGGGCCGTCACCCATCACCTCTCCGTTTTTGATCAGGAGCGAGCGACCGCCGAGAAATACGGCATGCTCAGGGTGATGGGTAGTGAGGATAACGGTAAGTCCTTCCTGAGAAAGCTCCTTAATAACCTGAAGCAGCAGAAACTGGTTTCCGTAGTCCAACCCTGACACAGGCTCATCCATTATGAAATATTCCGCTTTCTGCGCAAGTGCCCTTGCTATCAGAACAAGCTGTCTTTCCCCGCCAGAAAGGTGAAGATACGGCCGTTCCGCATAATGGGAAAGATTCAGTCTGGTCAGCGCCCTCTGCGCATATTCATAATCCTCTTCCTTATATTTATACCAAGGGCTCATGGAAACTCTGCCCATCAGCACTACATCAAGCACGGAATACGAAAACACACCGCTGTGCATCTGCGGAACATATGAAACCAGAGAAGCAAGCCTCTTTCGCCCTATGCTGCGTATATCCCGCCCGTTGATGGAAATTACTCCGCTTTCCGCGTGCATAAAGCCCAATATAAGCTTAATGAGGGTGCTTTTCCCGCATCCGTTAGGTCCGAGGATGTTGACTATCTCACCCTTCCCCACCCTGAAGGAAACACCGTTGAGAACGCTTTTTTTTCTTGAATAGCCAAAATGCAATCCGCTGACCTCTATCATCTCCACCTGCCTTTATTCTGATACATAGCAAACACCACTAGGGGCAGACTCACCAGCGAAGTGACTATTCCGATTGGTATCTCCATTGTGAAGGCTGAACGCACCACAGAATCCGTCAGAAGCATAAACGCACCGCCGCCTATGGCGGTGACGGGCATAAGCACCCTGTTATCGGGCCCCACAAAGAACCGCGCCATATGCGGAACAACAAGACCAACCCAGCCGATTGTACCCGCTATCACAACCGTTGAAGCGCTGACAAGGGTTGCGGCGGCTATGATCTCTATCCGTTTTCGTTTGACAGATATGCCCAGTGCCTGTGCTTCCTCATCACCAAGGCTCAGAACATTCAGCAGCTTGCCCTGAAAACAAAGAAAAACAATCCCCGCAACCATTATAAAACCGACATGTATAAGCACGGTATTTGTGGCATTGGCAAGAGTGCCCATAAGCCAGTACACAAGCTCAGGAAGCTGGCTTGTGGGATCAGCTATATATTTGAGGAGCGATGAAAGCGAAGTAAACAGAGAACCGCTGATCATACCCCCCAGAATAAGTACCAGAAGAGTTGAGCGCGGTAAAAGAAGCGAAAGCAGTACAGCCAGTCCCACAGCGGCACAGGCAAATACAAAAGCCATTATCTGCGTGGCGATCCATGACTCTATAATAACTATACCCACGGCCGCACCGAAAGACGCACCTGCCAGAACACCGAGTATCCCCGGTGAAACAAGGGGATTTACAAACATAGCCTGATAGGCAGCGCCCGAAACTGCAAGCGCTGAACCGACCAAAACAGCGGCAATGATGCGCGGCAGACGTATTTCCGTGATAAGGAAGATGATTTCACTCTGCTTATAGGTTAGTTCCCTCCCCGCTATGGAGTCGGCTGCTGAATGATATATCTCCGCAAGCGTCATGGGATACCGCCCTAGCGTCAGTGACACAAGGATAATTGCAATTAAAATCAGAGTTATTGTTAATACAGGGTATTTCCTCATCAAAATTCCTTTTCAGATTATTCGCAGAGCATTTCTTTTATCTGCGGTGCAGACATATTCAGACCGAAGAACGTCTTTATAAATTTGGCGGTTTCAGCTTCCATATTCACGCTGCATCTGTCGGGATGAATTTTGCATATCAGCCACGGAAGACCGACAATGCGCATGAAGGAAGGCGGTCTGTCCAGCCATGCGAAAGGCTCATAGGGAACACTGAAAATTCTGCCTGCTTTGACCGCTCTGAGCCTTTTCCATCTGGGGTCTTTGTTTATTGTGTTCATAAGATTAGGGTTCTGCACAAGGATCACATCCGGATCATAGATCACAAGCTGCTCGAAGGAGATGGTGGAAATATCCGTTCCTGATGGACATTTATGTACAAAGCTGCCGCCGGCAAGCGCTATCGCCTCCTCCCTGTATGAACCGGAGCAGACAGTCTCAAGCCCGTTTCCCCCCTGTGCGAAATAGACTTTAAACCTTTGATTTTCGGGATAGCCCTTCATCATCTCAGCAGCGGTCTTAAGGGAGTTTTCCGCGTACTGCGCAAGCTCCTCCCCGCGTTCCTGCATATTCAGCTCTTTGCCCAGACTCCTGAAAACATTTATATAATCCTGCATTGTAACGCTTTTCAGCACAACAGAGGGAATATTGATCTCCCTGAGAGTCACCTCGGCGGCGGAATCCCTTGACTCGTCAGCACGGAGAAGGAGCGCCTTTTTTATATTTGACCTCAGCAAAACCTCCTTATCCGCCGTGCTGCCGCTGTACCAGCCGCCGACAACTGGAAGCTTCTGATATTTTTCAGGAATATATTTTTTCTCTGTTTCCCTGAGTGTTCCGTTCCAGCCGACAATCACATCCGGCGACATTATATAAAGCATGAAGGTTGCAGGGAATGTGGCTCCGTAATATCTTCCCTGCCCTTCCTCCGCATGTGCGGCAAATGCGCACAGGATAAGAACTGCAATAACATATTTTCTCATTCTACTGCCTCAGCATTTCTTCAACCTGAGCATCCGTAAGATCCAGATGCAGGAAGAGTTTCATGAAATTTTTAGTTTCGCTTTTTATATCAACTGTGCATTTTTCGGGGTACATATTGCAGGTAAGCCACTGCACAGCCATGAACTTCATCACGGCAGGCTTTTCCATCCAGCCGAAGGGACCGTAAGGCACAACAAATATCCTGTTCGTTTTGTATGCGCGCAGGCGCTTCCATCTGGAGTCTTTTTTGTATCCGTAGCCGAAGAACGGGTCTGTAATAAGCACGACGTCCGGGTTCATAGCCACTATCTGCTCAAAGGAAACCTGCTGTGCGCCTCTCATGTCAGGACTTAAGCATTCCAGAGCGTTAATTACGCCGCTAAGGGCGAGTTCCTCATAGTTACAGCCGGATCTCAGACCGTTTTTCCCCCCTGCCACATAAACACGGAGCTTCTCACTGTCCTTAAGCCCTTTTGTCATCTCTTTTGTTTTTTCAACGGCTTTCTCAGAATATGCAGCAAGTTCCTCCCCCCGTTCGGGCACACTCAGTTCCCTGCCCAGTTCCCTCAGCATAACTATGTAGTCATTCATATCAGAACCCTTCATAGTGAAGGTTTCTATCCCCATCTTTCTGAGTTCGGGTATCATCTGGTTAACATTGTGAGACGAACTGGAGATAATGAAGGCGCGCTTCACTTTCTCACGCATGAGCATTTCCCGATCGGGTATGCCGCCTTCATTATGCCAGCCGCCAAGAAACGGGAGGCTCTTGTATTTCTCAGAAATAAACTTTTCCTCATACGGATAAAACTTGTAAGACCATCCGGCAAGAATGTCGGGATTGACTATGTAAATCATAAAAACAGAGGGTACCGTCGCGCCCCATACTTTGTCTCCGGACGTCTCGTCGGCAAAAACAGAAAAAACGGAAATAAGCAATAGAAGACACACGGCAGAAAGCTTTCTCATCATCGCGGCACTCCTTTAAAATTCAGCAGTTATCAGCAGTCATAAAGAACATTATATTCCTGAACGGATAGCGCTATTACAAAAGTATATAGCGCCTTAATTCAATATTGGCTATGATTTTTTCACAGGAGGCTTAAATTAATTCAATAAACACAATAATTAAGGAATATTTGTAAAAGAAAGGTAAAAGAAGAGGGGTGATTTAATTCACCCCTGCATAGTATTTATAATCCTCACGGCAGCGCAGGCGGCGCCAAAGCCGTTGTCTATATTAACCACAGTGATCCCCCCAGCGCAGGAGGTCAGCATGCCCAGCAGTGCGGATATTCCGCCGAAGGCAGCACCGTAGCCGACGGAGGTTGGTACTGCGATTACCGGCTGCGATACAAGCCCTCCCACTACACCGGCAAGCGCGCCTTCCATACCAGCAGTGACTATTATCACCTTTGCCCGGCGTATTTCCTCCAGCCTGTCAAAAAGCCTGTGTATGCCCGCCACACCGACATCCGAGATAAGCTCCGCCCTGCATCCGAACATGCGGCAGGTGACAAGCGACTCCTCCGCAACGGGCAGGTCGGATGTTCCGGCGGTGATGATTCGCACCTCGCCCTCTTTATAATGTATCGGATCCTTCACAAAGCTCAGTGTGCGCCCCAGTCTGTTATATTCCGCACCGGAACATGTCTTAATCACATACTCCGCAGTCTCCGCGGAAACACGTGTGGCGAGCACGCTGCACCTGTCCCTGAGTTTGCAGAAAATATCACTTACCTGCTCAGGGGTCTTGTTTTCGGCGTATATAACTTCGGGAAAGCCGTTTCGGAGTTCACGATGCAGGTCAAACTTGGTGTGCCCAACATCTGCAAAAGGGAGATCACGAAGCTTCGTCAATCCCTCCTCCACACTTGTCCCGCCTTCTTTTATGCTGTTTAGGAGTTCTTTCAGCCTGTCCATTATTTTCCGCACTTCCATATCTGTGTGTAGACTTCGCTCAGCGGTATTCCGTGCTGTTCGGAGAGTTTTTTACAGTCTTCAAATTCCGGTTTGGAGCGGATAATCTTCCCGTCCATCACGGCGTTTTTCATTGTAACAGTTCCCAGCGGCGTATCCAGCTTATCAAAAGAAACCTCCAGCATATCCTTGCGAATCAGCGTGCTTTTAATACCAAGCGTGGAGGTATGGAGGAAAAGCAGTCTTCTGAACCTGTCCGCATCCTCATCGGGGCACAAAACAGATATGGTCACTGCCGGACGGTTCTTTTTCATTATTATAGGCGTGAAATGAACATCCGAAGCGCCCTCGTCCATGAGAAGCTCCATGGCAGCGCCGAGCATTTCGGGTGTCATATCGTCTATATTGCATTGCAGCAGCACAGCCTGACCTGTTTTCACATAGTTTTCAGCCTCCGCGAGAAAAACACGGAGCACGTTGGGCACCTCATTATCGTTGTGCCCTATTCCGTAGCCTGTTTTCTGTATTGCGAATCCTGATACATCACAGAATTTATCCGTAAGTGCCGCAAGAATAGCAGCTCCGGTGGGGGTAGTTGTCTCTTTATTCACTTTGCCTAGGGTAACAGGCACACCTTTGAGAATCTCAGCCGTAGCAGGCGCCGGCACAGGCATAAGCCCATGGGCACACTTCACCATTCCGCCGCCCAGTTCCACGGCGGATGAACGTACCTCATCAACGCCCAAAGCATGGAAGCATATTGCCGCCCCGACAATATCCACAATTGAATCAGTTGCCCCCACCTCATGGAAATGAACCTCGTACAGCCCTTTTCCGTGCACCTTCGCCTCAGCTTCGGCAACCTTGAGGAAAATATCCAGCGCTGTTTTCTTAACCTTATCCTCAAGGGCGCTGCTGTTTATAACAGTCTCAATATCTTTCAGATTCCGGTGATGATGTCCGTGGCTGTGGTCATGATGATGGTGTTTCAACGCCACATCAACCCTTGTGCCGGAGATACCCTTACGCATGTCTCCGGACGTTTTCACTTCAAACTCATCTCCCAGACCGAGCTTGGCGAGCTCAGTCCTGAGATAGTCCGCACTCACACCGAGATCTATCATGGCGGCAAGGTTCATATCCCCGCTGATACCGGAAAAACAATCGTAGTATAATATTTTCATGCCGCCTCCGGCTTTATTTCTTCAGATTGTCCACAAACATTTTTATCACACCTGCCGAGCGTTCCTCGAATCCTTCGCCCTCAAACTTAGCGGCGACATCCTTCAGCACATCCGGAATCTGTATAAACTGCGGGCATTTGTCGATACACTCGCCGCAGGAAACGCACATGGAGGCGTACCCCTTCTCACCGTCTGCGGTTACCCCGCTGAGACCGAGAATATAGTGAAAGCCGGCGTTCTCCATTCCGGTAAGAAAAGCAAGGTTATAGCAGTTGAAAGCCCCCGGAATGTCCACTCCGACTGGACACGGCATACAGTAGCCGCAGCCCGTGCAGCCGACCTTCATCAGCTCCTTATACTTCTTACCGACACGGTTTACGATACTAAGTTCCTTTTCTGTAAGCGAATCCGGAAACGAATCGCACGCAGAGGCTATGTTCCGCTCAATATGCGTTTCTTCGTTCATGCCTGAGATTATCACCTTAACCTCGGGATGGTTCCATATCCAGCGGAGTGACCAGTCCACATGGCTGCGTTTAGTTTCTGCCTCGTCCCATATATGCTGAATCTCAGCAGGGGGAGTATTCGCAAGATAGCCACCCCTGAGAGGTTCCATAGCAATGAGCCCAAGTCCTTTTGAGGCGGCGTATTTCAGTCCTGCCGTTCCCGCCTGATACTCCTGATCCAGAAAGTTGTACTGTATCATGCAGAAGTCCCAGTTATAAGCATCAACTATCGGAGCAAAATCCGCTCCCTGCCCGTGAAAGGAGAAACCTGCGTTCACTATCCGCCCGTCTTTTTTCGCCTGATCCAGAAATTCTGTGACGCCGAGTTCCCTGACCGTCTTCCACAGTGCGCCGTTAAGGGTGTGAACAAGGTAATAGTCTATTTTATCAGTGCCAAGCTTCTCAAGCTGGGCGTTGAGGTACTTGTCCATGTCCGCCCTGCTTTCCAGCAGCCATGAGGGGAGCTTGGTCGCAAGCCTCACCTTTTCACGGTAGCCGTCCCTGAGAGCCTTCCCTAAAACGATCTCGCTCTCGCCGCCGTGGTAAGGCCATGCGGTGTCCACATAGTTTACACCATTGTCTATAGCATAACGTATCTGGCTGATTGCTCTTTCCTCATCGATTCTGCCGTTCTTCATCGGCAGACGCATACAGCCGAATCCGAGAGCGGAAAGCTCATCGCCTGTCTTCGGCATTTTCCTGTACTGCATAAAACACCTTCTGTTTTTAACTGAATTGTACCTGCGCATTCAGCGCAGCGTTCTTTAAGCTTCTGACTAATTTTAATAAATATAAAAATGATTGCAATGTCCGTTTCTGCCTTAGTATTGCCTGTTCCTGCATCTGACTGCCGATTAAAACAGAATCAGCCCGTGTTTTTGCTTGTGTGCGAAACAGATTAAGACTAAAATTGTTTTATTCACCCGTTCAAGGCAACATTTGTTTTCTATCCGTCCTTTTTTGTGTATAATGCTTTATGTTGTTTCAGTAAAAAAGAAAATATAATCAGAAACAACTATAAAAGCTGTTCTTTTACGCACTGAGGGCAAAAAATGGTCAGAAATCTGCTCATACGAGTTTCAGATTTAAAACCGGGCATGATCGTTACTAAAACTGATAAGGAAGGGATCTACTTCCCGTATTACGGAACACCCATAGAAAATGACGAACCCATAAAGCTCCTTATAGAATCCGGCGTTGAAAGGGTTTTCATCCGCGTTGAAGTGAACGATATACCCGCCGAAAAAAGATCGGAACGGGAAAATGTAATTATTACAGAGCTTAAGAAGCAGACTGATCCCGATGCTGATTTCAGTATTATCAAAGAATTCGCCCCGACTATAGATGAAGTTGTAAAAGCGGAAGCCATACATAAAAGAACTAAGGAAGTCACAAAAAAGGTACTCACCGATGTGCGCATGGGCAAGACACTTGATGCCGAAGCCACTAAAGATGTTGTCAACGAGCTTGTGATGACATGCCTGAACAGCCCGAATGTTTTTCCGAATATGACAAGGCTCAAGGACTTTGACGACTACACCTTTACCCACTCCCTGAACGTCAGCATAATAAGTATAGCCATAGGGCGCAGGCTGGGCAAATCCCCATCTGAGCTTAACCTTATCGGTATGGCGGGGATTATGCACGACCTCGGCAAGATGAAGATCCCCGAGAAAATACTGAACAAGCCGGACAAGCTCACGGATGAGGAATTCCGCATAATGAAGCAGCATCCGGTACGGGGTTACGATCTGCTGAAATATTATACCAAACTGCCTGAGGATGTGCTGCTCTCCGTGCTCCAGCACCACGAAAAGGCAGACGGCTCCGGCTATCCGGGCGGAATAAACGAGAAGCAGATCAACCCTATGGCAAAAATAATCGCTATAGCAGATGTTTATGACGCTGTAACAAGCGACAGGGTCTACCATCAGGGAAAATCCCCCGCTGAGGCTCTTAAACTCATATTTGAAGGCTCCGGCAGGCACTTCAACGAGACACTGGTCAAATTCTTCATTAACATAATGGGGATATACCCTGTCGGTACTCTGACGATGCTTGATACTCACGAAATGGCGGTGGTATTCGACAGCAGACAGGAAGATATACTCAAGCCTGTGGTCATTGTCATAAGCAATGAAAAAGGAACGCGGATTGCCCCTTATCTGCTGGATCTGAAAAACCAGAACGGAGGCGCAGGTCAGAAAAAGATTATTTCATCAATCAAAAGCGACAGCTACGGTGTGGATACGAACGGAATAATTGAAGCCTTCGTAAAAGAGCACAAGCTTGCCCACCCCATGAACAGATAAGAGCGGGCACGAACAATAAAGCGATTATTTACAGCAGTCACTCTTCCTCTCGAAGCAGAGTTTTTTATCCCTGAATTTTTCAAAGAGAATCCTTTTCGCCACATAAACAGGAACCTTGGAAAGCAGAGCAAAACGCACAGCGTCCGACGGTCTGGCGTCCACTGCCCTTTCCTCACCGTTTACTATTATATAAACCTTTGATGTGAAAACCCCGTCCTCATAACCGTCTATCACCACCCTCTCAGGGAATGCGTTATCCAGTGAGGAAATAATACCCGCGGTTATTCCGAATATACCCAGATCATCCGTATTTTTTCCGCACAGAAATGAGTGAATCGTATTGGCGCTCTCCTCACCCACGGGAATGGGAAGAACCTCAAGCCCTGAAACTGATTCAAGCAGGATCATACATCTGCCTGTAAGCGGTTCCCTCATGACACATTTTAAGCCGACCTCTATCATTTAGTCCTCCGCTGCCTCTCCGAAAAAGCTGTTTGGTTTTGCCTCATGTATTATAACATCAGTTATATCACCGACTGATAAAACTTTTCTGCTTGTAAAATTTACCACTCTGTTCTGTCTGTTTCTGCCTGTGTATACTCCGCCGTCTCGTTTACTGAACCCTTCGGTCATTACTTCTGCCATTTTTCCTTTGTAGCCTGCGGATATTTCCGCGCTTATCCTCTTCTGGAGATCAAGCAGGCGGGCAAGGCGCATTTTCTTGTCTGAGGCTTTCACATCATCCGCAAGCCCCTCCGCCTTTGTCCCCGGACGCACCGAGTATGCGAAGGCGAAAAGAGACTCATAGCGGATCTCTTCCATCGCTGCGAGTGTCATCTCAAAATCTTCCGCTGTTTCACCCGGAAAACCGACAATAAAATCAGAAGAAAGAGCAAGCGAAGGCACGAGCTCCTTAGCTTTCAGCACCTTGTCCCTGTACTCCCCGTAGGTGTATTTTCTGTTCATGCGTTTCAGTACATCGCTGCTGCCTGCCTGCAAGGGAAGATGCAGACTTTCGCAGACCTTGTCCAGATCCCGCATGGCATATATAAGCTCATCAGAAAAATCTTTGGGATGTGAGGTGACAAACCTTATCCTCTCGATCCCGCTTATATTATTCACCCTATATAAAAGTTCCGTAAAATTGATGTTTTCGTCAAGGTTTTTTCCGAAGGAGTTCACATTCTGCCCCAAAAGGGTTATCTCTTTCACCCCTTTGTCCGCAAGAAAACGGATCTCATCCAGAATCTCCGCTGCATGTCTGCTTTTTTCCCTTCCCCGCACATAAGGCACTATGCAGTATGAGCAGAAATTGTCGCACCCTTTCATTATGGTTATAAAGGCGCTGCATCCGGTCTGCCTGCCGAAAACAGGCACTTTCAGCTCTCCGCCCTCGAACTCGGTGAAGCAAACCTTTTCGCCCTTCTCCACCAGCTCCACAGCTTCACCTATGCGGGCTATGGCGTCCGTTCCCAATACAAAATCCGTCTGCGGGTAACGCTTAAGAAGCGCTTCGCCGTCCTGCTGCGCCACACAGCCGCATACGCCTATCTTGAGTTCAGGGTTCTTTCTCCTTATTTTTTTAAGCCTGCCGAGTTCACTTGAAACCTTGTGGTGGGGTTTCTCCCTAACACTGCATGTATTTACAAGCGCGTAATCAGCCTCTTCGGGTGTTTCCGCCTGAGTAAAGCCCATAGCGGCGAAAAAGGAAGCCAGTCTTTCCGAATCGTACTCGTTCATCTGGCATCCGTATGTGTTTATGTAAAAACTTCTGCTCAAAGCTAATATGCTCCTTCTTTTTTTATCACTGCCTTCACTGTTTTTAAAATGATCATTATATCCAGCCATATGCTCCAGTTCATGACATACCAGCTGTCAAGTCCCACACGGAAGGTGTAATCAGTGTCGCTCCTCCCGCTGACCTGCCATATGCCGGTTATACCCGGACGCACCATGCAGTAGTATTCACCGTCTTTGCCGTAATATTCGTCCAGTTCGGTTCTGATTATGGGTCGGGGACCCACCACACTCATATCTCCCCTGAGAACATTTATAAACTGAGGCATTTCGTCTATGGATGTTTTTCTTATGAACCTGCCGACCTTTGTAACCCTAGGATCGTCTTTCAGCTTAAAGGATGTTTCCCACTCGGCACGTTTCACCGGATCGGAATCCAGAATATCCTTCAGGCGCACGTCAGCGTCCTTATACATTGAGCGCATCTTGAGAACGCCTATGACCTTACCGCCCCTGCCGACGCGTTTATGACTGTAGAACGGGGAGCCTCCGGACTCAAGGCGTATGGCGACCGCAGCGGTTATGATGATCAGACCGGCAAATGGAAGCACAAGGAGAGTGAAGACTATGTCAAAGGCTCTTTTCGCCGCTTTGTTGGCAACGGACGCGAGGTTGTTTTTTGATTTCAGGATAAACAGCTTATTATTAAAAAGATAATGGAACTCGCTGTTCATCATCGCCGCTCTGCCCGGCTCCGGCACTGTTATTATTTTGCCGACCTTGCGCCTCACGCAGGTGGTGAGAGAGGTTATTTCGTCAGGGTTCATCTCGTCCTCAACGAAAACAACCGCAGAGGCGTCATCAAGGAGTTTCTCAATATCCCCGCCAAGAACAGGGTATGAAGTTCCTCTGACCTTAATTGTTTCCGCATCGCAGGCGCTTACCGGATAAAAACCTTTCAGCTTATAGCCGTACCCCTTTTCGCCCAGCAGCGCCGCCGCTGCCTCAGCCGCCGATTCTCCTGTGCCCGCGATAATGATTTTTTCAGTACCGAGACCCAAGGAAAAAAGGAGCCTTTTGCCGATTCTCCGTGCCACGGGGAACAGCAGTATGCCGTAAAACCATATAAAAACAAGTGTAAGACGGGATACCATGTCGGTCATTTTGCCGACGGAAACTATGGCGAATATAAGAACGAGGCTGAAGGTTACAGCGCTTATCAGCCCTCTGGTTTCATCGAATGTGGTAAGACGTCTGGTGTAAAGCCCCTTGTAGGCTATCACGGAGAGCAGTATCAGAGGCATCCACCAGATACCCGCAAAATATGTGAAGGAGAAGCCGAATCTGGTGACCTCCGGAAACAGTATATCCACTATGCTTCGGGAAACTACCGCAGCCTCAAGGGTTAGGTAGTAGGTGAGCAGATCAGTCAGTATTACAGCGGGCGTGAACATCCATCTCATAGCTTAATAAACCTCCATGCAGCATCAAACACGGCTTCAACTGATATTTCGTCCATGGGTACGCCTTCCTTCTCCTCAAAACCGAGGCTGATGTACGGTTCAGCACATGCGAGGGAGACTGAGTTTTCACCTGCCGCACCCCATCTCTCCGGACGGACAGCGCCGCATATATCGACCACAACGCAGCCCAGTGCGGATGCGAGGTGCATTATCCCTGTATTCACGCTGATTACAAGAGCGGAAGACTTAAGCAGACGTGCAGACTCCGTAAGGGAGCATCCGGCAGCATTTACAGCGCCAGAAGCGGCGCAGAATTTCTCCGCCCGTTCAAAATCGCTCTTGGAGCCTGTAACAGTTATTTCATACCCGCAGGCGGTGAGTTTTTCCGCAAGGACAAGCCACCTTTCCTCAGCCCACTCCTTGAGATACCAGCGTCTGCCGCCGGAAAACATATGAAATACAACGGATTTGCTGTTCCGTTCAATATCGGGAAAGTCAATATGCGGTGCTGAATCTGTCCTGATTTCCGCCGCACGTGCGAGGGAGCGGTAGTTTTCAAGCTCATGCACGTTTTGGGAGTGTTTAACCGCCGTGTCATAGCAGTAATGCCTGTACTGGTAATCGGTATTGAAGCCCGCAGTGAAGGCGGAATCGAAGCAGGAAGCCAGAAACGCGTCAAAACGGGGCCATGAACCGAAATCCAGAACAAAGTCGAAATGTCCTAAACCTTTCACTGTCCTTGCGGCGTTCACGGGATTTTTGTGGTTTATGATGATAACCTTATCCGCAGGCATAAACATTTTCACAACAGAAGCGTTGTCAGCCCCGCAGATGAAAATAAGCTCCGCATCGGGATAAGACAACCGGAAGTCACGGACAACGGCAGACATAAGAACAGTGTCGCCTATGGCGGCAGTTTTAAGAAAAGCAGCCCTGCGGACATTTCCGCCGAAGGGCTTTCTTTTTCTGAAAAGTGATTTAGCGTAAAGCAGAACCGGACCCGCGTATCTGTCGGCACTGCGGACGAGTGAACCCGTTCGGAGCTGTTTCATAAATTTATTTTATATAACCGCCGGTCATTTCCAGAACCTCAAGATAAGCTCCCACACCCTGTTCCAGAGTGAGAAACTCATTGGCATATCCGGCTTTTCTCAGATTAATGAGATCAGCCTGAGTATATTTCTGATATTTTCCCTTAAGCTGCTCAGGAAAAGGAATTATCTCTGATTCAAAAGCTTTGCCGTATCTTGTTCTGAAAACTTCGGCTATGTCGGCGAAGCTTCTGGATTTTCCTGTGCCGCAGTTGAATATGCCTGAGACATTGGAGTTTTCGTAGAGGAACATATTTACCGCCACAACGTCATTGACGTGAATGAAGTCTCTGCGGAAATCTTCACTCCCTTCAAAAAGCTTCACCTTAGTGCCTTCCTTGTGCTGGCTGAAGAAGTGAAAAGCCACGGAAGCCATCTTGCCTTTGTGGTTTTCCTGCGGACCGTAGACATTGAAATAGCGCAGTCCGGCGACCTGTGTTCCGGCATTTTTTATCCTGCGGACATAATTATCAAACGAAAATTTGGAGAAGGCGTAAACATTCAGCGGATACTCACACTCAGGGCTTTCGGCGAAGCCTTCATCCCCGTTGCCGTAAACAGAAGCAGAGGAAGCGTAAATAAATCTTGCTCCCCGTTCCATGCTGTAATGCAGGAGCTCCTTGCTGAACTCGTAGTTGTTCCGCATCATGTATCTGCCGTCTGTTTCCATTGTGTTGGAGCAGGCGCCTTCATGGAAAAATACTTTTATGAAAAACCTGTCCTCTTTGAGAACAGAGAGAAAATCCCGTTTATCAATAAAATCATTGTATTTAAGCTTATTCAGGTTCAGATGCTTTGCGGGATTATCAAGGCTGTCGACAATGATAATGTTGTCCTCACCCATATCGTTCAGTCCTTTTACTATGTTGCTCCCTATAAATCCTGCTCCGCCTGTTACAACTATCATAATGAATACCTTCCTTTTTAAATAATCGAAATCTCTGCGTCCGGTGAAAAACTGTTCCGCATGCTTCTCAAATCCCCCTCTGTCCCCCTTTTCTAAAGGGGGAAGTGACCCTTCACCCTTTCAGGATTCGCAATGACGCTCCTATGAGTCACTGCGAGGAGTAAAACGACGAAGCAGTCTGTCCTTAATAGCTGCAATTCCTACATCCTGTGGAATTCCAGCACACGCTCGCGCCGTGATAAACACGGCTTCGCTTCGCACGGCGCAGTTCCTTCCATGGAACTGTTACCTTTTGCTCTTCTCCAATATCGAGGTCGTCGAATACCCGTCTGTCCTTAATAGCTGCAATTCCCACATCCTGTGGAATTCCAGCACACGCTCGCGCCGTGATAAACACGGCTTCGCTTCGCACGGCGCAGTTCCTTCCATGGAACTGTTACCTTTTGCTCTTCTCCAATATCGAGGTCGTCGAATACCCGTCTGTCCTTAATAGCTGCAATTCCCACATCCTGTGGAATTCCAGCACACGCTCGCGCCGTGATAAACACGGCTTCGCTTCGCACGGCGCAGTTCCTTCCATGGAACTGTTACCTTTTACTCTTCTCCAATATCGAGGTCGTCGAATACCCGTCAACGAAGCTGATGAGGACTGTTTTTCCGGCGTGT
Organism: Geovibrio thiophilus; assembly: GCF_004087915.1. Taxonomy (NCBI): domain Bacteria; kingdom Pseudomonadati; phylum Deferribacterota; class Deferribacteres; order Deferribacterales; family Geovibrionaceae; genus Geovibrio; species Geovibrio thiophilus. The sequence goes on from NZ_CP035108.1 coordinate 1,906,635, forward strand.
TCCCTGCCGATGACCTCTTCTATTTTGTAGTCCGCACCCTTTACAAGAATATCGGGACGTATTTTGCTTAAAAGCTCCAGCGGCGTGTCCTCACCGAACTTAACAACGTAATCCACCGATTCAAGAGAGCAAAGAACCTCCGCTCTGTCGTCTTCGGAGTTTACGGGTCTTGAAGCTCCTTTAAGCTTACGGACGGATTCATCCGTGTTCAGCCCGAGAATAAGAACATCACCGAGTTTTTTTGCCTCTCTCAGGTAGGTCACATGCCCTTTATGGAGTATATCAAAGCATCCGTTGGTGAACACTATGGTTTTGCCGGCTCTTTTCAGGTTTTCCGTTATGCGCAGCATGGCGTCAAGAGACGTGGCGGCGTGGCTTCTGCCTTCATCATTGAGCTCATTGATATATACGGGCGCCGTGCCTATTTTGCTGACCACTATGCCCGCTGCCTTGTTAGCGGTGCATGCGGCGGATTCAATATCATAACCGTTGGCAAGGGCAGCCGCCAATGTTGCCACGACAGTGTCTCCAGCGCCGGAGACATCGAAAACCTCTTTCGCCTCAGTGGGTATATGCTTCACGCTGTTCTGCGTGATTATGCTCATCCCCTTGTGAGAGCGGGTAACAAGAAGGCATTTTATGCCGTATTGACCCAAAAGCTCACGGGCTGCTGCGGTGATCTCCTCATCGGCGTTTTCAACGTTTCTGCCTGCGGCTTCGCCCAATTCATTGACATTGGGAGTAACTATGTCTGCGTCTCTGTATCTGTTCCAGTCGTGCCCTTTGGGATCGACAATAACCTTTTTCCCGTATTTTGCCGCTTTTTCGATTACAAATCGGCAAACCTCATCGGTGCAGATTCCTTTGCCGTAATCGGAGAGAACCACAGTTCCGCATTCGGCGGCGGCGTTGTCTATGAAGCTTTTATATTCATCAGTGAGACTGACGGGAACTATCTCCTCAAAATCAAGCCTGACTATCTGCTGTTTTTCGCCTATGACTCTTAGCTTGGTTACTGTGGGAAGATCACGCTCTATGAAGCCGCACTCAGCGCCGAGATCGTCCAGAAGCCCTTTCAGAGTCACTGCGTTGTCATCCCTCCCGCAGGAGGAGAGCATCAAGCCCTTAGCACCTAAGTGGGTTATGTTGCTGAGAACGTTCCCTGCGCCGCCTAGAGTCAGCTTCGTATCCTTAACCCTCACCACAGGAACCGGAGCCTCCGGTGAGATTCTGCGGACGGAGCCGAAATAATATTTATCAAGCATAACGTCCCCCACTACGAGGACTTTAACGCCTGTGAAGTCATAGTTTGACATGAAGATTACCTCTAAGAAATCTGACGTGTTTTTAGCATTTTTTAACGTGCGTACGCAACGGAATTAATTAAGCCTTGTCCTGAGTTCATTCAGTTTTTCCGAAGCATCGGCATAATCCGGCTGCCCCGCCTCAACCTGCTCGAACCAATAGATAGCGTCGTAAAGCTCTGCGTTGGAGACGTCAGGAAGAGTTTGCAGGCTGCTGTAGACATCCATTCCAGCTCTGTAGGCGGCGGAGCTTTTCATGGCTTTCCCCTCCGGAGATAGAGCAGGCAGACGGTTGAGATTTTCAAAGGCTCTTCTGTAACTGCCCTGCTCATAAAAGCTTTTCGCCCTGCGGTAGGCGACATCGGGAGCCTTGTTCAGAAGCGGCTCCGCATCGCGGGAGATACGTTCGATCAGCTTGTCAGCCTTCTCCTTCGCCGGTGCTGTGGAGGGAACCCTGTCCAGAAGTTCCAGAGCGCGGATAATATTGACCCTTGCCTGCTCGGCATTCCCCTGCATGGCAAGGTTCACAGCCTCTTCATAAAGCCTTGAGGCATCATTATAGTTTTCCTCGCCCGTCACTATGTCGTAAAGCTTTGCTTTGAGGGCTATTGCCTTGCGGTTGAGGATGTTTTTATCCATAGCCTCTTTAACCTTCTCGTGTGCTTCAAAATATTTTTTCTGCTCATACAGTTTTACCGCTTCGTTATAAAGAGCGTGACTTTCATCGGACAGATAATTGTAAAGCAGAGCGCCGAAGAAAACCGATATAAAAACGAAGCCTATGAGAAACTTTTTCATTTTACCTGCCCGCTTAAGTAAGCTTTAAGATCGGCATTTTTAATCTTCTGTGCGGCGGCGGATGCCTTGTTCCTGTCCCCCATGCCTATATGGGCAAGGGCAGTGTAATAGTAGTCACGATCGTCTGTTCCTTTGGAGGCGACTTCAAGCAGGCGTCCGAATCTTTTCTTGCGGTAAAGCAGCTCGGCTATGTCAAACTTGTTCGGGCAGGCGGCAAACTCACCGAATGATTTGCCGTCATACAGATTTTTGTCAATCATATAAGGCACGTATTCGCACACGCCCGATACAGCGGAACCGAAGGAATCTATATCCGCATCAAGGTTTGGCTTGCCGCTTTTAATCAGGCAGGCGGTTTTGGTTTTGGCGAAGTCGGCGTTTTTATCTTTTATGCAGCCGTCAAGGAGCGCACAGTCAAAATCCGCTCCTGTCTGCTTGTATGATTCTACGGCACGGCAGAAGGCGCCGGATTCCAGAGAGTAGCTTTTGCGATTAGCCTCAAAGCCCGAAATATAGCCTTTGTAGTCTTTTATGCTCCAGAGCCTGTCCAGAGCGAGGCTGACCATATCCGCATCCTTGTAAACGCCGTATACCTTCCAGAAATAATCGTAGCTGCCGTTTTTATAAAAGAGAACGCCGAAATACTTTGCCTGTCCGGCAGTGAGATTTTTGGGATTGATGCCTGAAAACAGGGCTTCCACAGCCTTAAAGTCACCCTGTACCTTGGATGCGGCTGAGAGCAGAACTTTTGAATCGTTTGACACGGCAGCCACAGACTTAGCCGCCTGTGAGTCCATAGGGCAGTCCGACTCGGTGTAGAGCGCAGCGCCCGCAGCGGAGGTTCCCGCAAGAAGCTCTTTTTTTGCCTCCGAGCAGTCTTTACGGATCAGAAAGCGCATTTTATCCCCCTTGATCACATTCTGATCAAAGCGGGAATCCTTCACTCCCTCTATTTTGATAAAGTATGAATAAGCCCCTTCAAAGTCGCCATCCTCAAGGAGGATGCGGTACATGAGATACTCGGCATAATGCTTGTCTGCCTGATTGGGAGAATCCGCCAGATAAGCCTCAAAGCCCATTCTGGCAACGCTGTTCAGTCCGTCTTTGTATGCGTTCAGACCCATAAGGTAATCCCCTTCGTCCGCGCGGGCGGATGCGAAGGCGAGCACGCTCACAAGCAGAAAGGCTGTCAGTCTTCCAAACATTCCTTAAGCACCTCAACAGGGTGTTTCACAGTTTTATTGCCCATATGCTGCATCTGGATTGTGCAGGTGGGGCAGTCAGTCACACCGTAATCCGCTTCGGACTCATTAAGCTTGTCCAGCATCGGCTTGCCGATCTTAGCGCTGAGCTCAAAGTTGTCCGCCTTCATGCCCCAGCTTCCCGCCATGCCGCAGCAGTTGCTGTTGAGATCCGTCACTTTCACTCCGGGGAGGGAGGCAAGCATCACTACAGAGCAGTCATTATCCGCCTGTACTTTCATATGACAGGATTTATGGTAGGAAAGTTTCAGGTTTTTCTCTTTTACTCTCAGACGGTTTCTGCGCTGATTCACAAGTGCGCTCACGTGTATGAGCTTTTTGCTCACAGCCTCCACCTGAGAATCGCTCATGAGGAATTTCCATTCCTTAAGAAGTGAAAGCCCGCAGGAGGAGCATGAAACAACCACATAGTCCGCCTCTTCCATAGCCTTGCCCCAGCTTGCGAGGTTCTTTTTAACCCTGAGCTTGGCATCCTCCGTCATTCCTTTTGAGAGGAACGGAATGCCGCAGCAGAACTGCTCAGGCAGAACGACTTCACAGCCGATGTGCTCCAATACGTCCATGGTGGCAAGCCCCAGTCCGGGGTTAATGTAGCTTGCGTAGCATCCGGCGAAGTAAACCACTTTCAGTTCGCCCTTTTTGCGGAATGCGCGGGTTTCAGCTCTCTCAAAGAGGGACTTGCCCTCAAACCCTACAAAAGGACGCTCGGCGGTCACACCCGTCATCACTTCCATAACCTTGCGGTTCAGTTTCAGCTTCATAGCCTTTGTAATCAGCGGGCTTATCTTATGGGTATATTTCCCGAGAATGTCGCAGTTGGAGAGTATTTTATTCTCTATTCCGGCGCCGAATCTCTTCACATACATGGCTTTTGCTTCAATGGCAAGCTTGGGGATGTTCACGTTGGAGGGACACTCCATGACGCAGCTTCCGCAGTTCACGCATTTATTTATTACGTTCTGGAAAGCCTCCTCATAAAGGGAGTCACCGTCTATGGCGCCGCTTATCAACGCACGAAGTACATTCGCCTTCGCCTTTGGCGCGGCTGTTTCATCCCTTGTAGCCTTGTAGACGGGGCACATCCTCGTGGCGGATGTCACGGTTGTGCACTTTGAGCAGCCATGGCACTTTTCCGCCTCATCGGTGAAACCCTCGTTCCAGACAAGGTGCTTGCCGCTGAGATCCGTATTTCCGTAATCAGAGCCAAAGCGGAGAAACTTCATCATCTGCTCATCGTCACAGACAGTTTTTATATCGGGGTTGAGGAGCTCTTCAACATCAAAAATCGCTTTTGTCTCAAGGAAAAGCGGATATATTTCCTTATACTGCTCCCTGATGTACGCAGTTCTCAGTCTGCCGTCACCGTGCTCGCCGCTCACAACGCCGCCAAGGGAGTTGACAAGCTTAAATACATCATCGGCAAGAATTTTCAGCATTTCTATATCGTGAGGATCTTTCAGATCCAAGAGAGGTCTGGTATGGAGAAGACCTTTTGCTATGTGACCGTAGATTACAAAATCCGCCCTGTGCCCTTTCAGTATGGCGTACAATCCCTGAAAATAGTCCACAAGCCTGTCCGTGGGAACTGCGGCGTCCTCTATGAGAGCAAGGATCTTCTTGCGCCCTTTGAGCTTGTAAAGTATCGGAACCGCCGCCTTGCGCACAGCCCAGAACTTAGCCGCTTCCTCTTCGGACGCGGCGACGGAAGCTGACGTGGAGAGATCCTGAATATCCGCCATTGCCTGCTCGGCAAATCTGCGCACCTCATCTTTGTCGTAACCGTCATACTCGATCATAAGCACGTTGTCCACGCCCTCGGGTATGGCTTCCTTAAGCTTTGCGTCCGATTCTCTGGCAAGATTAAGGAGCGACTTGTCCATGATCTCAATTCCGGAAGGAGCAGAAGGCAGAACCCTCTGCACAGCCTGAGCGGATTTGACAATGTCGTCAAAATAGGCGACCACGAGACTGTCAAAAGAAGGCTTCTCGTGGAGACGGAAAGTAAGCTCGGTCACTATGGCGAGCGTTCCTTCTGAACCGCCGAGAAGGTTTCCAATCTTAAGCCTGCCGTCCCGCACAAGCCCCCTGAGGTTGTAGCCGGAGACATTGCAGCGGATTGCGGGGTAAGCGCTGTTTATTTTTTCTTCATTATCTTCATAGAGTCTGTACAGCTTTTTAAATTTCGGAGGAAGATTATCGTACGTGGCGGCTTCAAGGTTTTTTATGGTGGTTTCGCTTCCGTCAGTCAGAATCAGCTTCGCATCTTCGATATAGTCGGACACATTGCCGTATTTCACGGAGTGAGCGCCGCTGGCGTTTGTTCCGTACATGCCGCCGAAGCTGGCGTATTCACCGCTGGATGGATCAGGCGGGAAGAAAAGCCCCTTGCCCTTAAGCTCAACCTCAAGCTCCCCGAAGCGGTAGCCGGGCTGACAGGTGAAGGTTTTCCCCTTCTCATCAAGCTCGATAAGGGTGTTCATATACTTGGAGAAGTCGAGTATAAGACCTTTTCCCACGGCAGAACCGCAAAGACCGCTTCCCGAGCCTCTGGTATGGATCGAGAGTCCGTAGCGGGAAGAGAACTTCACCACTGTCTTAATGTCGTCTTTATCGAGAGGATATACCACGCACGCCGGCTCCACCCTGAAAATGCTGCCGTCCGTTGAGTGCATATATCTTCTTATTTTATCGGTGTAAACATCACCCTTAATATTTTCCGAAAGCTCTTCAAAAATATTTTTGGTCAGCTGAGGCATTGTTTCTCCTGTTTTTTATGGGTTCTGTAACCTATAATAATAGATCATCTCCCGAAAATATAAAGACATAATTTGCCTTAACTACAGTTAAGTATTGCGATCAGGGATGTTTCAGGATTATCTTCTGCCTATGAAAAAAACAGTTATCGGAATCACAATCGGCGATCCCGCCGGAATCGGCGCTGAGATAGCCGCCAAATATGCCCTGAACCAGCCGGAGAATGTGAAAACAGTCTTCATCGGCTTCCGTTTTATCATGGAGGACGCTTTCAGGAACATCCTCAAGGCAGATATGCCTGAAATAGAAATCATTGAGCCTGACGAAAAAATGGATTTTACCATCGAGTACGGCAAAATCAAAGAGGAATACGGCAAAGCATCCATGCTCTTTGTTGAAAAAGGCGTACGGCTCGCACAGAAAGGCGTGATTGATGCTGTAGTCACCTGTCCGATTAATAAAAAATCGATCCGGCTCGGCGGATATAATTTCCCCGGACATACGGAGTTTCTCGGTCACCTGACAGAGACGAAAGACTTCTCCATGCTCCTTGTCGGCGACAAGGTGCGAACGCTGCTTGCCACAACCCATGTTCCGCTGTGCAATCTCACGGCGCAGCTTGATGTTCATACTGTGCTCACGGCAATACGCAACGCGCATAACGCAGGCAGGTTTTTCTGCAAGGACACGCCCAGAATCGCAGTTCTGGGGCTTAATCCCCACGCCGGAGACAACGGAGCCTTGGGCGATGAGGAGCAGTATATTATAGCCCCCGCAATAGAGCAGGCTGCGAAGGAAGGCATAAACGCAGGCGGACCCTACCCCGCCGATTCCCTTTTCCCCAAGGTGCTCAAGGGTGAGTTTGACTTCGTTGTCTGCATGTACCACGATCAGGGGATGATCCCCGTAAAGATGGAATCCTTCGGCAACGCAGTAAACGTTACGCTGAACCTCCCTATTATACGCACCTCCGTTGACCACGGAACCGCATTTGACATAGCCGGAAAAAACATCGCCTCCCCCTCCTCCCTGTACAGGGCGGTAAAGGTGGCTGAAGAAATGGTGATTAATGCTCGATCTGCTTAAACTTTTTAAAGAGGAACAGGGAAGAACGAAAAAAGCGCTCGGACAGCATTTCCTCACCAATACCCATATACTCGATCTGATAGTGAGCTCAGCTGAAATCGAAAAAGGCGACCATGTCCTTGAGATAGGTCCCGGCTGCGGTGTGCTCACTCACAAGCTCCTTGAGGCGGGCGCTAATGTCACGGCGGTGGATATTGACGGTGAGCTTGTTTCGTTTCTCAAGCGCTATCTGCATGTCTACAAAAACTTCCGTGTGATACACTCGGATTTCATGGAGTTCGACACATCGGTTCTGGAGACAGACAAACTGAAAATAATCGGCAACCTGCCGTACAACGTATCTGTGGACATTACGGCGAAGTGTACCGAACTGCACAGCATAACCGACAGAATGATATTCATGTACCAGAAGGAGGTGGCGGACAGGATAGCGGCTAAACCCTGCTCCAAAGCGTACTCCTCCATATCTGTAATGACCGACTATTTCTATGACAAGAAAAAGATAAAGGACATTTCAGGCGGGAACTTCTTTCCCAATACAAAAGTGTTTTCATCAATACTAAAGTTCACTCCGCACGCAAAAGCGGATGTGGGGAATGAAAAGGATTTCCTTGCCTTCCTGCGCAGATGCTTCACCCAGAAGCGCAAAACCCTGCGCAACAACCTCATGGGAGTGGAGAATCCTGAAGCGATGATAGAAAAAGCCGGACTCAAGCCCCCTATCCGCGCGGAAGAGATGAACCTTGATGATTTCATCCGCCTTTTCAGGATCATAAATGATAAATAGACCCATAGAGGAACTCACCTTTACCGTATTCGACACGGAAACCACAGGTATGTCCCCTGAGAAGGGCTCCAGACTGGTGGAGATCGCCGCTGTGAAAATCGAGCCGAATCTCACGCTGAACCTCCGGAACCGTTTTGAAACGCTCATCGATCCTTGCTGCGAAATACCTTATCAGGCTTATAAAGTACACGGAATAAGCCGTTCCATGGTACGGGGCAAGCCCACAGCGGAAATGGTCATACCCGAATTTATCAGCTTCGTGGGCGACAGCATAGTGATAGCTCACAATGCGGGATTCGACTGCAAATTTGTTTACCATACGCTGGAAAAATGTCAACCTTCGCAATGTTTTACCAAAATAATCGACACAATAGGGCTCGCCAGACTTGCGTTTCCCGGACTGACAAGCTATAGTCTTGACAACCTCATGTCACAATTGGAACTGGATATTCCCGTTCCCGCCGCCTACAGACACAGGGCGCTATTTGACGCGGCGCACACGGCGCTGCTCACCGTCCGCTGCTTTGAGGCGCTGCATTCCAAAGGAATGCGCACGTTGAAGGATCTGTTCGGCAAACAGGGAAGGCTATTCTATAAATGGCTGTGATATAAGGATAAACAAGAGAACCTGTTGCAAAAGGAACAAAAAAACAATAAAATCATCAATTGTGTTTGATTGTTTTGAACACTGAGCGCAGTTTTTCGTGTTACTCGGGAAGGCACAGGATGTGCCGCCGCCGTGCGCAGCGAAGCCTTGCTTTGCAAGGCGCGAGCGTGTATGCAAAAAACACAGGAAGTAGTTTTTTGTGCCGTAAATTACGATGAGATTGCTTCGCTGTCGCTCGCAATGACAGAAAATTACGTCACTGCGAGGAGTGAAACGACGCGGCAGTCTCAGCTGTTTTGTCAGAAATCTGAAAAACAGAGCGCAGTTTTTCGCGTTACTCGGGAAGGCACAGGATGTGCCGCCGCCGTGCGCAGCGAAGCCTTGCTTTGCAAGGCGCGAGCGTGTATGCAAAAAACACAGGAAGTAGTTTTTTGTGCTGTAAATTACGATGAGATTGCTTCGCTGTCGCTCGCAATGACAGAAAATTACGTCACTGCGAGGAGTGAAACGACGCGGCAGTCTCAGCTGTTTTGTCAGAAATCTGAAAAACAGAGCGCAGTTTTTCGCGTTACTCGGGAAGGCACAGGATGTGCCGCCGCCGTGCGCAGCGAAGCCTTGCTTTGCAAGGCGCGAGCGTGTATGCAAAAAACACAGGAAGTAGTTTTTTGCATTATTAAGTAGAAAGGAGACTAACCCATATGGGCATAACCGACTTTTTGTTGGAAAAGATCACCAAAGTCAGCTCTCAGAAAAAGGATATGAAAGAAAATATATGGAGCAAATGCTCCGGCTGCGGAGAAATAAGCTACCGTCAGGAAATAGAGGACAATTACCAGTGCTGCCCCAAGTGCGACTTTCACTTCCCCGTCTCCGCAATGCAGAAGATAGAATACATAATAGACCCCCACTCCTTTATAGAGTTTGACGCCGGTATCCGCTCCCTCGACCCGCTTAAATTCAAAGACAGCAAAAAATACCCCGACAGAATAAAAGCCGCAGTGAAAAAAATGGACATGAACGACGCGTTTGTCGGCGGCATGTGCAAAATCAACGGGCGTGAAGTAAACATAGGCGGCATAGAGTTCGGCTTCCTCGGCGGGAGTATGGGCAGCGTTGTGGGTGAAAAAATAACCAGACTGGTTGAAAACGCCGTTAAGCACCGCAGGCACGTAATCACCATTTCCTGCTCCGGCGGTGCCAGAATGCAGGAAAGCATACTCTCCCTTATGCAGATGGCAAAAACATCCGCTGCTCTTGCCAAGCTGCGCATGGAGGGTTTGGGACATATATCTCTCCTCACAGACCCCACCACAGGCGGCGTTACGGCAAGCTACGCCATGCTCGGCGATGTTATCATAGCCGAACCGAAGGCGCTTATCTGCTTCGCCGGTCCAAGAGTTATAGAGCAGACTATCAGGCAGAAGCTGCCCGAAGGCTTCCAGCGCTCGGAATTTCTCCTTGAACACGGGATGGTGGACACAGTTTCCCACCGCAAGCGCTGGAGAAAAGACATGATAAGGATTCTGGACTTCTTCGGTTATAATTAATAAAGGAAAAAGCCATTAACGCTTTTGATGAATATTTCAAAAATACGGGTGAGTTCAAAAATCTTGAGCTCACCCTTTCCCGTATTGAAGGGGCATTAGCCGAGGCAGGTTTCAGAGAGGAAGCGCTGGGCGGAATAATCCATGTGGCGGGCACAAACGGCAAGGGCTCCACATGCCGCTTCACAGCGGATATGCTCAAGACATGCGGTTATAAAACAGCCCTGTTCACCTCCCCGCACATCCTTAAAGTCAATGAACGCATAGTGTTTGACGGGTACGATATAAGCGATGCGGATTTTGACCGCATATTCCTAAGGTGCGTGCCGCTCATCAGGAAATACCGTCTTTCATATTTCGAGGCGCTTACTATCACTGCGTTTCTGTATTTTTCAGAACTTAAGCCGGATTTCTCCGTCATAGAAACGGGGATGGGCGGAAGGTTCGACTCTTCAAATGTTCTGAACGTCAAGCTCCCTGTTATCACTGCCATTGCGAAGGATCACGCCGCTTTTCTGGGCAGTAACATCTACCGCATAGCTGATGAAAAGCTGGCAATAATAAAGGACAACAAAACCGTGATGCTGGGTATGAACACGCCTTCCGTCACGGACTACATCAGAAAAGCACTGCCTGATAAAAGAATTATCCTCACTGAGGAGGCAAGCGCAAAAGTGCCTGCTCCATTCGGCAAAAATCTTGCGCTGGCAGAAAACACTGTGAAGGAGCTGATCGGACACCTGCCCCTGAACTTTATTCCGGTTCTGCCCCCTTGCAGGCTGGAGCGCATAGGCAGGTTCGTTCTTGACGGAGCGCACAACCCTCACGGTATGCGGGAGCTTGTGAAATCCGCAGACACGGGCAGATTCGGCAGCGTGCTTATTTCCTCCACTGCGGACAGGGACATAAAAAAGCTTGTCGCCCTTCTCTCCCCTAGGTTCCGGAACATCGTCATAACCGAGATCCCGGACAATGAAAGAAGCCTGCGCCTTCCGCTGGATATAGCGGGAACCGTTCAGGAAAAAGACGCTGAAAAAGCGCTCAATATAGCGGTTGAACTTGCGGGAAATGCTGATATACTTGTCAGCGGCTCACTTTATTTGTGCGCACACATAAAAAAACTTCTTTCAGATTAATATTTCAGACAAAAGAACCGCAGCAGCGGAAAATGTGTTAAAAAGGGAAACTCGCGTGATCAGACTTTTGCTTATTATTCTTTTAATTACATACACATCCGCGAGCGCGGCAGAGCTACTGCTCCCCTCCGCGGACACCAAAGTCAGCAATATAACCATTGAATCCGACCATATGCTGGCTCCGGACAACACCACGTTTGAAGCGACCGGAAATGTGGTTATCATGAAAGACAACTCCACCCTCACCGCTGACAAGGTTATCTACAACAGGGAAACTGGTCTGTTTGACGCCAGCGGAAACGTCCGTCTGAGGGAAGGCGGCAACTTCTTTGACTGCACAAACCTGCTCTACGATTTTGCGCAGGAAAAAGGAACTTTCATAGACGTCAAAGGGTTTGTGGAGCCCTATCACTACCTTGAGGCGGAAAAGTTTGAACGCACGGGGCAGGAGAGCTTCCTTATAGAAAAAGGACGCTTCACCACCTGCCCGGGGGAGGTTCCGGACTGGTCATTCACCGCAAGCCGCGCGACAATGGACATAGGAAATTATATCAAGGCGACCAATACCACAGGCTGGATCAAAAGCGTCCCTGTCCTCTATACTCCTTACATGATTTACCCAATCAAAAAGGATCGTGAAAGCGGTCTTTTGATACCCAAATTAGGTTCCAACTCCGAAAGAGGGAGCATGCTCGGTCTGAAATATTTCCGTGATATAAACGTGGATAAGGATGCCACCATTGGCACAAACCTCTACACATCGGGCATTGTCCACTACCTCGGCGAATACAGATACGCCAAAAGCATGAATGAAAATCTGTATATCTACGGGGAATTTATAGATGACTGGGAGAGTGAGTCAGACAAAAGAAGCAGGTATCTCTTTTATCAGGATTCAAACTTCAAAATAGGTGACAACACCGAAATATATATTGAAGCCGATTATGTATCGGACTACAGATATTTAAGAGATATAGCCGATACGGAAATGGTGGACGACTACGACAACCCCGACAACAAATTCTATGCGGATGTCAGGCTGATCCACAGAACGGAATACGCTGATTTCGGTATACGTTTCAAAAATGACATGCAGTTTACGGATATAGACGACGGTTACAAGAAGACCGAAGTTTACCGTCTGCCGAACCTATTTGTGAGAAAAAACCTCCGTAAAGGATTTTTGGGACTCAATTATACGGCAGACCTTGACCATGTTCTCTACAGGGAAAAAACTATATATCCTTCCATTAACGGAGCAGATCTGATACTTGAGGACGAATACGAGCGCATGCACCTCACAACGGAAATATACACTCCCATAAACCTCAAAATAGCCACATTCAAGCCATACGCAGAGATCATCGCCACAAAATGGGACGGTATAGACGAAGCACCGAATGTGCATCGAAGCAAAGGGAGCACAATCGCCCAGATAAACGCCGATGATGACTCAATCGAAAGGCTTACATACAGAATAGGCTATGAAGTCTCCCTTAATGAAATATACAGAAAATATGATAAATTTTCGCACTCCGTATACAACACATTCAGATATGAGCAGATACCGGAGCTTGACCATTCCGCAATTCCTGAAAGAATAGAAGGTGACCTCATCGAGGGAACAAAAAGCTATACCTACTTCTTTAAAAACTACTTTGACGCAGATAAATGGAATCTGGACGCATCGCTTGAACAGAGTTATGACGCTATGCAGAGCGGCGACCGTCTGCGTCCGATAATCGCAAAAGCAAACTACACCTACGATAAGATGTTTAACGCTTATGTCAGACACGATTACGACCACAGCGATGCCAATACAGCCCTCCTTCACCAGAGGGTCTCCTTTTCCACAGGTCCGGTTACCTTCAGCGAGGAATATCTTTATGAAGATCCTGACTACACGGATGAAACCGAAAACACATCCCTTGAGTTCAGCGTGAGTCTCAGCTTCAAAAAGTTTGACTTCGCCTTCAAGACGCAGACATCAGGCATAAACAGCAATCTGTCGCTGGACAATCTGCGGACAATCAGCAACTCCTTCTACGGAACATACAAATCCGGCTGCTGGCACATGGGCATGTCCGTCACTCAGAAGGAATACAACCCGATTGATGACAAAGGCGGCTACTCCGGCAGAGAGCAGATTATATATTTCGTAATCGGGCTTCAGGGACTCGGAACTTTCAGAAGCCCTGTATCATCAACTAGATCTTCGGATAGAGTTGACAATTTCTATTAATACAGGTTAATAATGAATCCTATGAAAAAAACAATCTTATGCTTATTAATTACCGCCGTAATCTTTTCTTTCACCGGCAAGACACATGCTGCATTCGTTGAAGGCAGCGGAAGCTCCGTCATACATGACGGCAACGTGAAAGCAGCGGAACAGAACGCAAGGGAGAGCGCCCTCAAAAGCGCCATGAGAAACTTCTTCTCATCCGCCGATAATACCTCCGTCCCGGAAATAACAAACGAATTTCTCAAATTTATAACAAGATACAAGATAACAAGCCGATACGTCAGGGATAATACTGTTTTCTGCTCCGTCTCTGCCGATGTGGATGAAATTGCCATGGGCAACATAAACTACTACATCAGGGAAGCAACCAACTCGGTAGTGTTTGATATAACCGGCAAGCTGAAGGAGGACCTGAAACCCGCTCTCCTGAAGACTGCGTCAGAGGTTCTCCAGCAGTACAGATTCACAGCGTCCGACAATCAGAATTTCCTTGCCGAAATGCCTGATAACCCAAAACCTGAGGATATGATTACCGCTTTCGCGTCCACACCGGTTCAGTACCTTTTTGTTTTCACGCTTAATGCGGCTACCGAACCGGAAGGGGAGATCTTCAGCTGTGAGGCAGAGCTCTATGTAAAGCCTTACTCACGGGACAAAGAGTTCCCCGCAGTCAAAGTTACCGGCAAAGCGGTTCAGGAAACGGATGACCTCTGTATCACAGAGGCTTTCAGAAGCTCAGTTATCGCCGCTGCGGATTATATAAGAACTAACATTATCCCCCTGCCCGAAACAGTGAACACGGTAACCAAGTACAGTGTAAAGGCGGTTAACTTCGGTAAATTCGCCGATGTAAAGGCGTTCATGGATTTCCTTAAACGCAGGGAAATAGTTAAGGATTACAATATAAAAACCTTCTCTCTGGAAGAAGCTATATTTGACGCTGATACTGTTTTCAGTAAGGATGCGCTGCTGCGCAATCTGGATGAACTGAAAGGAAGGTACGGATACACGGCACGGATCGAAGGGGACGAACTCCTTCTGGATTTTTCCGCCGGTGCCGAGTAGAATCTCATATGATAGAAAAAATACTGCTGGACGTTAAACCTTTCCGCAAGGTGCTGATCCTCACCCACAACAACCCCGATCCGGATACCATAGCGGCGGCGGCGGGCATCAAGATGATCCTGAGCCACAAGCTGAAAAAGCGCTGCACTATAGCATACCACGGCATCATCGGCAGGGCGGAGAACAGGGAGCTTATAAAAACCTGCAAGATAGATATGCACCCCTCCACCAAGCTGAACTTCGCAAGGTACGACTACCTGATTGTGGCGGACACTCAGCCCAACGCGGGAAACGTCTACATACCCAAAAACATAACGCCCAATGTGGTCATTGACCACCACACATTCAGAGCACAGACAAAATCCACGGAGATTTACGATGTACGCCCGGGAACGGGCAGCACAAGTACTATAATAGCCGAATATATGAAGGCTCTGCATCTTGAGCCGGATGTAAACGTGGCAACCGCCCTCTATTACGGCATGAAGACCGACACTTTCGGCTCCGGCAGAAGCATCACCCAGCACGATATGGAAATGATGGCGTTCATTTTCCCCCACATCTCCACTCAGAAGCTCCAAAAGATAGAAAACCCCGAACTGCCCCGCTATTACTTTAAAACAATGAAAAAAGCAATTGAGCAGGCAGAGATCATAGACAGCCTCGTCTTCTGCGATCTGGGTGAAGTCCGCAATCCGGACCTCATTGCGGAAACAAGCGACTTCATTCTGAGAATGCGTGATGTGAAATGGTCTTTCGTCATAGGACGCATAGACAGCCAGAGCTACTTCTCCCTGCGCTGTAAATCAGCAAAACAGCTTGTAGGCAGGATAGCGGGGCGAATTGTAAAAGGCATAGGCACAGGCGGCGGACACATGAAATCCGCAGGCGGACAGATAAACCTTGAAAGCATGCCCTATGAACAGGTTGTGCCTGAGCTGAAAACCCGACTGCTTCAGAGGATAGGCATAACCGGAACGGAAATCAAAAAAATCTGAGCGAATAATCTGAAAAATCATTTTTGAGAAACAAACACAATTACTTTAAATGGAGTTCCGGTTGTATATCGGACTTGACTTGTGCTAATTGACTATTATAGTTTAGGTATCATTTCTAATCCACAGGAGGACTGCTATGAAATATGTATGTACAGTGTGCGGATGGATTTACGACCCGGCAGTGGGCGATCCCGACGGCGGCATAGAGCCCGGAACAGAATTTGAAGACATCCCCGAAGACTGGGTCTGCCCCGAATGCGGAGTAGGCAAAGACAGCTTTGAGGTTTACGAAGACTAATAAACGAAATCAGCAGCCGTCCGGCGCGTCCGGACGGCGTTTTCGTTTGCACCTCCTCTCAAAATCATTGCTTTTTCCTTATCCATGAACTATTCTTTAAAAGATAAAAATTATCTCTTATACAGGAGGCTATATGAACTCATTCAAAGTGGCGGACAATGTACACTGGGTCGGCGTCAGGGATCCCGAGCTCGAAATTTTTGACGTTGTAATCCCCACCGAACACGGAACCACATACAACAGCTATCTTGTTCAGGGAACAAAGAAGAAAGCGCTGATAGAGGCAAACAAGCTTCTTTTCAAAGATATATACGTTCAGACTGTTGAGGAAATCTGCCCTATCCCGGAGATTGACTACATAATACTCAACCACAACGAGCCCGACCACTCAGGCTGCCTCCCCGTTCTTCTGGAAAAGAACCCGAATATTGAGGTGATATACTCCAAAACGGCTAAGACATTCGTGGACAATATCGTTAACGGCGAATACAACGGACGCGCAGTGGGTGACGGTGATGTGATTGACCTCGGCGGCAAAACTCTCCGCTTCTTCCATACCCCCTTCCTCCACTGGCCGGACACTATGTTCACCTACCTTGTGGAGGATAAAATTCTCTTCCCCTGCGATTTTCTCGGTGCGCACTATTGCAGCGGCGAGAAGATTTTCAACGATGAGCTGGATAGGAAAGATGACGCCATGGAAGCGTTTAAGTTCTACTACTCCATGATTATGCGCCCCTACAAGGAGCATATACTGAAAGCCCTGCACAAGATCAAAGACATAGAAATAACAATGGTCTGCCCCTCCCACGGTCCTATTCTCCGTGAAAACCCCGAAAGATATATCGAGTGGTATAAAAAGCAGGCGGACAGATATTATAAAAACATGCAGGAACGCCGTGTTGCCATAGTTTATGCCACGGCATACGGAAACACCAAAATGCTGGCAGACAGCATCAAAGAAGGAGTTGAGGAGACAGGGGTGAAAGCCGTTCTTCTGGACGCCGCTGCACTCCCTGTCGGCGAACTGATAGACGAGATTGAAATATCCTACGGGCTGCTCATAGGTACGCCCACGCTGAACGCCAAGGCTCCGAAGCCCATACTTAACCTTTTTGCGTACTTCGTTGTGCTGAACATGGTAAACAGGCTCGCAGGCGCCTTCGGCTCATTCGGCTGGAGCGGGGAAGGCGTGAAGGTCAGTGAGGATATTATGAAAAGCATGCGCATGAAGCTTCCCATAGAATCCTTCAAGGTAAAAATGACCCCGTCAGCGGAAGACCTCAAAAACGCCTACGCATGGGGGCGGGACTTCGGCATGGCTGTGCTTGAGGCTAACTAGAAACAGTAAATTCAGTTTGAGATCCTTCACTGCGTTCGGGATGACATTATATTAAGCGTCATTCCGAAAACCCGAAGGGTGAAGGATCTCAGACAGAGGCTTTTATCATGGATTTTATTAAAGCTGCAAAAACCGAAGATTTCACGGGCACAAGCTGGAAGGCAGTCAAGATTCTCGCCAAAAACATAGGTATATTCAAAAGGGATGACGGTTCCTTTTACGCCATGGAGATAAGCTGCAAGCACCAGCAGGCAAACCTTCTCACGAACGGACTGCCGAAAAGCGGAAGCGTAATAAAATGCCACCGTCACGGCTGGGAATATGACCTCTCCACAGGCAGATGCCTCACACATCCGGACGGTTATTCAGATTTACGGTTTTATGAACTTAAGGTTGAAAACGGCGCAATTTTCATATCCGCCGCACCGCTGCCGAAAGATTAAGCAAAAAAAGCAGGGACAAGCTGGGCAAGAAAGAACGCCATAAGCACGGCAAGCGCAGCACGGTAGTAGGTTATTCCGTTTAGGTAGCTGAAAGCGAATACGGCAATGCTCAGATACCATCCTGCGTAAAGCCCCATAAAAACCTTGAGCGCGGTACCCGTAAACAGGAAGGTCGCCGGGCTTATGACAGCCGTGAGCTCCATAGCGAGCACAATACGCACCAGCGGCAGAAAGGATTCAGGCTTACGCCTGCAAAGCATAAACATGAACAGCATGAAGAATCCCGTCATGAGGATTCCTTCTATCATATTCTCAATATTAAAATACTCTGTCTCTCCCGTAAACGGTGAGCGGTAAGGGATAAGATATGCCAGAAGCATAATAGTGATGAGGTTGAAGGTGTGATGCCTGTTAAGGATCAGGTTATAGAGCGCGCGCCTGTTGAACAGCATGAAGGCAGCGGACACATATATCGTGTCTAAAATAGACGGATATTCAATATTACCAGTTTTTTGATCCGTTTTCCCATCCGTTCCCATCGCCGTACCACCATTCGTAATATCTTGTTTCCAGAACAGCCTCAGCAAGCTGAATCCCTTTTTCCGTCTTGAGGCGCTTCACTGCGGATTTGAGCCAGTTACCCGCCTGCTCGTTCCCTTTATCAAGCTGCTCCTTAAGGAACATGATAAGCTCCAACACATCGGCGTCTTTCGCTATTTTTGCCTCAAGGGTTTTCTGCTGTGCGTATTCCTCTATGAGCTCAGAAACCTCAGCCTCAACGGGAAGATCCTTCAGGGCATGCCTGAGCGCTTTTTCATCATCGGAGTCAACGTATTTCTGCTGTAAATAATTAAGATCTCCGGTTCTTGCCTCTTCCAGATCATGAAATAGGCACATTTTCAGCACCTTGTTAACGTCTGCGCCGAGCACTGCCGCCATCGTATAACCGATTACGGTCACACGAAAGCTGTGCTCCGCCACGCTCTGCTTTCCGGAGCCGAGATAGGGGATTCCCGTCCTCTGCAAATTCTGAAGAAATCCCGCCTCAAAAAAGAAGTTGATAATCCGCTGATCGTCTTTCATGTTATTCCGGCTTACGGTTGTCTATGACTCTTTTCGCCTTGCCTTCAAAACGCTCAAGGGTTTTAGGCATGACAAGCTTGACTCTGGGTTTTATGAGTATCGCCTGCTGGAAGACTCTTACAAGCTCCTCCATAAGGGATTTCTGTTTTTTCATCTCATCAAAGAACAGCGCCTCGCTGACCTCGATCTGTATCTCAAGCTCATCCAGAACGCCCTTCTTGCTCACCACCATCATAAAGTGCGGTGAAGCTCCGTTCACGGATTCCAGAGCCTCCGCCACCTGCGACGGATAAACATTTACACCGTTGACAATTATCATGTCATCCGTTCTGCCTCTGGGTTTTTCCATCTTGATTAGTGTTCTGCCGCAGGCGCATTTTTCTCTGTAGAGTCTGGTCACGTCTCTTGTTCTGTAACGGATAAGAGGCATCGCCTCTCTTTTCAGGGTGGTGATCACAAGCTCGCCCTTCTCCCCTATGGGAAGAGGCTTCAGTGTTTCGGGATCGATTATCTCAACATAGAAGTGATCCTCGTTCACATGGAGACCGCTCTTTTCAAGGCACTCTCCGGCTATTCCGGGACCCATAAGCTCGGAAAGACCGTAGTTGTCCACTGCGTCTATGCCTAGTTTATCCTCAATTTCCTGCCTTATCTTCTCGCCCCACGGCTCACTGCCGAAGAGCCCCGTTTTAAGGTGGAGGTCGTTTTTATTAAGCCCCATTTTGCTGAGGGTTTCGGCTATATGCAGGGCATATGACGGCGTACTGACAAGCACTGTGCTTCTGTAGTCCTGCATTATGCCTATCTGCCTTGCGGTGTTGCCGCTGGAAACGGGGATGACGGATGCGCCTATGTGCTCCGCTCCGTAGTGCAGTCCGAATCCTCCGGTGAACAGTCCGTATGTGAAGGCAACATGAACTATGTCCTGCTCGTCCGCTCCGCCTGCAATTATTATACGTGCCACAAGGTCTTTCCAGTTTTCCAGATCCGCCCTTGTGTAACCCACCACTGTCGGCTTGCCTGTTGTTCCGCTGGAAGAGTGTATGCGCACAATGTCACGCAGGGGCACTGCGAACATTCCGTATGGGTAGTTGTCTCTCAAATCCTGCTTGGTGGTGAAGGGGAGGGTCGCAATATCCGCAAGCTCTTTGACGGAATCGGACTTAATACCTGTCTCATCAAATTTTTTCTTATAGAAATCCACATTTTTATAGGCACGGTTAAGGGTAGACTGCATACGTTCAAGCTGAAACGCCTCTCTCTCCTCAACGCTCATAGTTTCTTCACGTTCCTGCCAGTATTTCATTCTATCTCTCCCACTTCTCCTTGTATTCCTTGCCGAGGTACGCTCTTTTCACCTCATTGTCGCCAAGAAGCTCTTTAGCGCTCCCCTGAAGAACTATGCGCCCATTCTCAAGCACATAGCCTCTGTCGGCGTATTTCAGAGCCATTGCCGCGTTCTGCTCCACGAGAAGAATCGTAAGACCCGTCTTGGAGAGAGCAGCCAGTTTTTCATATACATCTTTTATCACAAGGGGCGCAAGCCCCATGGAGGGTTCATCCATCAAAAGCAGTTTCGGTCTGCACATAAGCGCACGCCCGATGGCAAGCATCTGCTGCTCACCGCCGGAGAGCATTCCCGCCTGCTGATTTTTGCGCTCCTTAAGCACAGGGAACATGGAGTATATCTCCTCAATCTTTTCGGAGTTTTCCCTTGAGCTTTTGGAAAAGCCGCCCATAAGAATATTCTCAAGCACAGTCATATTCGCAAAAACCCTGCGCCCTTCGGGAACAAGGGCTATACCCTTCGCCGCCGCCTGATGCACCTTCATTGCAGCTATGCTCTCACCCATGAACACAGCCTCACCCTGCTTTGCGGGAATTATGCCCATCACGGAGTTAAGCAGAGTCGTTTTCCCCGCCCCGTTGCTGCCGATGAGGGAAACAAACTCACCCTCGCTCACATGTACGGAAACGTTTGTCAGTGCCTCCACGGCACCGTATGAAACACAGAGGGATTTCAGCTTAAGCATCCTCATCCCCCAGATAAGCTTTGAGGACAGCCTCATTATTCCTTATTTCGTCATAGGTGCCGCAGGCTATCTTCTCTCCGAAGTTAAGGCATACAACATATTCAGCGAGGCTGGATATAAACTGCATGTCATGCTCGACCATAAGAACCGTTATTCCGTCCGCCGAAACCTTGCGCACTATACCCGCCAGACGCTCCTTCTCCGCCATGTTCAGCCCTGCCGCAGGCTCATCCAGAAGCAGAAGTCTGGGTTTTGAGATAACGGCTCTTGCCATCTCAAAGTTTTTCAGCACCCCGTAAGGCACGGATGACGGTCTGTAATGCTGAAAATCCTGCACGCCGGCAAACTCAAGGAAAGTGTCTATCTCTTCCGATATTTTTTTCCAGTATGATTTATTAAGCCTGAAAGCGCTTTTCAGGACGGATGGTTTGTCTCTGCCGATTATTCCGAGATACATATTCTCCCGAAGGGAAAGCTCGGGGATAATATTCAGGTTCTGAAACGTGCGCGATATGCCGGAGTTGAACACGCAGTGCGGCTTCGCCTTTGTGATGTTCTTATCCATAAACCTAACAGTTCCGGCAACCGGAGCCACGAAGCCCGTAACAACGTTAAACATTGTGGTTTTTCCGGCGCCGTTCGGACCTATGAGTGCGGAGACGCTCCCCTCTTTGACAGTGAAGCTCACATCCGTAAGCGCCCTTACTCCGCCGAAGCGGACCGATATATCCTTAACTTCTAACATTTTTCTTCCTCAGTCCGGAGAGGGTTCCGGCTATGCCGCCGGGAACAAACATAACGCAAACGGCAAGAAGACCGCCGTAGATAAGCATTTCGTAATCCTCGGCAGAGGCGAAAAGCTCAGGAACAAGCCCGAGAATCACAGCGCCGATCACGCCGCCGGTGATGTAGCCGAGCCCGCCCACAGTCGCCATGGCAACAAGCTCAATAGAGTACTTGAGGCTGAACGATACGGGGCTGATGAAGTGAGCGAAGAAGGCGTAGAGTGAGCCGTTGAGCGCTGTAAAACCGGCGACAAAGGCGAAAACCAGCAGCTTTGTCTGCACAGTGTCCAGTCCGTAGCTGTTTGAGGCGGATTCGGATGATTTTATAAATTTAAGCTTGTAATGCAGGAATGACTTGTCAAAAAGCTCCAACAGAAAGAGAACAATCACAAAATAAACGGACATCAGCACGAAGTAAGCCTGATCCAGCCCGAAATACAGCCCGAGAAACTCTATATCCCCTATCCCCATAAGTCCGGAAGGACCGCCGGTTATGAAATCCATCTCGTTCATGAGTATGTAGACGATCATCCCGAAGCCGAGGGTCGCCATGGCAAGATAATGTCCGTGGAGACGCAGCACAGGCCAGCCTATTACATAAGCTATGATGAAGCTGCCCGCAAACGACACTGGAAATGTCATAAGTGGGTTCCAGCCGTAAGTAGCGGAAAGCACGCCGGAAATATATGCCCCCAGACCGAAAAACGCAGCCTGACCTATGGAAATTATCCCCGTGTAGCCCAGAAGTATATTAAGACCCGTAGCGTTTAGGGAGTGAATCATTATGATCACCGCAACGCCGAGGTAATATTCATTGTCAACCGTAAAGCCGAGAACGGCAAGAGCAACTGCCGCAAGCAGAGCGGGAAAAGGATTTATCTTTCTCATACCCGCTTTGCCATCCTTTTTCCGAACAGCCCCGCAGGTTTCACAAACAGAATCAGCAGTATGACCACAAACGCTATGGCGTCCTTATAGCCGGAAGGCATCACCGTGGCGGCGAAGCTTTCCAGAAGCCCGAGCAGAAGCCCGCCCGCAACAGCACCCCAAAAGCTTCCCAGACCGCCGAGAATAGCAGCTGCGAAGCCCTTAAGACCTATCATGACACCGTCGTCATATGTAACAAAGGTTATGGGGGATATAAGCACGCCGGCAGCGGCGCCCACAGCGGCAGCCACGCCGAAGCTCATAACACGAACCATCACGGCGTTTATTCCGCAGATGCCAGCCGCGGTCATATCATCGAAACAGGCGCGCATGGCGCGTCCGTATTTGCTCCTTTTAAGGAAAAGATGCAGAATGAAAGCGATACCCGCCCCAACCGCAATCACCATTACACTCTGATTTGAGATGATCCCGCCGGGCAGTTCAATACTTTTCACAGGCATAAATTCGCCCACGGTGACCGTATCTCTGCCCCAGATGTGCATTGCGAAGTCTCTGAGCAGTATGGAAGCGGCGATGGTCACAGTGATAAGGTTAATCTCGCTTTTAACACGCACAAGGTTGATGAACACTCTCTCAAAAAGGAGCCCCATAACAAGCGCGGTAATAATCGCCAGCGGAAAAGCAGCCGGAAACGGCATGCCCAAAACAGCGAAAAACGTATAGATCATCATTCCGCCCAGCATGACAAATTCACCCTGAGCGAAATTAATAAGTCCCGTCGTGTTATAGATTATGTTGAAGCCGAGGGCTACCAGCGCGTAAATACTGCCGCCGGTAAGCCCCGAATAGAGGAACTGCATTATTTTGCTATCTCAAATTTTCCGTCTCTGATTTCGACCATAATAAACGCATCGGACGAAAGACCGTTATGATCCTTCTCTGTCATATTAAATTCTCCGGCAGTGCCTTTGAATCCCTTTATGCCTGCAAGGGCGGCAGTGAACTTATCTGTATTTGCTCCGGATTTTTCATAGGCGAGCTTAAACAGGTAAAAAGCATCGTAAGCATGTCCGCCGAAAGCGGAAACAGGCATATTAAACTTGCCTTCGTAATCCTGTTTATACTTCATGAGAACAGGCTTGAAGGGATCATTATCCGCAAGCCTGTCAGCGACTATGAGCCTTCCTGCCGGAAGCTTAAGCCCGTCCGCCGATGTTCCCGCGAGCTCTATGAACTTCATGGAGGCAACGCCGTGGCTCATGAAAAGGTTCGTAATGCCAAGATCCTTGGCGTTTTTAGCCACAATTGCTGGCGCAGGACCCACACCCCAGCAGATTACAGCGTCCGGAGAGGCGGACTTGAGCTTGCTGAGTTGGCTTGTCATGTCTTTATCCTTGTCGCCGAATTTTTCATCAGCAACAATTTCTATTCCCTGAACCTTCGCGCCTTCGATCAGAGCGTCTCTTCCGGTTACTCCGAACCCGTTCTGAGCGGTGATAAGAGCGGCTTTTTTCATGCCCTTGGATTTCATGTATTTAAAAATTGTCTCAGCGGCGTGAATGTCGCTCTGAGGTGTTTTGAAAACATATTTATTAACCGGAGTGACAATGGCTGCACTTGCCGCACAGCTTATGAGCGGAGTTTTAAACTTGTCGGCAAGATCCTTGACCGCAAGGCTTGAACCTGTGGTGGTCGGTCCTATTACCGCAAAGACTTTGTCTTTTGTCACAAGTCTTTTGAAATAGTTGATAGTTCTCTGCTCATCACCCTGAGTGTCGTAGGTTACCAGAACAACCTTGTCTCCGTTGATGCCGCCCGCCGCGTTGATTTCAGCCACCAGCATTTCAGCCGTGAGCTTCTCAGGATGCCCGAGATAGGACGCAGGACCAGTTTCAGCAAACAGAGCGCCAAGCCTGACCTCTCCGGCAAATGCGGAAACACTCACCAGAAGAAACATTAAAACCGACAGAATACGAACCATTTTTCCACCCCCAATTTATTGTTACTGATTCCTTCAATCCAGCAGGATTCAGGATTACACTCTTAAGCGCTTTTATGAGCAGAAGCGAAGGATACCAACGCATTGCCGGATATAAGAGATTCTTCACTGCGTTCAGAATGACCGCAAAAAGAATTCATATCTCGTAAATCTGCTCGCCCGCTGTCCTGACAACATCAAACCGCACATCCTGTCGGTTTGATGTACACGCTCGCGGCAGGATAAACCTGCCTTCGCTCGCACGGCGCGTTCCCATCTAGTCTTAACTATCCAAAATTTACCTTCCATGGAAATTTTAGATACACGCTCGCGGCAGGATAAACCTGCCTTCGCTCGCACGGCGCGTTCCCATCTAGTCTTAACTATCCAAAATTTACCTTCCATGGAAATTTTAGATACACGCTCGCGGCAGGATAAACCTGCCTTCGCTCGCACGGCGCGTTCCCATCTAGTCTTAACTATCCAAAATTTACCTTCCATGGAAATTTTAGATACACGCTCGCGGCAGGATAAACCTGCCTTCGCTCGCACGGCGCGTTCCCATCCATGGGAACGTAGGGAACGTAGTGTCAGCTATATCTCGTAAATCTGCTCGCCCTTCATTAGCTTGTAGCCGCTTGCGGTGAGGACATCCACAGCCTTTGACGTGTCATCGAAGCGGAAAATCATCACAGCGCTGTCTGTGCTCCTTTCCACAAGGGCGTACATATATTCAACATTGATGGAAGCTTTGCTCAGCGTGCCGAGAACACCGGCCAGCCCGCCGGGGTTATCCGGAACTTCAACCGCCAGAACCTCGGTTCTGCCAACCGTAAACTCATTCTCCCTGAGGAGGCGGTAAGCTTTGTCCGGTTCGTTCACAATAAGACGAAGTATTCCGAAATCGGATGTGTCCGCAAGGGATAATGCTCTGATGTTTATGTTATTATTACCGAGGAGCCCTGTAACCTCGTGAAGTCTGCCCGATTCATTTTCGATAAATACCGAAATCTGGGTGATTTTCATTCCCGCACCTCATATCTTCCTTTTATCGATAACACGCTGGGCTTTGCCCTCGCTTCTGGCTATCGATTTGGGTTCGACAAGACGCACCTTGCAGGTAACGCCTATCATATCCTTGATGTCTTTTTCTATCTCTCTGGTGAGTCTCTGAAGTTCCTTGATTTCGTCACTGAAGAAGGAGCCTTCCACCTCGACCTTCACCTCAAGAGTATCAAGATTATCAACCCTGTCAACCTCAAGAAGGTAGTGAGGCAGGACACCTTTTTTCTCCACGAGAACAGCCTCGATCTGTGAGGGGAAAACATTTACTCCGCGGATTATAAGCATATCATCGCTTCTGCCCATGACCTTGCTCATGCGTACGTTTGTACGCCCGCATTTGCAGGGCTGACGGTTTATGATTGCTATATCCCTTGTTCTGTAGCGGATAAGGGGAATCGCTTCCTTGGTTATTGTGGTGAAAACAAGCTCTCCGGGTTCTCCGAAGGGAACGTTCTCCCCTGTTTCGGGGTCTATTGTTTCCACAATGAAGTGGTCTTCGCTTATGTGCATTCCGTTTTTGGCTTCAATACATTCAAAGGCAACACCGGGTCCGATGATTTCGCTGAGTCCGTAAATATCCACAGCGTCTATACCCCATTTGGACTCTATCTCCGTCCTCATTTCATTTGTCCACGGCTCAGCGCCGAAAACGCCGACTTTAATGGGCATACTTTTAACATCGTACCCCTCTTCCTCCGCCACTTCAAAAAGACTCAGGGCGTAGCTGGGCGTACAGGAAATGGCTGTGGAGCCGAAGTCTTTCATTATCATAAGCTGCCGCTTGGAGTTGCCGCCCGAGATCGGAATAACGGAAGCGCCTATCTTCTCCGCACCGTAGTGAGCGCCTAAGCCGCCCGTAAAAAGTCCGTAACCGTAGGCATTCTGGAGTATATCCCCTTTGCCTATTCCTGCGCCGCTGAGAGTTCTTGCCATCAGCTCCGACCAAGTGTCTATGTCCCGTCTGGTGTAGCCCACAACCGTCGGTTTACCTGTGGTTCCGCTGGAAGCGTGGATTCTCACCACCTGCTCCTGCGGAACGGCGAACATGCCGAAGGGGTAGTTATCACGCAGATCCTGCTTATATGTGAAGGGAAATTTGCCTAGATCACTGAGTGTTTTAAGGTCATCGGGCTTTACGCCGCATTCGTCAAACTTTGCTTTATAAAAAGGGACTCTGGCGTACACAGTCTCCAGCAATGACTTGAGCCTGCGGAACTGTAATGCCTCCAGTGCCTCTCTGGGCAGTGTTTCGTACTCTTCGTTCCAGATCATCTGCGCAACTCCGGTAAAAATGAAAACTAAAATCCGTGCCTGATTTTGTATCAGGTTTACATAGTTTAGTCAAACCAAATTTAACAAAGTTTAGCCTTTCGTAACAGGAAGAAAGCGGATAATCAGAGGATAAAGATGAAAAACAAAGCGGGTTTACAGGCTTTCAGCAAACGAAAGGCGGACAGGCGGACAAAGCTCTATGCTCAGCATGTCCGCACGATAATATTTACTTATAATAAAACTGTTCAGCGCCCGCAAAAGTACAGGTGCGCCTTACGCGCCTTATATTCCTCAAAGCAGGAATAGCCGTAGTTTGCCTCTATCTCGCTGATGTGTTCGGGACCGGTTATGATGAAAAGTCTGCTTCTGCTGCTGAAAAACTCTCCGGCGTCACTCTCGTTATCTACATAATACCTCTTATATTCTTCGTCTTTTTCAAACTGAAGCTCGCGCTCTTTTCCGAATACGGCAGGCACTATCTCCTCACGGTAAAAGCTCACGGAGGGCAGAAAAGTTTTGTAGAAGACAGCCTCAAGCCTTTCCCCGTATTTTTCTGTCAGGGACGCTTCTGCAAGCAGCCTGAACCCTTTAACATTCTCCTCAACCGCAGGCACAAGAGCATAAACCGGAACACTGATTACCAGAACTGTCCACGCGGAAGCTATCACGAAGCCTCTCCCGAACCTGTAACCGCCGAGAATAGTTATATAAACCGCCGCCGCAACAAGAGTGGAGAGCATAAGCGGCAGCCTGTAAGAATGCAGGTAATCCAGAACATAACCCGAAGCAGCCGGAGCCAATATAAGAACCGTCATGTAAAGATGCCCGAAAAACAAAGGCAGATGAGACCTGAATCTCATAACGGCGGAAGCGGCAAGTATCCCGAGAAGAGGAGTAAACGGAGCAAGATATGAAATAAGCTTGCTTTCTGAAACCTGAAACACCAAGAAAGGGAGAAAAAAGAAAATCCAGAGCGAGTATCGCCCGGTGAACCTTTCTCTCAGCATGCCGTAAAGCGAATATATAAACATAGGGCAGAGACCGAACAGAACGGCAGGATAAAAATACCAAGGCTCCGCACGGTTAAAGACCTCTGTCGTCATCCTGTCCACAAGCTGATACCCCAGAAAATAAGCGGCGATTCCGTCATAGTGAACGGCGATATACAGATACCACGGCAGTCCGGTTAACAGAAAAACTGTCAGGGAAGAGAAAAAGAAGACAGGGTTGAAAAGATTGCGGTAGTTCTTGTTATAAAGCGCCGCGGCGCATACAGGAATAACCGTGAAAAGGAGCACCACCGGTCCTTTCAGCATGAAACCCATACCCAGCAGAAGACCGAACAGAACACCCTCGAATATTCCGTTTGAGCCGTTCGCCGCTGAGAACACAATATATAAAGCAATTATCACCACAGCGGTTATATAAATATCAATCGCGACTATCCTTGAGACTGACATAAAAAGCAGGCTTGAACCTGCGGCAAGAACGGCACAGTCCGAAGTGCTGTCATCCCTAGTGAGGAGATAGGCTGTTTTTCTGGTGAAGATAAGGGCAGCCGCTGCTGCCGCTATGCCGAAAAACCTTGCGCCGAGTGCGTTTACACCGAAAATTTTCATTCCGGCGGCTATCAGCCAGTAAACAAGGGGCGGCTTATGAAAATGTGTTATTCCGTTAAACTCCGGAATCATAAAATTCCCGCTCACCAGCATTTCCCGTGCGATCTCAGCGTACCGTCCTTCGGTGGATTCAAACAGGGTCATGTGATATGAGGATACAAGTGCAAGAATTACAAAAACTGCCACAAAAAAAAGATACCTGCGTTCTCTGCGTTCGTTAAGCAATGACGGACGACCTCTCTTTATAAATAAAGTATATATTTCTCAAATAAATAAAAATACCTACAATCTGACCGACGGTAAAAACAATATCATCAACAAGAACCGAATAAGCAAGCAGAAGAACGCTTCCGACCAGACTGAAATACCAGAATGCGGCTGGAACTACGCTTCTGCGGAGCTTTTCGGTACAGATCCACTGAACAAAAAACCTCAGAAAGAAAAAAAACTGTCCGCTCAGACCCAGAAGATAGAGCATAAGCAGGTGCGCGGTTTCACGCTCCTGCCTGAAAGAGGGGGCAAACCACGCTAAAGCGGATGCGGCAGTCAGATATATTATAACAAAAGAAGCCGAGAAATACGTAAAAACCGATTTCTTAACTCCTCTTTCCGCTGCTATAAAGTAAAGATTTCTCAAGTATATGATAAAACCGGCTGACTGACCGGCGATGAATACCGGATCCTTCACAATCACTGCGTAAGCCAGCAGAATAAAGCTGCCTGCAAGGCTGAGATACCAGAAGGAAACGGGGATCACGCTCTTCTTTTCTTTTTCCGAGTTGAGCCATTGAACAAGAAATCTGGAAAAGAATACAGCCTGACCGATTATGCCGACGGAAACAACGGTGCTTTCAAAGCTCATGGGCATTAATACCGTTCAGTGAAATCATCCTGCAACTCCTAACACAAATACACGGATCATTCAATATTTTATTAATTTATTTAAAAGGCTTTACAAACCTGTCAGCTATTAGCATACTTGTCATGAAGATTCTATGAACGGGCATTAAATTCCGGATGCGTCATGCTTAATTTAAAAAGGAATATTATCACTAACATTCTGATATCCGCGGCAGTTCCGGCGCTCATCTTCATTGCGTTCGCTTTCGGCGAAAACGTGAAGTCAAAGGAAAAGCTGGCAGCCGGAGAATATTCGGCTGCGCTGAAAATTTCAGCAGCCCATCTTGAAAATTACCTCGGCAGCAGAATAAACAACATTGCTCTCCTCGCGGAGACCCCTGTGGTGAAAAGCATGAACTGGCAGGAGATCCGCCCTTTTCTCCTCAGCGAGCTGGAACGCCGCAAAAGCAGATTCGACAGCTTTATTTTATCTCCCGCCTATGACGGCAGAGGAATTTTTTATTCAACAAAACACGGCAGCCCCTTTAAAGAGGGCTTCGTCAGCATAGATGATTCCTCACCGGATTCCGAACTCCTCAGCCTTAAAGACAAGCAGTTCTGGAAAAGCACTGTGACAGAGAATACCAACCGCAGAACCGTTTATGTCTCACTTCCCGAAACATTTTATTTTTCCGATACACAGTATCTTGTTACAGCGGCAGCCATACTGGACAAAGAAGGAAAAACAGCGGGGATGATCAGCGGAAATACTGACTGGTCTTCGTTCCGCAGCGAACTGGAGGAGAGCATACTGCTTCCGATCATAAGCAAAGGCTCAGCACGTATTCTGATCTCCGACTCTTACGGAAGAACAGTTTATGACAGCGGAGAAAAAACGGATAAAGCTCTCTGCGGTGAAATAAACGGGGGCGCTCCCGATCTTACCCCCCTCCTCGGCAGAATACTTAAGGAAAAATCAGGAGTTGCCGCAACCGAGTATGACGGACAAAGCTATACCTTGTTTTTTGAAAAAACAGACAGCGCAGGACTGATCATAACAGCCTATATTCCGGCAGAATCCATATTTCCCGTCAAAAGAACACTGATCACGGTAATACTACCTTCCGCCGCCGCAATAATACTCAGCAGCCTTCTGATAGCCTTTTTCCTTTACAGACGTCTTGAGAAAAAACTTACTGCTCTGGCGCAGACAATAAATCCCGAAACCCTCACTCTGGGAGACAAATTCTCTGAAATGGAAAATGAGCCGGAACTTGCGGAACTTGCGCAGTCAATCAGAAAAATCACGGAAAAAGGAAGGGACTCTCTTTACTCATCAGAAGTGATAGCCTCCGGTATTAACGGAATGGAATACTGGTTGGGAGCGGACAGCAGCTTTATTTTTTTATCCACGGGATGCTATGAACTCACAGGCTACACGGACGAAGAGCTGATCAAGACTCCCGCTCTGCTGGACAGGATGGTTTACGACACTGACACAGAGAAATGGTTTACGCAGAAATACGGCGCGGAAACAGGCAGCGGCTCGATCCGCATAAGGCTCAGAAAAAAGAACGGCAAAGTTATCTGGGCGGAAAGCACCGTAAAGCAGGTGAAAAACAGACACGGACAGCCGGAAGGCATAAGAGGCTCTCTGATCAATATAGACCGCTTCGTTACTGCGGAAAACATGTTTAATGAAAACGAGCAGCTTTTCAGAAAGGTTTTCATAAAAAACACAGCTGTGATGATGCTTATCGATCCAGTCAGCGGAATAATACACGATATTAACAACGCCGCCGAAAAATTCTATCAGACGGAAAAAGACAAGCTTATCAATAAAAGTATCATGGATTTCATACACGGAAGAGACAGGGACTTCTCATTTTCCCTTGAGCGTTTTATCCATCAGGGAACAGTAACTCAGGAGCTCCCAGACGGCAGCGTGAGAGAAACGGAAATCCACTCGACACTGCTTAAGTTCAAGGATCATGTTCAGCTTTTCCTCATTATATACGACATAACAAACAAGATGGAGCTTCAGAAGAAAATATCCGAAAGCGAACAGCTTTTCCGTGCCTTATCTGAAAAAGTTCCCGTGGGCATAGTCGTATTCAGCGACAAAATACACTACGCGAACCCCATGGCATGCGAAATATCCGGTTTCACTCAAAGAGAAATCGAATCGGTAAGCCTGTGGGAGCTGGTTTCGGCGGAACAGCAAAGCATAGTGAGAAACTCATGCTTCAGCGTGACAGGCTCAAAGGGAGTAACAAAAAAGCTTCAGGACATAAGGCTGAACCGCAGAGACGGTGTTCAGAAAAACATTTTCATGACAATCAGCGGCATAAATTATGAAGGAAAACAGGCGGCTCTTGCCACCTTCACTGATATATCAGAAATAAAAGAAGTTCAGCATCAGCTTGAGCGGAAAATAGCCGCCGAAGTCGAAAAGCACCGCCAGCAGGAGATAATGTTCATGTCTCAGTCAAGGCTTGCCGCAATGGGTGAAATGCTCGGCTCCATAGCCCATCAGTGGCGCCAGCCTCTCAATACAATAGGTCTTTATGTTCAGGATCTGGAAGACGCCTTTGAACACAAGCAAATCAGCCCCGACTACGTAAGGGAAACCGTTCAGAAAACCATGTTGCAGATTAGCATGCTCTCCAAAACAATAGATGATTTCAGTGGATTTTACAAACCCAAGGACAGCAGGACTATTTTCAGCGCCGTAACCGCTGCCGCCGATGCGGCAAGACTGATCGCGGGCAGACTGATAAGCGATAAAATATCCCTCAGCCTCATAACCGAAGGTGCCGAAAGAAAAGTCTACACGAACATAACCGCGGGGATTCTCCTTGAGGACAGCTCATTTCTTGTTCAGGGCTATCTTTCGGATTTCAAGCAGGTCATCCTCACCGTTCTTAAAAATGCCGTAGACGCGGTCAATGAAAAAAGAGGAACAGCGGTCCTAAGCGCCCCTGCCGAAATTACAATCGAAGCGGACCGGACAGAATCTGAAATCATAATACGCATCAGAGACAACGGAACGGGCGTCCCGCCTGAATATATAGAAAAAACATTCAACCCCTATTTCACCACGAAAGAGCAGGGAAAAGGTCTTGGGCTCGGGCTGTACATGTCCAAAACAGTAATCGAGAATAATATGAACGGTCATATAACCCTTGAAAATACTGACGACGGAGCCGTTCTAACAATCGTTCTGCCCAGAGCTGCCTGAAAACTTATTACTCTTACGTTCTTTTTTTAACCATAACTGCTGAATTTTTGACCACCTGCATCCTCCGGAGCCCGCGAAAAACCACTGATGTATTTTGGCACGCCTCTTGCATGAATAGGGCGAACAGGAGGAGTTATGAAATTTGTAGCAGGTGTGTTAACACTTCTTTTATCTGTAACGGCATTTGCGGGCGAAGGCGAAATCAATTCGGGCGATACTGCATGGGTTCTTGTATCCGCGGCTTTGGTTTTGTTTATGCTGCCCGGTCTGGCGATGTTCTACGGCGGTATGGTTCGCGCTAAAAACGCCCTGAACACAATGATGTTTTCTTTTATAGCAATGGCTGTAATAGGTGTTCAGTGGGTTCTTATAGGTTTTTCCGTTGCTTTCGGCGACAGCGGTTCTTCCGTTTGGGGCAGCCTTCAGTATGTACTCATGAGCGGCTCATTTGCCAGCGAGCTCAGCGGAAGCATCCCTCTTTCGGTTTTTGCTATGTTTCAGGGCATGTTCGCCATTATCACCTGCGCTCTCATAAGCGGCGCGATTGTGGAAAGAATGAAGTTCTCTGCTTTTATAGTTTTTATAGTTGTTTGGGCGACAATAGTTTATGCTCCTATAGCACACTGGGTATGGGGCGCCGGCGGCTGGCTCCTTGAAAGAGGTGCGCTTGACTTCGCAGGCGGAACTGTTGTTCACTTCTCATCAGGCACTGCGGCTCTTGCACTCGCCATAGTTCTAGGCAACAGAAAGGATTTCATGAAAAGCGCCACAATACCTCACAACGTGGGCTACACACTCATCGGAGCGGGCATACTCTGGTTCGGCTGGTTCGGCTTTAACGCGGGCAGCGCGCTCAGCGCAGGCGAAGGAGCAGGCGTAGCTTTCGTGAACACTCTCGTTGCCCCCGGCGCTGCGGGTCTCGGCTGGCTCCTTATGGAAGCTCTTAAATCCAAGCCCAGCGGCATAGGTCTTGCCTCCGGTATTGTTGCCGGTCTCGTTGCCATCACTCCGGCGGCAGGCTTTGTTGAGCCGTGGGCGGCACTGATCATCGGCTTCGTTGCGGGGATAATCTGCTTCTACGGATGCAGGCTTAAATTCATCTTCAAGCTGGATGAGTCTCTGGATGTTTTCGGCATACACGGTATAGGCGGTTTCTGGGGTGCTATAGCCACGGGCATATTCGCCACTGTCGGCGCAGAAGGTCTCATAAAGGGCAACGCACATCAGGTATGGCTTCAGTTTGAAGGCGTAATGGCTGCGGGTGTATATTCTTTCGTACTCAGCTTTATAATCGCTCTTGTAATTAAATACACAATGGGGATCAGAGCATCTGCCGAGGCTGAAACCGAAGGTCTCGACATCAGTCTTCATGGTGAACACGTAATAAAACTTTAAAAATCACCCGGATTTTTATATAAAAAGAGCCCCTTTGCCTGACGGTGGAGGGGCTTTCGTATTTAATAACATCAAACTGTACATCCTGTCAGTTTGATGTACACGCTCGCGGCTTGCAAAGCAAGCCTTCGCTCCGCACGGCGCAGCCCCATCCTTGGGGCTGTTTACGTTATTCCGAACCCTGAATATCTGACTTAATAACATCAAACTGTACATCCTGTCAGTTTGATGTACACGCTCGCGGCTTGCAAAGCAAGCCTTCGCTCCGCACGGCGCAGCCCCATCCTTGGGGCTGTTTACGTTATTCCGAACCCTGAATATCTGACTTAATAACATCAAACTGTACATCCTGTCAGTTTGATGTACACGCTCGCGGCTTGCAAAGCAAGCCTTCGCTCCGCACGGCGCTTTCAAACAAAGAAATTAATAGGAGGGATTTCCTTTATGGCGCCGTATTTCTTGGCGTAGCTGTAGAAGCGCAGGAGCCCCTGAACATGTCTGTCCGACAGGCTGTAATCCATTGTCTCCCAGTAATCTATAATCTGATATGAGGTAAGCCCTTTCATTGAATAATGATCAAGCAGTGCGGCGAGATTCGATTTACTGTCCTTTTTGATCTCATCAAGCTGACCGGCAAACATTTCAAACTCCGCCCTTTTAGCCCTGACAGCATCCTTTCTGGCTATCCAGAGGGCAAAAACAAACGGCAGACCGGTGAAAGCGTTCCACAGGGTGCAGAGGTCGTAAACATACTTATTCTGCCCGTTGTAAAGCTCAAAAAGCGCCTTATCACCTATGAGAACCTTCGCTTCAGCACCTTCCGGCTGGTCGGTAAATTCCGGCTGAAAGCCGTACATTTCATTCACCAGAATCCTGAACAGAACAACACTCGTGCCTGATTCCCCTGTGAGAAAAACCTTGCGCCCTTTCAGATCCTCGATCGGAACCTCGGAGTAAAGCATCACGCTCTTAACCTTTTCAGTGCTGCTAATTGAAATTCCGGGAATGAGAATATAATCCTCAAAGGATTTGGCGTATTCTATGCTGCTGCACGGCGAGAGGTCTATCACCCCTTCCCTGAGAGCCGTATTAAGATAAGACGGCACGCCTTTTACGAACCTGTATTCCTTGTGTTTGTTCAGCTGATGAAAGATGGGGTAGACGTTTGCATAGTCTATCTGCCCGATTACAAGCATGTTCTCCTCTCCAGCCCTGCGAAGTCCAGTCTCCTCAGGACATCAAATGTAACGATGGAAACTGTGTTTGCGATATTCAGGCTGCGCACATTTCCCGTGGTGGGAATGCGGTAGCTTCTGTCAGCGTACTGTTGCAGGATTTCATCGGAAAGCCCCAGAGTCTCCTTGCCGAAGACCAGCACAAGAGTGCCGTCGTTTTTTGCGGGTATTTCCGTATAGATTTTTTCACTCTTTTTGGAGAGAAATGCAAGGGTGTATTCGGGAGTATCGTATTTGTTAAAAAATTCATTAACAGTGTCAATGCGTTGCAGACGAACTTTTTCCCAGTAGTCCAGCCCGGCTCTTTTCATGTATTTGTCATCCATGGAGAAACCGAGCTTTCCCACAAGGAGCAGTTCACAGTCCGCCCCCACGCATATTCTGCCTATATTTCCTGTGTTCTGAGGTATTTCAGGTTCTATGAGGGCAATTTTAATCATCAGTTCTGTTTCTGCGGAGCCTCGATGAACTGAGAAGCGTCAATCTTTGTGCATCCGCCCCAGATTGATTCAAGGTTATAATAGTTTCTTTCATCCTCGCACATAATGTTCAGGAGGATATAACCGAAATCTATGCAGATCCATTTTGATACCCTGTAGCCGTCAAGCCCCTGAGGTTCAATCTTCTTGCCTTTGAGCTCATGGAGGATAAAATCTGCCAGAGAGTTTGCGTGTGTGTTTGAGTTTGCGGTGGCAATCACAAGATAATCCGCCAGAGAGCTTTTCTCAGCGATTTTGTAAATCTCAATATGTTCCGCTTTCTTGTCGTCAAGGAACTGTACTATGTCCTTCAAAAGTGTGTCTTCAGCCATTGGCTCTCCTGTATAAGTTGTTGGTTCGTATAAATTCGTAAACATCTTCCGGCAGATTCGCCTTTCTGTATTCGGCGTCCAGCATGTCTCTTATCTCCGTGCTGGAGATGTCGATTTCTGACATGCTGTAAAGTATTATCCTGCCGTATTTTTCCCCTTTGAAGCCATCAGGTGTCACCACCCTCTCCTTCAGTGTAACGGGGATGCGGCTCATCATATCCTCAAAGCTTACGGAGGATCTGTTCACCACTATAAAATTAGCGAGTCCGAAGAGATCCCGCCAGTACTGCCATGACTCTATGGTAGCAAATATATCAGTTCCCGCAATGAAGAATATCTCAGCATCGGGATAATCTGTTCTGAATTTTTTCAGGGTTTTATATGTATAAGACACTTCCGTTGAGTTCACCTCAACATCGGAAACTTCAAAACCATTCCCCAGCTTCTCCGCCACAAGCTGAACCATCTCATATCTCAGTTCAGGGGAGATAACACTCGCTTTTTTATGCGGCGGTATGCTTGACGGGATAAGCAGAAGCCTGTCCAGCTTAAAGTCCCTGAAAACGTTGCCTGCCAGTGTGACATGTCCCAGATGTATAGGATTGAAAGTTCCGCCGAAAAGTCCCAGCCGCATCTTATTCCCGGATGTGACCGTCGCCGTAAACCTGATACTTGGTGGTAGTCAGGTCAAAGGCGCCCATAGGCCCGCGGCAGTGAAGTTTCTGCGTGCTGATGCCTATTTCAGCCCCAAGTCCGAACTCCCCGCCGTCATTGAATCTCGTTGATGCGTTCACAAACACAGCGGAAGCGTCCGCCCTGTCCATGAATTGCCTTGCGCTTGTGTAGTTTTCCGTAATAATCGCTTCCGAATGACCGGAACCGTATCTGTTTATATGCGCCAGAGCCTCTTCCATGGATGAAACAACCTTAACGGAAAGGATCAGATCAAGGTATTCCGTGCTCCAGTCCTCATCGGCTGCGGGCTTGACATCTATGAAGGCAAGCGTTCTTCCGCAGCCTCTCAGCTCCAGCCCGTCCTTCTGCGTAAGCTCCGCAAACACGGGGAGAAACGCCCCCGCAGCATCCTCATGCACAAGGAGAGTCTCGGCGGCATTGCACACGCCCGGACGCTGAACTTTAGCGTTTCTGACTATTTTAAGCGCCTTCTGTATATCCGCGTCCTTATCCACATAAACATGACATATGCCCGCATCATGCTTCACAAGAGGCACATGGGCGTTCTCGCTGCAAAATTTAATAAGCTCTGAGCCGCCTCTGGGGATAATTATATCGATGTATCCTTTAGCCTGAAGCATCTCCGTAACCCTAAACCTGTCGGTATCCGGCACGACGTTAACCGTGCCTTCAGGGAGACCTGCCTCGGCAAGCGCTTCCGCCATTATCTTTCCTAAGCATGTGTTGGAGTGTATTGCCTCTTTCCCGCCTCTCAGGATCGATACATTGCCTGATTTCAGGCAGAGTGCGGCGGCATCCACAGTTACATTCGGTCTGGATTCGTATATGATCCCGACAACGCCGAGAGGAACGCGCACTTTGGTTATATAAAGCCCGTTCGGGCGTTTGTATCCGTCAACCACAGAACCCACAGGATCGGTCTGTTCTTTTATCTCGTTCACAGCCTTTATCATGGAATCTATGGCTTTATCGTCCAACCTGAGCCTGTCTATAAGGGCGGAGCTCAGTCCGGCTTCAAGCCCTGCCTTGAGGTCTTTTTCGTTTTCGGATTTTATCAGTTCGCGGTTTTCGTCAAGCTTTCGGGCTATGGCAGCCAAGGCTTCGTTTTTAACTCTTGTGTTCAGGTTCATCAGCTTGTAGGAAGTGCTTCTGGCTTTTTCAAAAAGTTCCTTCATCCGTGCCCCCTTTCCGCAGATACCACGAGGTCGTCCCTGTGGATTATTTCATCGGAGAATTTATAACCGAGAATGTCAAAAATCTCTGCGGACTTCTTACCCATAATCTGGCGCATGTCCTTGCTTGAATAGCGGGTTTTGCCCTTTGCCAGCTCACGCCCTTCCGTATCCGCAACGGAGATTATGTCGCCTATGCCGAAACGTCCGCTGACATTCACGACACCGGACGGCAGCAGAGACTTTTTCATGTCCACTATAGCCTTAACAGCGCCCGCGTCAATGGAAATAGTTCCTTTTACGCTGGCGGCGTGTGCTATCCAGAATTTTCTGATTCGGTAAACGTCTTCCGTGTGCGAGAAATAGGTTCCCACGAGCTCACCGCTGATGAACCGGCTTATGTTTGCAGTGTCACGCCCGTTGATTATGCCGACATGACATCCGGCGTTAAGTGCCTTTTTAGCCGCCTTGAGCTTGGAGCCCATGCCGCCCGTTCCAACCCCGCTTACCGATTCTCCGGCAGCGCTCATCAGGTTTTCGTCTATGTACTGAACATCGTGTATCAGCTTCGCATCGGGATAAACCGACGGGTTTTTATCGTAAAGCCCGTTCACATCGGAGAGAATAAGAAGAAGATCGGCTCCGATCAAACCGGCAACCAGAGCGGAGAGATTGTCGTTATCGCCGAAGGACTCAAAATATTTCAGCTCATCCACCACGACTGTATCGTTTTCGTTTATGATCGGCACAACGCCGAACTCAAGCAGACGGCGGATCGCATAGCGTGCATTGAGGCATCTGCGGCTGTTGGCGAAGTCGTCTTTAGTAATAAGAATCTGCGCAACGCTCTTGCCGAAGGCTTCAAACTCTTTCTCATAAAGCCAGATGAGGCGAGCCTGTCCGATGGCGGCGCACGCCTGTCTGTCTGTGATGTTTTTCGGTCTGGAGGAAAAGCCCAAATGCCTGAAACCCGCACCCACAGCGCCGGACGAAACGATTACTATATTTTTGATTTTTCTCTGAACATCAGCGACTGATTCAGTTAAGGAACGGATAAAGTCAAGATTAAGTCCTTCGTTCTCGCTCAGAAGAATGTTGCTCCCGATCTTGACAACAAGGGTTTCTATTTCAGGTAAATGTCTCATATTTTATAATTTAAAAACGCACATCCTGTGGTTTTTACAGCAAGCTCTGTGCAGAAACCGCCGAAACTCAAACGGCGGTTTTCAATACACGCTCGCACCGAAACAAGTTCGGCTTCGCTTCGCACAGCGCGGTTCCATCCTTGAAACCGTGTATATCACAGGAGCCTCTCATATTTTATAATTTAAAAACGCACATCCTGTGGTTTTTACAGCAGAGACGAAATCCTCTGCGCCATTGGGTTCTGTACCATTTATATCACGCTCTTGTCAATAATTTAACCGCTCTAAGGCACACGCAAAAAACAAAAAAAGAGGAGTATGCCAATCATACCCCTCTTAAGGAAATATTCACAAAATATACCGCCGACGCCTACTTCAGTTCTCCGGATCCCGAAGGACGGATTTGGCATACACGGGATCTTGTGATAAAGTGGCTGTTTTCTCCGGCGGCTATAGAAAAGCCTTCGGGCTCTCCTTCTCCGACATCGAGTATTAGCTGAGTGTGCTTCCATGCCTCATACTGACGGAAGTCAATATAGAACGGACAACCGCCGACCTCGCCTAGGAGGACATCGTTATCGCCGATCATAAACTCTCCCTCTTCAAAGCACATAGGCAGGCTGCCGTCGCAGCATCCGCCGGATTGGAAGAAGAAGACAGATCCCCGTTCCCTCAGCAGACGCTCTATTGCCTCAAGGGCTGCGGGCGTAGCCACAACAGCGGGTTCTCCGTCAGGCGTTTTCATATCAGTCTCCTTTTAAAAGAAACCAAGAGCATTCGGGCTGTAGCTGACCAGCAGGTTTTTAGTCTGCGTGTAATGCTCAAGCATCATCTGGTGGTTCTCTCTTCCGATACCCGATATTTTATACCCGCCAAAAGCCGCTCCGGCAGGGTATAAATGATAGCAGTTCGTCCAAACACGTCCGGCTTTTATTGCCCGCCCCATACGGTAGGCACGGCTGCCGTCTCTTGTCCAAACCCCTGCGCCGAGACCGTAAAGAGTGTCGTTAGCGATTTGCAGCGCATCCGCTTCATCTTTAAAAGTTGTTACAGCCAGAACAGGTCCGAAGATCTCTTCCTGAAATACACGCATTTTATTGTTTCCGCGCAGAACTGTCGGCTCAAAGTAATATCCGCCGGACAGTTCACCGCTCATCATTTTGCGTTTGCCGCCGATCAGGCATTCCGCGCCTTCCTGCCTGCCTATGTCAACATAACCGGTTATTTTCTCTATCTGCTGTACGGAAACCTGAGCGCCGAGCATAGTGGATGTATCCAGCGGATTGCCCTGAGTAATCTTTCTGATGCGGTCAA
Source organism: Geovibrio thiophilus (assembly GCF_004087915.1). Taxonomy (NCBI): domain Bacteria; kingdom Pseudomonadati; phylum Deferribacterota; class Deferribacteres; order Deferribacterales; family Geovibrionaceae; genus Geovibrio; species Geovibrio thiophilus. The sequence goes on from NZ_CP035108.1 coordinate 1,946,876, forward strand.
GGCAGCGTTCCATAAATTTATCGTAGATTGATTCCTGAATGAGCGCACGTGACGGGCATGTGCAAACCTCACCCTTGTTGAAAGCGTAAAGCACTAAACCTTCGACAGCTTTATCAAGAAAGGCGTCATCTTCCGCCATTACGTCGGCAAAGAATATGTTGGGTGATTTTCCGCCAAGTTCTGTTGTTGAGGGAATAAGGTTCTGAGCCGCATACTGCATGATCAGTCTGCCTGTCGCAGTTTCGCCCGTAAAACCGATTTTGGCTATGCGCGGGCTGGTGGCAAGAGCCTTACCTATCTCTCCTCCGGGACCGGTTATAATGTTAATGACACCGGGGGGAACTATATCGGCGATTACTTCCGCCAGTTTAAGAATAGACCACGGGGTCGGGGACGCAGGCTTAAGCACAGTGCAGTTGCCTGCGGCAAGAGCGGGAGCAATCTTCCACGCAGCCATAAGAAGAGGGAAATTAAAAGGAATGATCTGTCCGACAACGCCGAGCGGTTCATGAAAGTGGTAGGCAACAGTATCTTTGTCAATTTCAGTCAGAGTACCCTCAAGCGAGCGGGTGGCTCCGGCAAAATAACGGAAGTGATCAACTGCCAGAGGAATATCTGCTCCCAGCGTTTCACGCACAGGCTTGCCGTTTTCCCAGCTTTCCGCGACAGCGAGCATTTCCAGATTAGCCTCAATGGCATCAGCAATGCGGTTAAGAACCGCCGCACGTTCTGCGAGCGATGAGGAACCCCATGCGTCCTTTGCTTTGTGCGCCGCGTCCAGAGCCTTGTTGACATCCGCCACAGTTGATTTTGCAACTTCGCAAAATGGTTTTCCGGTAGCAGGGCTGATATTGGGCATATACTGCCCCTGCTCAGGAGCTACCCATTCTCCTCCGATGAAATTGTCGTAACGAGATTTTAGTGATACAATACTTCCTGCATTTCCGGGTGCTTCGTAAATTTTTCCCATTAGTAACCTCCAAAGTGGTTTATACGGGGTTTGACGCTGCCTCACTGAAAGCCTGCTGAATAACTATGCCGTGAGTTAGAAACTTTAAACATAGTTATTGCTGAATAATTAAAATATATTCCCCGCAGCCTGTGAAGTCAAGGCATAGAGATTCAGCCTTTCCTGTGGGTTTTTCATGGGATATTGTTTCCGAACAGTTAGAATATTAAAGAATATGAATATGTTAGACATGACTTCCCAAAATATTTGATAATGAGAATATCAAGTAAAACATATGTAAAAAATTGTTAAACTGTAGAGTGCCTGACGGGAACTGCTGAGAGAAATGTCAGAGGAAAAATGGCAGGGGTAGAAGGATTCGAACCTACAATACACAGTACCAAAAACTGCTGCCTTACCATTTGGCTATACCCCTGTAAGGAAAAAAGAACTTATAAGTTTTTAATGCTTTTGTCAATATTTTTCACCGAAGCAGACAGAATCTGTCTGCGGATAAATAATTTAATGACACTGAAAAAAGAGAGAAGCAGGGGTGGAAGGACTCGAACCCACAATACACGGTACCAGAAACCGATGCCTTACCATTTGGCTACACCCCTGTTAATTGGGAAATCGTATTTATAGTTTTTTAGCTCCCGTGTCAACCACTTTTTATAAATTATATTAAAAAAGATACATCCGCTCTCAAAAGCCTTGACTGAAACAGACTGTGTTTGTATGATTAGACGGAATCCTAAGTATTTTTATTTACTTTGAACCAAGACTAATGCTGAATCTTTAATTTTGATAAAAATAAGGAGCTACATATGAAAGTTACCAGAGCCAGTGATTATGCGATCCGCTCACTGATTCATATCGCCAAAAAACCTGAAGGAACGGTTTTTATGCGCTCGGAGCTGTCCAAAGCATGCGACATTCCGGACAGCTTCCTCGGCAAAATCCTCCAGAACCTAGCCAAAGCGGATATTCTAAGCTCCGAACGGGGCAAAAAAGGCGGATTCAGACTCAACAGACCCACCCAAGATATAACAGTCTACGACATAATCAGAGCAATCGAAGGCGAACTCAGCTTAAATGAATGTATTTTTGATGACAGTTTTTGCAGCATAGTTAACACCTGCTCAGCCCACAAAATGTGGGGCAGCATTCAGGACAGCCTGCTTTTGAAGCTTAAATCCTATACCCTTAAACAACTTGCCGATGATGAGATGAGAGGGCAGAAGGAACACGTTCAGCCGTAAACGGCATTGGGCGGGGGTTTTAGTCTAATTATCTGATAATCAAGGATAAATTTTATTCTTTTTTTATTTGACGAACCCCCATTCATGCTTTAACATATATCTCATGGGCGGTGCGTTTCTTCTTTTTCAGCTCCCCTTTTACATTTACTGCGGAATTGTTCTTTACCTTAAACCCTGTTTATTTTTATCGGCGTTCAAGGTTGCGTTCCGGGGGTTTTGTTAACTTTATATCAACATTTCAACTGTAAAGGTGTTGTTGTGGCTTATCACCGTGGGATCGGAAGTCTTTCTTTTGTTAATTCCGGTAAGCAGTCTGCTTTTCCCCTGTTCAGGGTGATTATTCCGGCAGAGATCTAAAAAAAATACTTGGGAAAAATGCGTTCCCCTATATTTTAATAAAAATGCGGATCTGCGGGTCTGCGTTATTTGTTTGTACAAGACGCTTTTGCGTCCTTATTTGAAAAAAACGCTAACCCGCAGCTTTTCGGGCTGGGGGTGCGGAGGTTGTATGCTTAACACCGAGGAGATCGAAAAGGTTCTCTCCCGTGAACCGAAACTTTCGGCAAATGCCGTTACCGTTCTTAAGAAGAGGTATTTAAAGAGGGATAATAACGGAAATGCAACGGAAACGCCGAAGAAAATGTTCCAGCGTGTCGCGCTGAACATTGCTGAAGCCGAAAGAAAATTTGACGAGAAAGCAGATGTTCTCGCAAAAGCGGCTCAGTTTTACGATCAGATGATTGAACTCAAATTCCTTCCGAATTCTCCCACACTCATGAACGCCGGCAGAGAGCTCCAGCAGCTTTCCGCATGCTTTGTGCTTCCTGTGGAGGACACGCTTGAAGGCATCTTCGATGCGGTTAAGAACACCGCTCTTATCCATAAATCCGGCGGAGGGACAGGATTCTCCTTCAGCCGCCTCAGACCGAAAGACGATGTGGTAAAAACCACTAAGGGCGTATCCAGCGGTCCGGTATCATTCATGAGTGTTTTTGACGCGGCTACAGAAACCATCAAGCAGGGCGGCACAAGGCGCGGCGCGAACATGGGCATTCTCCGTGTGGATCACCCTGATATTATGGACTTTGTGTACGCAAAAGAGGACAAAACCAAGCTCACCAACTTCAACATTTCAGTGGGCGCAACCGAAGCGTTCATGAACGCTCTTGAAACAGGCAGCGATTTTGACCTTATAAACCCTAAGACAAAAAAGAAAGCCGGAACCCTCAACGCTAAGGAAGTCTTTGACCAGATGGTTCAGCTTGCGTGGGAAGGCGGTGATCCCGGCATCATCTTCCTTGACAGAATAAACGCGGAAAACCCCACCCCGAAAGAAGGCGAGATAGAGAGCACAAACCCCTGCGGCGAACAGCCTCTTCTCCCTTATGAGTCATGCAACCTCGGCTCCATTAACCTCGGCAAATTTGCCGACAGCGGCAAAACAGACTGGAAAGCCCTTGAGGAAACAGTAAAAATCGCCGTCAGATTCCTTGACAATGTTATTGAGATGAACAAATACCCCATAGTTCAGATCGAAAACCAGACGAAAAGAAACCGTAAAATAGGACTGGGGATCATGGGCTGGGCAGATATGCTCGCCATGCTTGAAATCCCCTACAACAGCGATGAAGCCATAGATTTTGCCGAAAAAATAATGAAATTCATCCGTGATAAAGCCAGAGAAGCCTCAGCGGAACTCGCTAAGGAAAGAGGGAACTTCCCCACTTTCAACGACAGCGTATACCCCTCCATGGGCTTCAAGAACATGCGTAATGCCACGGTAACAACCATAGCGCCTACAGGCACAATATCCATCATAGGCGGCTGCTCCAGCGGCATAGAGCCCTACTTCGCCATAGCGTTCTACAGATTCGTCATGGACAACAACAAGCTGCCGGAAGTATGCCCTGTTTTCAAGGATATAGCCAAAAAGGACGGATTTTATTCAGATGATCTCATGGAAAAAGTGGCGGATACAGGTCATGTGCACGACCTTGAGGAAGTTCCATCAAAATGGCGCAAAGTTTTTGTTACGTCTCACGAAATAACACCCCTGTGGCATATAAAAATGCAGGCTGCCTTTCAGAGATACACAGACAACGCAGTGAGCAAAACGGTCAACTTCTCCAATGAAGCGACTGTGGAAGATGTCAGAAACGCTTATCTTCTCTCATACAAGCTCGGCTGTAAGGGAACTACAATCTACCGTGACGGAAGCCGCACGGGACAGGTTCTCAATGTAGGCACAAAAGACAAGAAAGAGGAAGCCGCGGCAGTTGAGCAGCTTCCCAATAAACCCAGACCCAGACCCTCTGTCCTTATAGGACGCACTATTGAGATGATGACAGGCTGCGGCAAGCTGTACGTAACCATAAATCAGGACGAAAACGGTGAGCCCTTTGAAGTCTTTACAAGCATGGGCAAGGCGGGCGGATGCGCCCAGAGCCAATGCGAAGCTATAGGAAGGCTTATCTCCCTCGACCTCAGAAGCGGCGGCGACATAGACCTTATAATAAAGCAGCTTAAAGGCATATCCTGCCACATGAAGTACGGCTTCGGGCAGAACACCGTGCTCAGCTGCTCGGACGCAGTGGGAAAAGCTCTTGAGCTCGCACTCAAAGCCTCAGCAGTTGAAATAACGGTAACAGGCAAGCAGGATAAACTCAGCGTGGACAAGCTCCTTGAAACAGTGAGCGTTCATGAGGAGGAGCACAAGGTAAAAAACGGCGCCTGCCCCGAATGCGGCAGCCCCATAGAACACGTCGAAGGCTGCGATATTTGTTACTCCTGCGGGTATTCGCATTGCAGCTAAGGCACAGGAATGTGCCTGCGGAGTGCGTACAGCAGCATATACAACTCCACGGACGGAGTTGCGCCGTGCGGAGCGAAGCCGTGTTTAGCACGGCGCGAGCGTGTGAAGAAACGGACAGGATGTGCCGTTTCTGAACTATACAATATCAGATATTTGTTACTCCTGCGGGTATTCGCATTGCAGCTAAGGCAAGCAGTATATACTCCGTCATTCTAAGGCGTAAGCCGAAGAATCTTCCGTAAACCAAATTCAAGGCCGCAGCATAAGACATGCTGCGGCTTTTTTTTCATATTTTTCTCAATTTTACTGTGATTCTCTGAAAAAATACTTTAAGATCTTTATATACGGACGATAACTATATCAGGTGGTTTTAGGGCATGGATGCCCGTTTTATGACTAGGAGGTCTTATGAAGTCCAGCGAAGAATTCCTGAGCAATGTTTTTGCCGTTCTCGGACATATAAATCAGGCTATAGAGCGTAATGTGTCCATTCTCCTTGAAAAGAAAGTCGAAGGAAAATCATCCCATTTCAATGTAATCCTCAAAGGCGAAAAAGAAGGCGAACTATTTGTAATGGCTTCTGATCTCACCGAAGAGCAGCTAAAATGGTATGTCTTCGGTCTGGGAGACGGACTGGGGCTTACCCCGGAACAGCTTAAAAATCACACAAAACAGCAAAAAACCGCCTGAAAAGGCGATTCCTTAAAATTATTTATACCGCTTAAGTTCCATAAAAAAGGCGGGCTGTGAAAAGCCCGCCTTTTTTATCGCTTACTGATTAGCTGGAACGCCGCCCCTGCCCTGCATCGGCTGAAAAGGATACTGACCGACCATCACGCCGTTGGGAGTAATGGTAAGGCTCAGTTTATTGCCGCTTTTATCTGTCACGGGAGCCGACCATATTGTAAAGCCTCTGGGAGTGGTGAAGCCTTCCAGTTTGCCGACCTGATAACCTTTCAGGTTAGCCGCAGCGTAATCATTTATAATTTTTTCCGCTTCTGTTTCGGTGTACTGAGTAACGGTTCTGGGACCTCTCTGCACATTAGCCTGAGCCATCATGCCCCTTCCCTTAAACTGACCGTTCTGATAGTTCATCCCCTGATACTGCCCGCCCGCCTGAGCGCACTGAGCATAGCCCATTCCGCCCATACGCGCATATGCGGAACCGGCAAGCGCTATCGTAAAAATTGCCGCCATTGCTATAACTGTTTTTCTCATTTTATGCCTCCTTAAATGAGTATCTTCACAGTTATTAAAGCAAATTGCGTTCCCTGCGTGCCAAAAAGGATTATATTTAGACATCAATAGTTAACAGATATTAATAAATTTTATTTACAGCAAACTTCCTGCACACCTGAGCAGAAAATGCACAAAATCAGCGCAGGAGTGAGAAGTCGGAATAGATCTGAAACAGCTCCCTGAAATATTCATCCCATGTGCATGCTTTCGCCGCTTCTGCTGACATGGAAGCCAATGCGGCATACTCTTCCCTGTTTTTCAGAAGAACGGCTGTCTGAGCGGCAATAAAATCAGCGTCCGGCTTATCCGTCAGATACTTTTCCATTTCCGGAGTGAATATCTCAGATGCGCCTACCATGCGTGAGGTGAGGACAGGGGTTCCGCATGCCATTGCTTCTGTAACGGTCATTCCGAATTCTTCAATGTGCGCAGGGTGAAGGAGAACATCGCAGGTTTTGAAGTACTTCTCCACATCGTTCACTGCTCCGGCGGTTATAACCTCAAGCCTTGGGTTTGCCTCAAGAATCATCAATTTATAATTATCCGTATTTTTGTCTTTTCCCACAAGAAGAAGCGCCGTCTCTGACGATATATCCGCATCCAGCACCGAAGCGGTTTTGATCAGCACGTCTATGCCGCGTTTTGCTAAGTTGCCTGAGGAGATGAATCCTATGACGCTGCGGCGGCTGATACTGTGCTTCCTGCGTACATATTCCGCCGCTTCCGCTCTTCCTTCGGTATTAAACAAGTGAGGGTCATAGCCCGGATAAAGGACTCTCGTCTTCTCTTCGGGAACTGCGTACTTTGATCTGAAAAAGTTCTTCATCATATTTGAGTTGCAGATGAGAACCCTGAAATTTTTCTCGGTCAGGATTCTGTCATGCGCCTTGAATACATCTGATCCCCTGTGAGCTTCATCGCCGTAGACAAGCTTATGCTCAAGCTCAAGAATATTGTGCATAAAGAGCACATCCTGATGCACAGTGTCTCCGTTGCCGACTGAGAGATCGACTGAGTTTCTGCGGCAGAATTTTTCATAGCCGAGAGAATATCCGTTTCGGCGGGCGGAGCGGAACGGGCTGAGAGAAAAGTATTTCTTCACTCTGACACTGTCAGGAAAGTAAGTTTCGCACCTTACACAATAGATAAAAACCTCATGCCCTGATTCTTTGAAAATTTTCGACTGTTCGGCTATAATTCTGGAGGTTCCGTTTTTACCGAGTATTTTTCTTTGAGCAAGGGCTATTCTCACTGCGTACTCTCCGTGACATCTGATGATAAAGATATTAATACGTCTTAACACAGATTAACAAGGATATTATTAAAAAATTGACCGGAACTTTTTAGTCTGCTATCTTTCAAAATACTTGAAAACACGGTGCAAAATGAAATTTCTTCTCATACAGCTATACCAGACAGGAGACGTAGTTCTCACCACTCACATCCCCCGTGAAATTAAAAAAATCTACCCTGACTCAGAGATAGACTTTCTCACATTTCAGGCGAACAAACCTGTGCTTGAAAACAGTCAGTACCTCAGAAATATCATAACCACAGACAGAAAAAGCGGATTAAAGGGTTTCCTCAAAAGTATCATACAGATTCGCAGAAACAGATATGACGCCGTTCTGGACTTTATGAACAATCCCCGCACAGCGCTGATGAGCTTTTTCAGCGGTGCTGAAAAGACAGTCGGCTACGCCACCAGCAGGAGAAAGCGATTTTACAATACCCTCGCCCCAAGGCTGGGCGGCAGACCCGGAGAGACGAAGCTGTCCCTCCTTGCGCCGTTCATAAATGACTTCAGACCGGAAAACCACAATACCAGACCCGAGCTCTTCACATCCGATTCCGCAGACATAAAAGCCGCGGAAGTGCTGCACAGTTTCGGGATTAAAGACAGTGACTTTATTGTAACAATGTCTCCCACCCACAAGCGGGATACCAGAAGATGGAAAATAAGACACTTCATGGATACAGCCGTCTTTCTCACCGGAAAATATAACGCAAAGGTGATTCTTACCTATGGTCCGGGTGAGAAAGAGTATATATTGAATAATGTACCGATGATGCCGGAGAATGTGTTTCTTATGCCGCAGCTTTCACTCGGTGAGTTCACAGCCCTTATTAAAAGAGCCAAGCTCCATATCGGAAATGATTCCGCCCCACATCACATAGCTACGGCGTTTAAGATTCCCACCTTCATCATCATCGGCTCATCCCATACAAGCTGGGTGTTTAATTCTCCCGAGCACACGTACATTACCAAAGGTCTGGACTGTCAGCCCTGCGGAAAATCAGTATGCGCAAAAGGTGAGGAGATCCCTTGTATGGAGAATCTGACTGCGGACGATATTATGCCCGCGCTGGAGAGGTTTATAAATAATGCTGTCCGCCTTTAAATCAGTACCGGTAATAAGCTATACAAGCATTTCAGACAAAAGCGATATAACAAAAGAGGACTTCAGAAAACATATGAGGACTCTTGCGCAGGGCGGCTACACGCCGATCTCCGCTGACAGGCTTCATGAGTTTATGCAGGGCGACGGAGAAGTACCCGGCAAACCGGTTGTAATCACTTTTGACTGCTGCCTTTTTGATAACTGGATAAATGCCATGCCCGTTTTGGATGAATTCGGCTTCAAGGCTGTTTTCTTCTGCATTACCGGCTTCCTGCACGATACACCAAAACGCACTCAGAAAGCTGATTCAGAGCTTCTCGGTCGTGATCAGGCTTTTGAACAGGCTCTTTGCGACAAAAACTTTTCCGGCTTCATGAGCAGGCAGGAAGTTTACGAAACGGTTCACAGTTTCGGGCATGAAGTCTACAGCGCCTCCGCCACTTATCCCATGATATTTAAATCGTCCGCACCGAAGGGAACTTATCCCGACAAAAAGCACTGGTGCTTTCACAGCATATGCAGAAGGCTGAAAGAAGGTGACAAAGTCTATGATGTGGGTTCAGCCCTCGCCTACAACGGGTATGTTGTCAAAGATGACAAGCCTGTGCTGAGAGGCATGGACGAACGCGCAAAACAGTGCCGTTTTGAGATGGAAGAAAGCAAAAAAGAGCTGGAATATCTCCTTGCGCGCCCATGCGGTTTTTTCAGCTGGCCCTGCGGTCAGTACGACAGGCTTTCGGTAAGCATCCTTGAAGAAACAGGTTATAAGGGCGCATTCACATTCGACAGAGGCGCAAACGCCCGCAACACGGATGTCCGCTATATAAAACGCATCAGAGTAAAAGGTAAAAGACCGCTGTTATGGCTGAGAAAAAGGCTTGGCATCTATTCCAACTCAATAATGGCAAACCTCTTCGGAAGAAAATTCAGGCTGAAAATCTAGATACAAAAACGCCCTCCTGAGGGAGGGCGCTAGGCTGATGACAAAAACAGCAGTTGACTTGTTCATAGGTATAAAATCCCCCTCAGTCCCCCTTTATAAAAGAGGGAAGTTGCTATGATTAAAAGCAGAATACCCTCCTTTCGCAAAGGAGGGCAGGGGAGGATTTATGCAAAGGGCGCTTATCTTTACATAGTAGGAACGGTTTTGGAAGCGTATGCCGTCTTTACAAGCACCTCATCGAGTCTTGAGGCGTAGTATTTTGTAGCGTCCTGAAACTCTGCTACTTCCACCTTAGGCAGCTTGGACGCCGGAGCCTTGAAGGTGAGCGGATTTATGTACGTGCTCCCTTTCCTTATGCGGTAATCAAGATGCGGTCCCGTGGATATTCCCGTGCTGCCAACATACCCTATCACCTCTCCCTGCCTAACATATTTGCCTATGCCCATGCCCTTGGCGAATCTGGACATATGCAGGAAAAGCGTGTGATAGTCGTTTGTATGACGTATGCCTATGAAATTTCCGTTGTATTTACCGTACCCCTTTTTGCTGATGTATCCGTCCGCAGTCGCGTGTATCGGCGTTCCCACAGGCGCTGCGTAATCCACGCCGAGGTGCGGTCTGACCTTGTTAAGAACAGGATGGAGTCTTTTGTAGCTGAAGGTTGATGAAATTCTGCTGAATTTAAGAGGCGCCTTAAGGAAGCCTTTCCTGAGTGAGTCGCCTTCCGGTGTGAAATATCCTCTGGTTTTGCCGTTTTCGTAATAAAGTGCGCGGATATGCCTTCCGTTGTTGAAAAAGTCAGCTGCGTGCACTTTTCCGTAGCCTGCGAACTCACCCTTTATGAAGCGTTTGTCAACAAGGAGTGTGAAGCTGTCGCCCGTGCGGATGCCCTTGAAGAAGTCGATCTCCCATTCAAAGATTTCCGCCAGTTTCATGGCGAGAGAGAAGTCCTCCCCCGCTGAAGTGATGGCTCCGTAAAGGCTGCTTTCAATATTGCCCGTAACGTACGCAGTAACTGTTTCAACCGGGTATTTGACCGCTTCAACTCTGAAACCGTCGCCGTCTTTCTCAATGAGAAGCTCTTTATCAAGACTAAGCTTGAAAAGCACCGAGTTTTCGTCAGTGAGAAGAGTCGCGCCCGCTTTCAGAGTAAAATCGGGTAACTGGCTTTTGATCTCCTTTACGATTTCCGCAACCTGTGCGGAATCGAAAATCCCCCCGAGGATCGAGTAGAGCGTTTCGCCGAATTTAACAGTCCTTTCCATATAAGGAGACGCATGGGAAACGGAAGCCGCAAACATAATCACAGCGGTAAGTACGGAAAAGATAATTTTTTTCATCATCACACAGCCTTCTTTTTCTTTTTTTGAAAATAAAAGTAGCACATAATAATAACGGCTACAAAAACAAGCAGTAAAATACTTATCGTCTTTAATTTACTGTGCATTAGCCCGGGATTGTTTCCTATGAAAAATCCCACCCACGCAAGCACGACAACCCAGATTCCGGCGCCCAGACCTGTGTAAAAACAGAACTTGGGGATATTCATTCCGGCTAAGCCTGCCGGAAAGGAAATATACTGTCTTATCACAGGGATAAGCCGTCCGGTGAATGTGGTCACCTCCCCGTGCCGCAGGAAGAAGCTTTCCACCTTCGTAAACTTTTCCTCGCTGAGGAAAAGATACCTGCCGTACTTTTTAAGAAGCCCTCTGCCCATGTACACGGCGATAAAGTAATTTGCCAGTGCTCCTATCACGCTCCCCGCCACGCCGGAGAGAATAACAAGATATATATTCATCTTCCCCTGCGCCGCCAGATACCCCGCCGGGGGCACCACAACCTCGCTGGGAAAAGGAACAAACGAGCTTTCAAGGGCCATGAGGAAAACTATACCCCAATAACCCATGCCGTGAACGGCGTCCAGAACAAAATTAACAAACCCGCTAAGCATTATCCCCCCGACCTGTGAGTAGCTCTTTCGCCTGCTCAATGGACGAAGGTGTCTTTTCTCCCGCTATCATAAGCGCCAGAACCTCTTCCCTTTCATAAGCACTGAGCTCTTTCACATCGGTTCTGGCTTTGTCGCCGTACGTGCCCTTGGAGATATGAAAGTGCCTGTTCCCCTCTGCCGCTACAACAGGAAGGTGGGTGATAACTATGACCTGTTTGCCGCGCGCTATGCTGCCGAGCTTTTTCGCCACCTGCTTCGCCGTTTTTCCGCTTATGCCTGTGTCTATTTCATCGAACACAAGCGTGCCGACCTTGTCAGACTCGGCAAAAACATCTTTCAAAGAAAGCATAACTCTGGAAATCTCCCCGCCCGATGCGACTCTTGCCAGAGGAGCCGGAGGAAAGCCCGGGTTGGTGGATATATAAAACTCTGCGCGTATGCCGCCCAGTTCGTCAAGTTCATCCTGTGGAAAAAACTCAAGGTTAAAGACAGAGTTCCTGAGCTCCAGTTCATTTAAATTTTTTACAATTTCCGAGGAAAGTTTTTCTGCTGCCTTTTTTCTGGCGGTGTTAAGCTTATCAGCTTTTTTCAGTGCTTCATCATAGAGAGATGTCACCTCTTTTTCCATTTTGGACATTGCGTCCTCATCCAGAAAAAGGTTGTCCAGCCGCTCCTTTATAGCCTGTCCGTGGAGAATAACCTCCTCCAGTGTACCGCCGTATTTCTTCATCAGGTTAGCTAAGCGGAACTTCCTGTCCATGAACCTGTTAAGCTCTTCCGGATCAAGCTCCTGCATATCCAGCATCTTTTCCAGAAAAGCGGTGACATCGGATATTTTATAAGCAGCCTCCGCCAGACTCTCCGCAGCGGAGGCAAGCTCCGCGCCGTAGTCCGCAACGGAAGCCATGAGGGAGGACGCATTTCCGATCAGTTCGGAAGCGTTCACTTCGCCGTCCTTGAGGTAGTTGAGGGAGGTCGCCGCAGCCTCACGGATTTTCTCCATATGGGAGAGCATTTTTATCTTCTCTTCGAGTCTTTCGTCTGCGGCGGGGTCGATGCGTATGGATTCTATCTCGTTGAGCTGAAACTCCAGTATATCTTTTTCTTTAAGCGTTCTGGTTATATCGGATCTGATGTTCTCAAACTTCTTTCTCTTTTCCTGATACCTGCCGTAGGCTTCCAGATAATCCGCCTTGAACCTGCCGTCTACTGCGGAATCCAGAAACTCTATGTGGCAGGCGGGGTTGAGCAGCCTCTGGTGCTCATGCTGCCCGTGAATATCGGCGAAGCCTTCGGCAACCTCTTTCAGCTGAACGACAGTTGCCAGCTTTCCGTTGAGGTAGACACGGTTTTTCCCGGCACTGTCTATCTCTCTGCGGATTATCACTTCGTCCTCTATTTCAAACTGCTCCTTGGTATCCGCCGAAAGGTGCGAGAAATCACCGTTGAAAACTCCTTCCACCACGAGCTTTTTCTCCTCATCACGCAGAAGGGTTCTGGTGAAGCGTTCACCCAGAAGGAGCTTCAGAGCACCGATAAATACGGATTTACCCGCTCCGGTTTCTCCGGTGATAATGTTCAGTCCCTCGCCGAACTCAACCGTTGCGGACTCTATAACGGAAAGATTTTCTACACGAAGCATATTAAGCATCAGGAATCGCCCCAGCCGAGTTTTTCCCTGAGAAGGGAATAGTAGTTTTTATTTTTCGGAACCACCAGCACGGTGGGAGATTGGGCTTTTTTTACGGATATGGTCATTGTCGGATCAATGGAGCGCCACACCTGACCGTCGTAGGTGATGGACACGTTTTCGTCCCTGCTTCTCAGCTTGACGGTGATGTTGCTGTTGTCGCTTATGACTATGGGTCTGTTAGTAAGAGCGTGGGGGCATATGGGGGAGATTATGATCGTTTCTGTCTCGGGATGCACGATTGGTCCGCCCGCAGCAAGGTTATAGGCTGTGGAGCCTGTGGGCGTGGAGATGATTAGTCCGTCCGATCTGTAGCGATTCACGAAGTCTCCGTTTATAAAGACCTCCATCTCTATGATTCGGGCAAGGTCTGATTTATTTATCACCACATCGTTTAGGACTTCGATTTCAAGGGTCTTGCGCCCCTCCTCCTCTATATGGCAGTGGAGCTTCATTCTTTTTTCGACTCTGTAGTCATCATTAAGAAAATCATTAAGGGTGTTTATTACGTCATCCACCCTTGTCTCAGTGAGAAAGCCCAGTCTGCCGAGGTTAACCCCGAGAACAGGCGTCTGCCTGCTGCCCAGAATGCGGGCGGCGGATATTAGGGTTCCGTCCCCGCCGAGAACTACAACAAGGTCTGATTTTTCTCTGATTTCGTCATGATCGGAGGGCGCAGCTCCCATTACAGCGGCTGCCTTCTCCTCAAAGAGGATTCCGACACCTTTTCCGGCAAGAAAAACGCATACTTTTTCAAGAGTCTGTCTGACTTTCTCTCCGTGAGGTTTTGCTATAATAGATATAATTTTCATTCGCTACCCGTTTGATGATCTCCGTTAATTCAACGAAGTCTGACGGGCAATTGTATACAAAATACGCAGGATATTCAAGATTTCCTTTTGCGCCCCGTATGGGGGACTGAGTCAGCCCGTGAAAAAAGAAGGATGACTGTCCGGCGGAGCTGACAACAGACTCTATAACACGTGCGTGAACCGCCGTGTCGGTGACTATCCCGTTTCTGCCTGTCTCTCCTCTCTCTGCCTCAAACTGAGGCTTTATGAGGAAAATCGCTTCCGTTCCGTCTTTGCAGAACTGCACGCAGGAGGGAATGATCATACTGAGGGATATAAACGAAACATCTGAAACAATGATGTCGATTTTTTCGCCTATGATTTCAAAAGGGATGGTTCGGAAATTTGTCTGTTCAAGACTTATGACACGGCTGTCCTTTCTGAGCTTTTCATGGAGCTGGTTTGTGCCCACGTCAACAGCGAAGACTTTTTTCGCCCCGTTCTGCAACGCAAGGTCGGTGAAGCCGCCTGTGGATGAGCCAATATCAAGAACAATTTTACCCCTGAAATCAAGTCCGAACGCATTGACCGCCTTTTCAAGCTTCAGCCCGCCGCGGCTGACGTACGGAAGAGTTTCCTTCAGCCGCAGAACGGCTTCACGGCTTACCATCTGCCCGGGTTTGTCAATCCTGTGGTCGTCTGCGACTGCGAGCCCCGCCATTATCAGGCGTTTAGCATGCTCCTGAGATTCCGCCAGTCCATACTCCACCAGAAGCAGATCGAGGCGTTCTTTTTTCATAATCCGCCGAAAACGGATTTCACTTTCTCAAACATCTGCTCCGCAGTTAAGCCGCAGATCTGCCTGAGCTCCTTCACGGAGCCGTGTTCTATGAAGTTATCCGGTATACCGAAACGCACTACTCTCGCTCTGCTGCCGCCGTCCATGAGGATAGACTGAACCTCTTCCCCGGCTCCGCCTTTTACCGCGCCCTCTTCCACTGTGACGACAAGCTTCTTGGAGCCTATAGCCCCGCAAAGATATTCCTGATCGAGAGGCTTAAGAAACCGCAGATTCACGAGAGCGACCTGTCCGTATTCTTCTTTGAGCTTTTTCCAGAGCTTGAATGACTCCTCAAAAATATGCCCTGCGGAGACAACGGCTATATCACCTTCCGCTTCGATGACCTCCGGTCTGCCGTATTCCACTGATGAGACAGGCAGTCCGGAATAATGATGCGCCTCCCCCCTTGCGTATCTCACGGCGGAGGGACCCTTGAGCGCCATGGTCATTTTCAGCATTGTTTCCAGCTCGTATGCGTCCTTGGGGAGCATGATCGAAATATTCGGTATCATGCGGAAATAGGCTATATCAAAAACACCGTGGTGAGTGGGACCGTCCGCCCCCACAAGCCCGCCCCTGTCAACACAGAAGACGACGGGAAGATTCTGTATGGCAACATCATGTATTATCTGGTCGAAAGCGCGCTGAAAAAAGGTGGAATATATAGCGACGTACGGACGTATTCCGCTGATGGCAAGTCCTGCGGCAAATGTAACCGCATGCTGTTCGGCTATGCCCACGTCAAAGAATCTGTCAGGATATTTCTTCTCAAACTCACAGAGCCCCGTACCGTCTTTCATGGCGGCGCTGACCGCTGCTATCTCTCTGTTTTTCTCGCCCATCTCGGCAAGAACCTTGCCGAAGACGTCAGTATATGATTCCGCGCTGCCCAGCTTGGCAGAACAGCCCGTGTTTACGTCAAATGATGAAACACCGTGGAACCGCGAAGGGTCCTTTTCGGCATAACCGTACCCTTGTCCTTTCTTGGTGGATACATGGATGATCACCGGTCCGTCCTGAAGCATGGCGTTCTGAAAAGCCTTGTCCAGTTCGGCTACCCTGTGCCCGTTCACCGGACCGATATAGCGCAGCCCGAGCTCCTCGAAGAGAATACCCGGGGTAAAGAGACCGACTATCCCCTCCTCCATCTTCTTGGCAATCTTGAGGAGTCTGGGACCCAAGGGGCGCTTTTCCAGCAGATTCTGAACATCCTTCCTGAAACGGGTGTACATCTTGCCGGTCATAAGGTTTGAAAGGTAATGGGAGAAAGCGCCGACATTGCTGCTGATGGACATTTCATTATCATTCAGAACAACGATCATCCGCTTGTCCAGATGCCCGAGATTGTTGAGCGCCTCAAATGCCATCCCCGCGGTCATGGCTCCGTCGCCTATTACGGCTACGACTTTTCTGTCCCGTCCGAGAATGGAATCAGCAACGGTCATGCCCAGCCCCGCTGAGATGGAGGTGCTTGTATGTCCCACGCCGAAGGCGTCAAAGGAGCTTTCCGAAGGTTTGATGAAGCCTGATATTCCCTTGAACGTGCGCAGTGTGTGGAACCTGTCCTTCCTGTCGGTGAGGATCTTATATGCGTAGGACTGATGTCCCACGTCCCACACTATGCGGTCGTACAAGGGTGTAAAATTTCGCAGGAGACTGATTGTGAGCTCCACAACACCGAGGCTCGGAGCCAGATGCCCGCCGTTTTTTGAAACAGTATCGATTATTATCTCCCTTGTTTCGGCGGCGAGTATTTCCGTCTGCTGGTAATCCAGCTTCTTTATATCATCGGGAAGCTTCAGTTTTTCGATCGTTCCCATCTAATTCTTACGCTCCAGCACATACTTGGCTATCTCGATACAGGGTCTTGCCGCCTTGCCGTACGGCTCGACTATGGCTATCGCCTCTGCGGTGAGCTCGGAGGCAATCCTCATAGACCTCTCAACCCCGTAAAGGGCTGTGTATGTCGCTTTGCCCTCCGCCGCGTCCTTGCCTATGCTCTTACCCAGTTCCTCCGCTGTGGAGGTAACGTCAAGCACGTCATCCACCACCTGAAAGGCGAGACCTATCTTTCTGCCGTAGGACTTCATGTTCGCTTTATCTATCTCTTCCCCGTAGCCGAGAACAGCGCCAAGTTCGGCGCAGTAGGCTATGAGGCTTGCTGTCTTGTGCATATGGATATAGTCCACGGTTTCGACTTCCGGATCGGTTTTCTCCGCCTGCATATCGGCGAACTGACCGCCCACCATGCCCTTATCCCCTGCGGCGACTGCCAGCTTGAACGCCGCCTCCGCCATGAGCGGGGCTTCTATATCGGGGTTGATCTCTTTATTCAGCATTATCTCAAAAGCCTTGGTAAGCAGAGCGTCTCCGGCGAGAATCGCTGTCGCCTCACCGAAAACCTTATGGTTTGTGGGTTTGCCCCTGCGGAAATCATCATTGTCCATGGCGGGGAGATCGTCATGAATCAGGGAATATGTATGCAGAATCTCCACTGCGGCGGCATAGGGGGTGACCTTGTCGAAATAATTGTCAAATATGCCGAAGGATGAAAAGATAACCGCGGGGCGCATACGCTTTCCCCCTGCGCCGAGGCTGTAGTTCATGGATTTCACAAGTCCGGAGGCATGAATATCCGCAGAGACTATATAGCTTTCAAAAAATTTCTCAACACGCTCCGCCCAGAAGCCCACATAGCCTTTCAGATTGAAATCATTCATCGGCAGGCTCCGTGCGTACGTTCCCTTCGCTGTCCGCGCTGAGAACTTTATTAACCTTTATCTCTATTTCATCAAGCATTTTGCGTGATTCTCTGCCGAGCTGCATCCCTTCCTGAAAAAGCGCGAGGGTAGTTTCTATATCAAGCTCCGAGTTCTCAAGCTTTTCCACTATTTCCTCAAGCCTTTTCAGCTTGGTTTCAAAAGCGCCTGTCTCTTTCATCTCAGTTCACACAGCACTTTCTCAGCGTGCCCCTTCGCCTTGACGTTCTTAAAAACCTTCAGCACTGTTCCGTCCGTGTCAATAACGAAGGTGGAACGGATTATACCTGTGTATGTTACACCGTAGTTTTTCTTTTCACCATATGCGCCGAAAGCTGCCGCGCATATTTTATCGGGATCGGAGAGAAGCAGAATGTCAAGATTCTGTTTTTCCTTAAACTTTTTATGACTGGCAGCACTGTCCGGGCTCACGCCGATGATTTTGCAGCCTTCTTCGGCGTATTCCTTCACAAGCGCTGTGAACTCACGAGCTTCCGTGGTGCATCCGGGAGTGTTATCCTTTGGGTAAAAATAGAGAATCAGCTTTTTTCCGCTGAAATCGGAGAGAGAATAAACCTTGCCGTCATCCCCTTCCAGAGAAAAATCAGGGGCGGGGTCGCCCGTTTTGAGTTCAGCCATTGTCATCACCTTTTTCCCTTGCCGTTTTGGCGTAAAGCTGCCCGCAGGCTCCGTCAATGTCGCTTCCGAGGCTCTTTCTGATAAAAGTACCAATCCTCTCTTGTATCAGATAATTTTGAAATTTTAAAGTTTCTTTTTCCCCGGAGCTTCTGTACTGCCCGTCCTTAGAGGAGTTGTAGGCGATAAGGTTGACCTTGACGTGCATCCCTTTGATCAGCTTGGCGAAGGCTTTGGCGTCCGCTTCGGAGTCGTTTATCCCTTTCAGGAGAACATACTCTATCATTATCATCTTATGCTTGCTGACAGGAAGCGACTTCACCACACGCACCAACTCATCCAGAGGATATTTTCTGGAGATCGGCATTATCTTTTCCCGCTGCGCCTGTGTGGCTGCGTTTATGGAAACGGCGAGGTTAACCGGCTTTTCAAGCTCAAAAAGCTTGGGCAGTTTGTCCGTAAGCCCCGATGTGGAGACCGTGATTCTGCGGTATGAGAAGCCGTAGCCGTTGTCATCCAATAAAACGGTGATGGACGGCAGGAGGTTTTCGAGATTATCCAGAGGCTCGCCCATGCCCATGAAAACAAGATTGGTGAGCCTGCGCCCCTCCGCTCTGAGCATGTTGTCCATGGTGCGCACCTGAAGGAGAATCTCCCCCACGGTGAGGTTGCGGACAAAACCCATCTTAGCCGTGGAACAGAAGACACAGCCCATTCGGCATCCCACCTGAGTGGATATGCAGCCTGTGGCGCGGTCAAAGTCCCTGAGGGTCACTGCCTCTATCATGTTTCCGTCAGCGAGACGGAAAAGCAGCTTCATGGAGTCGTCCTGCATGGAGCGCTGATTCTTTATCACCTCAAACGGCGTAAACCCGCATTCTGCCGTGAGCTTCTCACGGAGCTTCTTGGAGAGGTTCGTCATCTGTTCAAAATCGAGCACACGTTTATTGTGCATCCAGTCGAAAATCTGATCGGCACGGAATTTTTCAAAGCCAATCTGCGAGAAATATTCCCGCAGCTGCTCTTTGGACATAGAGTCCAGCATTATTAAGTCAGTATTGATTTGCGGCATCAGCCTTCCAGAATAGTACCTGCCGTTTCGTCCGTGGAATGGATGCTGAAAAGTCTGTGCAGGTTGGTACTGTCGAAAATTTTGTTAATCTCTTCGTTTAGGTTGGTGAGGAAAAGCAGTTTTCCTCTTTCTTTCAGAAATTTTAATATCTGAATAAGCTCACGCAGACCCGAACTGTTCAGGTAGTTTACTCTGGAAAAGTTGACGATAACCGCATCATACGAATCGTGTTCGATGATGAAGGTCTTCATCTCTTCTCCGTTGTAGGAATCAATCTCATGGAGCGGGTAAAGCACCTCCACGGTTTTTCCTTTGAAATCCTTAACTTCTCTGCTGAACGCCATTATTAGCACCTAGCCTATGAGTTTTCTCAGTTCGAGCTGTCTTTTAAAAACATATTTAATTACTTTATCTCTGTCAACAGTGTTCATTCCGAGGAACTTAAGCCCCGCCTCATATCTGTGGTCCTCGTGGGCTACGCTGCGCATGACCACGGCTCTGACAGATGCCAGTTCGGGAACCATATCACTGAAGTATATCTCAACTTCCTGTCCGTGTTCAAGCCTGTATCCGGCGGTGACTCTCATCCCTCCGCCGGAAATATCCTGAACATACGCCTCAAAGACATCATCCACCGGATTTCCCTTCTCGTCTTCGTATGAGGCGAGAATTTTCACTCTGGCTCTGGTGTTTATCCTGAAAAACTCACGGAGCTCCTTACGGAAAACCACCGAAGGCTTTTCTATCTCAAGCATGGGGATCTGCTCCTTCATCCGTGAAAGCACCTTGGACTGAAAGCTGAAGCGTCCCCCGTCCCCGACATAGGAGACATTTATGCTGATCCCCAATGCCAAAGGCACGGGAAAACCCCTTTCACTGGGCATGGTTATACGTATGGTGCTGGCTGTTATATCCTCAATTCGGGAGTCAAAGATACCCGGATATTCGCCGAATTTTACGTCCAGAATAATTTTCTGATTTATTATCAGAAATTTGTCAATATTTGTGTATTTTTCCACTGATACGTCACCGTTATTAAAACCAAGCTTGTATGATTTTATTTATATTAATCGATAAAGTATGTTTGTAAATTAAAAATATAAGGAAGAGGACAATCCTCCTCCTTAATATATCGGTCTGTTTAAAAAAATCTAAGGCTTGAAGTTCCTGCTGCCGGGTTTGACAGCGGGGGTTCCCAGTTTACAGAGAGGGCAGCTTGCGGGATCGTATGTGTGCACATCTATCTGAAGAAGAGATATAAACGGAACATCAAACTGAGCTTCCCCGCTGCTTCTGTCCACAAGGCTCACAACCGCCTGAATATCTCCTCCGGCGTCCCGCACTGCCTTCATACACTCCTTAGTGGATTTGCCTGTAGTAACAACGTCTTCCGCTATAACAACCTTTTCGTTGGGTTTCATAACGAACCCTCTGCGGAACTGAACAACCTCATCCACCCTTTCGGTGAACAGAGAGCGCTTCCTCAGCTGTCTGGCAAATTCATAGCCGAAGCGTATGCCGCCTATGGCAGGGCTTACCACCGTGGTGAACTCCAGATGATAGGTCTGAAGAACGAGGTCGTTGATCAGCCTCTCAGCTATTGCCGGATACTGCATAATCAGAGCGCACTGAAGGTACTTGTCGCTGTGGAGACCGGAGGAGAGCAGAAAATGCCCCTCAAGAAGTGCGTTGTGCTTGTTGAATACTTCCAGAATCTGTTCGTTTGTCATTATCTCATTTCCTCACTTATTCTGTCTGCGGCAAGATACGGGTCTTCCGCTTTGGTTATGGGTCTGCCGACCACAATATAATCAGTACCGAGTTTTTTGGCGTCAGCGGGTGTTACAACCCTTTTCTGATCGTCCGCAGAGGAATCAAGAGGTCTTATGCCCGGCGTAACGGTTATGAAATCCGCTCCCAGAGCTGTTTTTATTACTCCGGTTTCCTTGGCGGAGGACACCACTCCGTCAAGCCCCGCTTCCCGCACGGCTTTCGCCAGATGCAGAACATAATCCGCAGGGGTGCTGAAACCTATATTGTATTTTTCAAGATATTTTTCATCCAGACTGGTAAGCAGAGTAACGGCTATGACGAGAGGAGCCTTCACGCCTTTTTTTGCGCATTCCTCCCTCATGGAGTCCGCGGCGGTTTTCATCATCTCAACCCCGCCCTGCGCATGCACATTCACCATATCCACGCCGTATTTCAGAGAGGAAGAGAGAGCGCCCGCCACAGTGTTCGGAATGTCATGAAACTTGAGATCAAGAAAGATATTTTTATTCTCTGTTTTAAGAAATTCCAGAGCCTCATGACCGCAGGATACAAACAGCTCAAGCCCCACCTTATACCAGCTTACGGCGCTGCCTATTTTCTTCACTATCTCCCTGACTGGCTTTATATCGCTGTAGTCCAGCGCGACAATAATTTCCGGCTTCACATAATCACCTATATTTTAATAATTCTTCTGAATTTATTCTCTGTTTTCAGCGGTACGCACATGGTTTTTATAATGTCCGAGAGAAGCTCCTCCGGATGGGAGGCTTCCTTGCGGATCTTGTCCGGCTTGGAGCTTTTCAGAATCTCCGCAGACCAGACCACCTCGCCCGTTTCGATTCTGATGAGCTTGGCTGTGAGGTGGGCTTCGGAATACACCCTTTCACGCCCTTTGAAGTCCTGATTAAAGGAAATAAGCTTTCCGGTCAGCAGAGTGTCTGCGCCTATCTGCTGAAGTTTCTGGATAGTTTTATCATCAAGAGTGCCGATCTCAGAGTTTTTGAACTGGTAGCCTACCTCTTTCATAACCTTGTCCACGTCTTTTCTGTCAACAACCGTGAAAAGCTCCGAACCGACAAGCTCCGCAGTGAATCTGTCGGCAATGTTTGAGGAATCATATCTCAGCCCGTTAACGACCGTAAAATCAAGCACGGCGATCCTGCTCATCAGTGAGGGAGAAAAGTTTTTGGAATAATTGACTTTTTCTATATTGGTCTTTGCTCCGCAGCCGAAAGTGAGCAAAACAAGAGCGAGCAGAAAGATTTTCCTCATTCCCTTTCCTCCGAAAGAAGTTAAATAATGATAGATAAAACGGCTTATGATAGGTCAGCGGAAGGGGTTACGTCAAGGTACTTTTACTCTGTTTCCCGAGTAAGGCGAACCAGTCTTTTCTTTAACTCATTCTTTTTTCTGGAGTTTTCTGAACTGTCATCAACGCAAGCGTCCAACAGATTTGTATTTTCAATAATGCGTTTTATTCTCTCAGCAAGGATTCTGCCCATCGTGCCGCCGACAGTGCCGGAGGAATCATCGGCATACTGTTCATTTGCGGTTATGATAAGGTCGGTTCTGAGGCTGAAGAAAATACCGCTGACCTTGTAAAAATTGCTGAGCCTGTTAAGCAGAGCAATCTTATTTTCAAGAATGAGATCCCTGTCGAAATATTCAGTCATATGAAAACGGCTGCCTCCGTGCATATCCGTATAGAGCTATAGAGATCATCGAATAAAACTGCCAATACTTGAGGAGAAAAATGAAAAAGCCGCCGGAAGGCGGCTTCGGGGTTAAAACTTCTTTATCGCCTTTGTGGGGCAGACTTCCTCACACTTTCCGCAGTTAATGCAGATGTCCGGATCTATCACCGCAAGGAAATTCTCCACCTGAATAGCAGACACAGGACAATTCTTGGCGCAGAGCTTACAGCCTATGCAGCCCACGGAACACGCCTTTTTCACGTCTCCGCCCTTGTCCTTTGACATACAGGCGACAACAAACGGTTTATCCTGCTCAATTATAGTGATTATGTTTCTCGGGCAGGCTTTTACACACATGCCGCAGGAGGTGCATTTTTCTTCAATTACCACCGGCAGCCTGTTTTCATCCATATACATGGCGTCAAACCCGCATGCCTTGACACAGCTTCCCTCGCCTAGACACCCATATGAGCAGAGTTTATTCCCGCCTGCAAGCAGGTTTACGCTGTGGCAGTCCTTCGGACCGTAGTAATCGTATTTTTCTGGAGCTTCCGCCCGTCCGCCCTTACAGCGGACTCTGGCGACTTTTCGTACGCTTGAGCCAAGCTCAATTCCCAGAATCGCCGCTATCTCCTTCGCGCTCTCCGCACCCATAACAGGGCAGGAGTTCGGAGCGGATTTGCCGCTGACAATCGATTCGGCAAGCGCCGCACAGCCCGGAAAGCCGCATCCGCCGCAGTTTGCCGCAGGGAGAAGGTTTGTCACCTGCTCTATGCGGGGATCTTTCTCCACATGGAACTTTTTTGAAGCTATCATAAGCCCTAAACCGGCCGCGAATCCGGTTGAAAGCATTGTAAGTATCGCTGCTGTCATATATTCACCTACTTAACCAGACCGCTGAAGCCCATGAAGGCAAGCGCAAGGATGCCCGCCGTTATGAAGGCTATGGGAACTCCCCTGAAAAGGTATGGAATGTCCGAGAGCTCTGTCCTCTCTCTCAGTCCGGCAAAAAGCACGATGGCGAGCCCGAAGCCCAGAGCCGAGCCTACTGTAAACACAAGCATTGTAACAAAGCCAAAGCCGGACTGAATGTTTATTATCGCCGCACCGAGAATGGCGCAGTTTGTTGTTATAAGAGGGAGGAAGATGCCGAGGCTCTTATAAAGATCCGGCGAAGTTTTCTCTATAACCATCTCGACAAACTGCACGAGAGAAGCGATCACCAGTATGAAAACAATTGTCTGGAGGTAGCCTATGCCGAATTTGTCCAGCACGGTGTATTGAATGATCCACGTGAGCGTTCCGGCGACAGCCATTACAAAAGTTACTGCGAGGCTCATGCCTATGGCTGTATCGACCTGTCTGGAAACACCGAAGAACGGGCATATTCCGAGGAAGCGGCTGAGCACAAAGTTGTTAACCAGCACAGCCCCTACGAATATCAGCGCAAGATCAGCCATTTGTCACCGCCCTGCCCGCTTTCGCGCGCTTTCTTTCCTCTATCCAGTTATTTCCCGCGAGTATGAAGCCAAGAACGATGAACGCACCCGGAGGCAGAATCATCAGTATAGCAGGGCTGAACCCTGCGGGAAAAAGACTGAGCCCGAAGAACGAACCGTTGCCGAGCACCTCTCTTATTCCGCCGAGCAGGAACAGGGCGAATGTAAAGCCTAGTCCGGTTCCCACAGCGTCAAAGAACGAATCGCCCACGCCGTTTTTGGAGGCGAAGCTTTCCGCCCTGCCCAGAACAACGCAGTTAACCACTATCAGCGGTATGAAAAGCCCCAGAACCTTGTGGAGATCATGAACGAAGGCGTTCATCATAAGATCCACCACAGTGACGAAGCTGGCTATGATAACGATAAACGCCGGAATGCGCACCTTGGCGGGGATGATTCCCTTAACCATGGAAACAACGGAGTTTGAGCCTATGAGCACAGCCATAGTGGCAAGCCCCATGGCTATTCCGTTCACGGCGGAGGTTGTAACCGCCAGAGTCGGGCAGAGTCCTAAAACCTGTTTAAAAACGGCGTTGTTCTTAAATATGCCGTCTGTAAGGCTGGAAAGTCTCATTTGTTCACCTCCGCAAGCGCTTTGTCCATAAAGGCGAGCCCCGATGTCACCGCTTCGCAGACAGCACGTGGCGAAATTGTAGCTCCGCTGAACTGCTCTATATTGCCGCCGTCTTTCTTAACGGCTATATTGTCGTCTTTAGTGAGCCCCTTAAAGCTGTCTCTGAAATGGGGAGTTTCTATCTTGTTGCCCAGCCCGGGAGTTTCCGCATGTTTCAGAATCTCTATGCCGGTGACCCTGCCTTCAAGATCCACACCCATCAGTACTACTATATCGCCGCTGTATCCTTTGGGTGACACGCTCTGCACTGCATAGGCAAGGAGCTTCCCGTCCTTTTTGGCGGGGTAAAGCATCCTGCCGTCAACCTCAACAGCTTCCTTGTCCGGTTCGTTGTCAAAATCAGGCAGAACGACTATAAGCCCCTTAAGGAAGTCCTTTCTGTATTCCTCGGCTATGCGATCCTTTGTAAAATCAAAAACAAAGGCAAGAATAAGCGCGGAAATCCCCGCGATTACCGTAAGCACCACAACCATCATCACGGAGTTTCTGTTCATGACTTCACCTCGCCGAAGCTTGCGGGGCGCATGTAGTTATCAATGAGAGGCGTAACGGCGTTCATGATAAGTATGGAGAACGCCACACCCTCCGGATAACCGCCGAAAAGCCTGATAACAACGGTGAGAAGCCCGCAGCCGAAGCCGAAGAGCACCTGCCCCTTAACAGTCATGGGGCATGTGACATAGTCCGTCGCCATGAAGAAAGCACCGAGCATAAGTCCGCCCGCCAGCAGATGCTGAACAGGGTTAAGGGTTTTTTCAGGAGATATGAGCCAGTAGAGTCCGGTGAGTAAAAAGACAGTGGCAAGATATGTAAAAGGGATATGCCATTTTATTATACGCTTCCAAATGAGGAAAAGCCCGCCGATAAGAACGGCTAAGGCGGAATCTCCGCCGAGACAGCCGCTGACAGTTCCCAGAAACAGGTCTGCAACATCGGCTATGCCTGTGGAGACTATGTGTCCGCTGCTGATTATCTCGGATTTAACCTGACCGAGAGGGGTTGCAGTACTGACGGCGTCAAACATAAAGCCGCTTTTAAAAGTCGATGCCTCAATCCAAGAGGTCATCTCCGCAGGCCATGCGATAAGCAGAAAAACCCTGCCCACAAGCGCCGGGTTAAAGGGGTTCTGCCCCAGTCCGCCGAAAACCTGCTTGGAGATAACTATCGCAACAAAGCTGCCCGCAAGCACAAGCCACCAAGGCGGCGACGGAGGCATGTTCATGGCAAGGAGAATCGCCGTGACAAGGGCGCTGTTGTCTCTTACCGTAACGGGAAGTCTGCGCATTTTAAGGAAAAGAGCCTCAAGCCCGAGACAGAATATAACCGCCAGAGCGTAGGTTTTAACTGCGTAAAAGCCGTATACGTAAACGGAAACCAGTATGCTGGGCAGAAGCGCCAGCACAACCAGCATCATAACCTTGTCAGTCGTCAGCGGGTCTCTTGTATGAGGGGAGAAGGAAACCAGAAATTTATTGTCAGCCATTTTTCTGTGCCTCCCTTGCTTTCAGGATTTTCATGACTTCACGTTTGGATGTTTTGAATCCGCCCGCGAGGTTGCGTCTGGACGGACAGTCATACGAACAGCAGCCGCATTCGATGCAGTTCATCACATGCCAGTCGGCAAGCGCCTCATACATCTCCTTCACGACGAATCTGTCCATAACCGAAGGTATCAGCCCCATGGGACAGACGTCCACACAGCGCCCGCAGCGTATGCAGCTGCACTGCCTTAAGTCCGGCAGATCCTCACTGCGGAAAACCAGAATGCCGCTGGTTCCCTTCATCATAGGCACGTCAAGGCTGGAAAGCGCAAATCCCATCATGGGACCGCCCATAACCACCTTGCGGGGGTCGCCCAGAAAGCCGCCGCAGTACTCGATAATATCCTTAACAGGTGTACCTATGCGCACAAGGAGGTTCTTGGGCTCCTTAACCGCACCGGTTACTGTTACCACTCTTTCGATAAGGGGTTTTTTATTTTCCGCAGCCTCAAACACGGCAAGGCAGGTTCCAACGTTATGCACGATAACGCCCACCTCAAGAGGGAGCATGCCTTCGGGAACCGTCCTGTTGAGACAGGCTTTTATGAGCTGCTTCTCGCCGCCCTGCGGATATTTAACCTCAAGGGGGATGAGCTCGAATTTATATGCTGAAACGAACTTTCCGAACGCTGCCAGAGCATCGGGCTTGTTCTCTTCTATGCCTATGATGAGATTCTCTATATTGAGAGCCTTGCGGATAATGTCCGCTCCTTTGATGATCTCTTCCGTTTTCTCAAGCATAAGCCTGTGATCACAGGTGAGATAAGGCTCGCACTCAGCGCCGTTGAGCAGCAGCGTATCCACCTTTTTGGGCGGGCTGAGCTTCACATTCGTGGGGAATGTCGCCCCGCCGAGACCGACTATCCCGGCGTTGAGCACTGTTTCCTGAAACTTTGCGGATACATTGACGGGAACAATCCCGCTCTGATCCCCTGCGGCTTCTATCACTATGCCTGCCGTCTTTCCGGTAACCGGATGAGGCAGATCCTGCAAAGCAACGACTCTGCCCGAAACCGGAGCATGGATATTAGCGCTGATAAAGCCAGCTGACTGCCCTATCAGCTCACCTGCCTTCACTTCCTGATTTTTTGCCGCCAGCGCCTTTGCCGGAGCCCCTATGTGCTGTGCGAGCGGAACCCCGTACAGCGCACCCTCTTTCACGGGCATAACCTCAATCGGCTTGCCCGACGTCGCACCCTTATTGTAGTCAGGGTGAACGCCTCCTCTGAATCCAAAAAACGGCATGAGCCTACCCTTTATTAAATTGTTCAACTATTATATTAGTTTCCGCCAGAATCTCGTCCGCGAGAGCGTCCTCGTAATAGAGTTCGTAAACTATGCGCACTATACCGGCGTTTATGATCATTTTGGTGCAGATGGAGCATGGTTTGGTGTTGCAGTAAAGAGTGGCGCCTTTGATGGGCACGCCGTGGTAAGCAGCCTGAAGTATCGCGTTCTGTTCGGCATGGAGCCCTCTGCAAAGCTC
Organism: Geovibrio thiophilus; assembly: GCF_004087915.1. Classification (NCBI taxonomy): domain Bacteria; kingdom Pseudomonadati; phylum Deferribacterota; class Deferribacteres; order Deferribacterales; family Geovibrionaceae; genus Geovibrio; species Geovibrio thiophilus. Next base: position 1,974,850 of record NZ_CP035108.1, read on the forward strand.
ATGCCTCTGTCCTGAAGGTACGTTTAGTTTCTGCCTCAGACACCCTGTAGCCTCGCAGTGTGTTACCCCTGCGGGTACTCCGTTATATCCTGTGGCGAGTATATGATTATCCTTAACAAGCAGTGCTCCGACCTGCCTTCTCAGACAAGTGGAGCGTTGTTTGGCTATATTCGTGATTTCAATGAAGTACTGATCCCAGTTTGGTCTCAATACCCTACTCCTGTGTAAAGAAAAAGTCTTTTGACAGAACCTTTCCCCGTTTTTTTGAGCATGTTATTTTTCCTCAGATAAATATTTCCGCCATCTTTCAGCAGCAAGAACATCCAGTTTGTCTATGCGTTTCCGGTGTCTTCCGCCTTCAAAAGGCGTGGTGAGCCATAAATCAACCATGTCCACGGCACGGTCAAACGTAATTATCCTGCCGCCGAGGGCGAGGACGTTTGAGTCATTGTGCATTCTGGACATTTTTGCCGTGTATGTGTCCCAGCAGAGGGCAGCCCTTATGCCGGGTATTTTGTTTGCCGAAATTGAAATACCTATGCCGGAGCCGCAGATAACTATGGCGCCGTCCGCTTCGCCGTCGGCAACAGCTATGCCTGCCTTTGCGCCGAAGTCGGGGTAGTCAACGGAGGTTTCGTTATCTGTTCCCAAATCTAGAACATCCACCCCGTATTTTGATATGTAATTTTTTAACTGTTCCTTAAGTTCAAACCCGCCGTGGTCACTGGCTATTGCGATTTTCTTAAAGACGGAAATACGGCTGCACATATTATCTCCCGAACAAAGGTTCGCTATATTAGCACTTATGTTCTAAAATTCAACTATTTTTGGAATCTATCGTACAAAAATATAAATTTATTGTCAGCTATTAATAGTTTCTGGGTATATCAAGCATCTTCTGAATGCAGCGGACACCCTTCTCCCTTATCTCCTCCGGCACTGTGATTACATGCTGTTTATGCAGCAGCGCCTCATAAAGGCTTTTCAGCGTGGTCTTCTTCATGTTTTTACAGATAAACCCGTCATAAGCGAAGATAAACTCCTTATCGGGGTTCTGTTTCTCAAGCAGGTAGCGCACACCCTCTTCCGTGGCTATTATGAAGCGCTTGTTCGTGCTCTCACGGCAGTAGGTGTAAATGCCCGATGTGGAGCAGACGTGATCGGCAAGATCCACAACAGAAGGCGGGTTCTCCGGATGCGCAACAACGAGCGCATCGGGATATTTCTCCTTAAGCTGCCTGACCTCAAGCTCTGTGGTTCTGTTATGTATGGGGCACCAGCCCTGCCAGAGGATCATCTTTTTATCAGTAAAGCGAGACACATAGTGACCGAGATTACGATCCGGTACGAAGATTATCTCATCAGCTTCCACATGCTTAATGACATTAACCGCATTTGCCGATGTACAGCATATGTCGCTCTCCGCCTTGACCTCAGCAGTAGTGTTCACGTAGCATACCACAGCGGCGTTCGGATGCTGCTTCTTAAATTCGCGAAGCTTATCGGCGGTGATCATGTCCGCCATGGGGCATCCGGCGTTTATCTCCGGCAGGAGAACAGTTTTCTGCGGGGAAAGCATGTGTGCTGTTTCCGCCATGAAGTGAACTCCGCAGAAAACTATTGTGCTTTTATCGGTCTGTGCCGCCTGTATGCTTAAACCGAGAGAATCTCCGGTAATATCTGCGATTTCCTGAATTTCCGCAGGCTGATAGTTGTGAGCGAGAATAACTGCGTCCATTTCTGCTGCTAGACGCCTGATTTCAGTTCTATAGTCCATTTACTCCCCCGATGTTTCTGATATTTTTGAATAACGGACAATTTTTCCGAGCGAATCATACTCGAAAAACAGGGCATTAAACACCATTTTACCTGCTTTTTCAACCTCATATTTCCTCGGCACACCGCCCAGAAAGCGCTCTATCGGCGCTTCGGAGCTCATTCCGATAACCGAGTTAAGCCCGCCGCACATACCGACATCCGTTAAATATAAAGTCCCGTTGGGGAGGATTCTGTCATCATTTGTCTGTACATGAGTGTGGGTTCCGATAACAGCTCCCGCTCTGCCGTCCACATAGAGCCCGAAGGCGTTCTTTTCACTGGTGGCTTCCGCATGGAAGTCCGTGAGGACGAAGCTTTTGCTTATTTCAGGGTAGACTGAGTCGAACTTCCTGAAAGGACAGTCGGAAAGGGGCATAAAGACTCTGCCCATTAAATTGAGCAGAGTGAATCTTTCGCCGTTTTTTTCTATGGTTATGTGTCCTTTGCCGGGTGTTCCCTCGGGATAGTTGGCGGGACGGACGAGACTGCCCAGATGATTGATGAAATTTTCCGATTCCTTCACGTCGAACACATGGTTTCCCGTGCTCATGAGATCCACGCCGTAGGAAAGAATGTCCTTGTAAAGCGCCTCGGTGATTCCGAAGCCGTTTGCGGCGTTCTCAACATTTGCGATCACAATGTCAAGCCCCAGCTCCTCACGGAGGCGGGGTACGGCGGAGCGAAGCAGGCTTCTGCCTGCTTTGCCCATAATATCGCCTATATGCAGTACTTTCATTTACTTTTGTTATTTCGCGTATCCAACAGAGCGGGCTTCTCTGATTACGGTAACCCTGATCTGTCCGGGATATGTGAGTTCTTCCTCTATCTTTTTGGAAATGTCTTTGGAAAGCGTCACGAGCCTTTCATCGGTCACTTTGTCGGGCTCAACGATTATGCGCACTTCTCTTCCCGCCTGAATAGCGTAGCATTTGCTGACGCCTTCAAATGAGGAGGCGATGGTTTCAAGATTTTCAAGCCTTTTCAGGTATGATTCAAGAACCTCTCTCCTCGCGCCGGGTCTGGATGCGCTCATAGCGTCCGCAGCCTGCACAAGAACAGACTCAACGCACTTGAACTCCTCTTCGCCGTGGTGAGAGGCTATGGCGTTAAGCACGCGCCAGTCCTCTTTGTATTTCTTCGCCACTTCCAGACCGATTTCGGTGTGTGAGCCTTCACTCTCGTAGTCTATCGCCTTTCCTATGTCATGGAGAAGACCGGCACGTTTGGCTATTTTCTCGTTCAGTCCGAGTTCGGCTGCCATTGTTCCGCAGATTTTCGCCACTTCGATGGAATGTCCGAGAACGTTCTGTCCGTAGCTGGTTCTGTATTTCAGCCTGCCGATAAGCCTTGAAATGTCTTTATGAACACCGTGTATGCCGAGATCAAAGAGGGTCTGCTCACCAACCTCAAGAACATGCTTCTCAAGCTCCTCACGGCATTTGTCGTGAAGCTCCTCAATTCTCGCCGGATGTATGCGCCCGTCGGTCACGAGCCTTTCAAGGGTCATCTTGGCGATCTCTCTTCTGAAAGGGTCGTAGGATGAAAGGATAACCGCCTCGGGGGTGTCATCCACAATTATATCAACTCCGGTAACGCTTTCAAACGTACGGATGTTTCTTCCTTCACGTCCGATGATTCTTCCCTTCATCTCATCACTGGGGAGGCTGACCACAGAGACTGAAATCTCGCCCACATATTCGGGAGCACATCTCTGGATAGCTGTCGCGATGATGCTCTGCGCCTTTTTCTCAGCATCCATTTTGGTCTGCTCTTCGATTTCCCTGAGCTCACGCGCAGCATCGATTTTAGCATCCTCAACAAGCTCGGAGATAAGCATCTGTTTTGCTTCCTCCCTTGTCATAGCGGCTATCTTTTCGATTTCGGCTATCATTCTGTTGCGGATCTCTTCGGCTTCCTCACGGAGCTTATCGAGAACTTTCTGCTTTTCTTCCGCTTCCTCGTATTTCTTAAGAAGAGCGTCTTCCTTTCTGGTAAGCTGATCAAGCTTGCCGTCTATGGATTCTTCTTTGGTCATAAGCCGTTTTTCAAGTGCGGCTATCTCTTTTTTCTTTTCTCTGGAGTCTCTTTCAACTTCCTGTTTACCTTTATAGACATAGTCCTTGGCTTCAAGCTTTGCTTCCTTGGTTATTTCGTCAGCTTCTTTTCTGGCTCTGCTTAAAATGTCTTCGGCTGTTTTGCTGTTTCTGATATTCTCATTATCATTCTTTCTTTTCTGATATAAAAGTCCCGCGAATATACCTGTCATAAGGCTCACGAGGACGAGTAACGCATGCAGACTGCTCATCTGCTCCTCCTGTATATGTAATTTTCAGTTATCAGCGCATCCAAGGGGAAATCATGCTCTTCCCTGTAAACCGTGCCGACAATCTGAAATCCGTAGCCCAGACCGGCTTTGACCGAAAGCGTCAGTCCGGGCAGTAGTCTGTCGTAGAAGCCGCCTCCGTAGCCAAGCCTGAAAAGCTCGCTGTCAAAAGCCAGTCCGGGCACGGCGACCACGTCAAAATCTGTTCTGTCATCTATCACAATCGGTTCCTTAACTCCGTAAGAACCCGTCTGTAATCCTCCGTTATAGGGTCCGGTAACCAGTCTGCCCTCTTTCAGTTTCGGCAAATAGACTTCCGTTCCTCCGTTCATTAATTGTAGCGCAAGATTTTCCGTTTTCACCTCGTTGTTTATATCTGAGTACAAAAGCACTCTTTTTGCCGATTTATACTCGGCAAGGAATTTTTCGCATATCGCGTCCGAAGCCTCAGTGACAAAAGAGCATGGCAGGCTGCCGCGCTTTTCCTTCATCTGCTTCCTGAGAGCGGCTTTACTCATACTTCTTCACGCCGTCCCAGAGTCTTTTAAGGCGTTCAGAGAACTTCGCCTCAAACCCCTGTTCGGAAGGGATGTAAAAATTAAGCGTTTCCTCCGCGTAATCCTGCTTTACAAAGCTTCCGTGATCAAAAGGGTAAACATACCCGCTGCCCCCGCTTTTCAGATGGTCAGGCACCTTGGGGTTGTGCGCCTGAAGGTAATTTTTTACTTTGTGCAGAGCCATATAGCTTCTGTTGCTCTTCGGGCAGGAGGCAAGGTAAGTCACCGCCTGAGCGAAGATTATGTCCCCTTCGGGTCTGCCCACATTGGTAAACGCCTGATAAGCGGCGTTCGCAAACTCCAGCGCGTCAGGATAGGCGTTGCCTATGTCCTCACTGGCGGAGATGAGCAGCCTTCTGAAAACAGTTTCCGGAGCCACTCCGCTTTCCATAAGCTTCATGCCCCAGAGGAGAGCCGCATCGGGGTCGCTGCCCCTTATGCTCTTTATCATGGCGGAAAGCAGATCGTAGTGTTCGTCCGTATCGTAGCTGCCGCCTGTTACATAGTCCTCAATGCCCTGAAGACCGAGAGTAACACTCTCTCCGCTGAAGGTTCCCTTAATTACCGAGAGCTCCAGCATGTTCAGAAAACGTCTTCCGTCGCCGAGGCTTACACGTTTGAGCCGTGTCATGCTCTCTTCGTCCGCTATGACTTCGTCAACTCCGTAGCTTTCTTTTATGTATGAAACAGCCTTTTCATAAAGCTGATTCAGAGCATCATCCCCGAGAGGATGAAACTCAAACACAAAACTCCGTGAGCGGAGCGGCTGAGTGAGATTGAAGTAAGGATTCTCCGTGGAGGCTCCTATGAGCTTCGCATGTCTTCCGTCGATAACTTTCAGCAGGAGATCCTGCTGGGTTTTGTTAAACCGGTGAAGCTCATCGATGAAGACAATAGCCTCTCTGCCGTAATGCTTCGTGGATTCGATTATGTTCTTTATGTCCGAGGAACCGGAAGTGGAGGCATGCAGCCTGTAGAAGGGTATAGCAAGGTGTTCTCCTATCAGCTCTGCGGCGGTGGTTTTGCCGCAGCCCGGGGGACCTATCAGGATCAGTGAGTCGAAGTTTCCCGATTTCACCAGCTTTAAAAAGAGTGCATCCCCTTTGAAAAGATGATCCTGTCCTGCTATATCTTCAAGCCCTTTCGGGCGGAGTGCTTCCAGTATCCTCATAAAACCAACCCCCGCATGCGCCGTTTGTGGAAGAAACCTAGTAGCCCTTACAATAAGGGCGGGGGTATCACGGACGCTTCAGGCTTCCTGCGAGCAGGCATGCACACTGCGCCCAGTATCAACCCCCTGGTTAAAATTGTTGGCTGCAGTTTTCTTCCGTCTTACGAACGCCGCAGGGGATCTTTATATATCTATCTCGTTCAGCCGTTCGTTGAGCCTGTCCACTTCCGCTTCGGCTTCGGCCGCAAGCTCCGCAAGCTCAACACTGTCAACGGCGACTTTTAAACCTGCCATAACAACGGCGCGGTGGGTGTTGACAATCTTGGAGGAATCGTTTGATTCCTGAAACTTGTCCTCCAAAAGCCCTGCCGCTTTTTTAAGAACATCTTCGTGTTCCGTTCTCAGGGAATAGTGCCCGCCCGCGACGGTTATGTGAACTTCCTTGCTTTCAGGACTCATTGCTTTTACCCTATTCTAGCCAGTATGTTCTCCACTTTTTCCCTGACCGTTTTCCTTTCCTCAATAAGTGCGGAAACTTCTGTTTCCAGTTCCGAAGCCTTCTTCTTCAGGGCTTCGTTTTCGTTTTTCAGATTTTCCCTGTCATCTATGAGACGTTCTATCTTACTGCTTAAAATATTCAGTTTCTCAAGTAATTCCATATCAAAATTATGTCAGAGAAGCATGTGTTTGTCAATCCTCAAGAGATACAGGACAGGTTTATGCAAACCACTTTCACTTTAACGCTTTCAGGCACGGAACACAAACAGTTCTTCTATATTGTTATGAGCCTGCCGGAATTATTTCAGGCACATTCCTTCTTTTTATCTGAAACTGCATATTTTCTATGATATATTATCTAAGAAGCATTTACAAAGGTAATTTTCACTTGATATTTTTTATCCTTTTGTATACTTCCCTTAATTGAAAGAAGCCTAATCAGCGGAAAAGAGGTTTATGAGCGACAGGATATTTGTCGGAAGACAGCCGATACTTGACATTAACGGAAATATATATGCGTACGAAATTCTTTTCCGTAATGCTGAAAAAAATGTGGCGGAGATAGACGATAACCTTTCCGCAACTTCCTCTGTGCTGCTGCATTTGCTTCAGAACTTCGGGATCGAAACTCTGCTCGGCTCAAAAAAAGGCTTTATCAATATTGATGAATCTGTCATTGACGAAGACATAATAGCCCTTCTGCCGGCTGATAAAACCGTTCTGGAAATTCTCGAAACCACCAAAGTAACCGATGATCTCGTAAACAAAATAAAAGGTTACGGCAAACAAAACTACAGCTTCGCACTGGACGACTTCATATTCACCGAGAGCCATGCGGAAACCTTCCGCCCGCTTTTCGGAGACGTAAGCTTTATCAAGGTCGACATACGTTCCGTCTCCAAAATGCAGATAATCAAAAACATGGACTCGCTGAAGGCGATGAATGTACGTCTTTTGGCGGAAAAGGTCGAAAACAGAGACGAATTTGAGTTCTGTAAAAAACTGGGATTTGAATATTTCCAAGGTTATTATTTCGCAAAACCGCTCGTGGTTTCGGCAAAAAAAGGGATAGACCCCGCAGTGGCGGGGGTGATAAGCCTTATAAACATACTCAGGGACGAGGACAGCACAATGGAGTTTATCGCAAGAGAGATGAAAAACTATCCGGCGATAAACCTTAATCTGCTCAAATTCATAAACTCGTCCTCCTTCTTTCTCAGAGCAGATATAACATCCATAAAACACGCCGCGGCGCTGCTCGGCAGGAACAATCTGTCCAAATGGCTTACTCTCCTGCTTTACGCCTCAAAGGGCAGCATGGATCCTTGCGAAAACCCCCTTATGCAGACCGCACACGAGCGAGCTTCGACAATGGAAAAAATAGCCGACAAATCATGCAGGGATCTCAGGGAGAAAGCGTTCCTCACGGGGCTGATGTCGCTTCTGGATGTGATTCTGGAATCGCCGTTTGAAGCATTCCTTGACCAGTTCAACGTAAGCACGGATATAAAGGAAGCGGTTCTCGGTTCGGAAAACAGGCTCGGAAAACTGCTGAAACTGGCGATAATGCTTGAACGGAACGAAATTGACGAAGCCATGACACTCCTCAGGGAGTTTAACCTGACCCTTGCCGATGCTGCGGAGGTGCGCATGGAAAGCTTCGTTACGAAGGATAAGGGACTGCTGGGGTAAGTTTGCAGTTTTGCGCTGAGCCGAAATCAGCAGGCGCCTTCTGAAATCCTCCCCTGTCCTCCTTTGCAAAAGGAGGGTATTTTGATTTTTTGGCTGTCATGAACTATTCAAAATTATAACTTCCTATTGTTAGATAAAATGCTTTTCTCAAAATAGTGTTAATATGAATAATTAATGATAAAATCATACAATCATAAGTTAACATAAGGTGTACTAATGTCGGAATTGATTTCAACAACTTTTAATTATATTATCCACTCAACTTTAGGGGCTGCTATCGCCCTGCTAATTAATAAACACTTAGAAAACTCAAAAGCAAAAATTACTCAAAAAAAACAATGGGAAGAATGTTGGGCTGACAGGTTTATCCAAATCCTAATACTATATAGTTCAACTATCACAAATATTCTTAATGCCTTAGACAGCCTCGTTAATTTTTATAAACCTGATGAACAAGATGACATTAATAAACAAATCAATAGTATTAAAAATAATTTATATGAAGCCCGAAGACTTGAATGGGAGCTATCCATCATGGTCAATTATGCTCCAAAGAATCTTTCAAAAGTACATAAAATATCAAACAATATAAACTTACTAATAGGAAATATAATAAAGAACAAATATGGAGACTTAGAAGAACTTAGAAAACTTCAACAAGAACTTCATAAGTACGGTCGTTCGGCACATGCAGAAATATTGGGTTTAAAAATAAAAAAAATGGGCTCCTTCGATTAAAACGAAGGAGCCCATTTTTTTAATGCGCCCGAAGGGAGTCGAACCCCTAACCTACAGATTCGTAGTCTGCCACTCTATCCAATTGAGCTACGGGCGCAGCAAGGAAGATATACTTAATAAATTTTTATCCGTTTGGCAAGGAAAATTTAAAAAAATAAGACTTTCCGGTAAAAGAATATTTCACACTCTACCTGCCGGAAACCGTATTGTTCAAGATCTCCATATCCTCCCTGCGGTTAATATTGGAGAACATAGAGCTGTCAAAACCGAGACCACAGAAGAAGGAATCGTCCAGATAGCGGGTATTCAGAGATGAAAGAGCGTCTCTCAGGCGGAAATTGCCTGTTTCAAACTGCTTCATCAGCACATCCAGACATGAGGGCGAGTAAGCGGCGATAAGCGGGTGAATCTTGCCGAAAGCGTCCGGCACTGCGGCGTCATACCCTTCCAGCGCACTGAGAACAGCCTTCACAGCTCCTGCGGGAACAGCCGGAGCATCGGTGGAGATAACAAATACCGGAGAACGGAAATGGCGCAGCGCGGTGATTATACCCGCCAGCGGGCACTGCTGCTCGTAGATGTCCTCCACATGCTCAACTGAACCGCTGAGAACATTCAGGTACTTTGTAACGTCCTTTGATATGACGGAAACATTGAACCCTTCACGGACAAACTTTTCGGATATATACTCAATAAGAGGTTTTCCGCGGAAAAGAGCCAGAGCCTTGTCGGAACCGAAGCGCCTGCTCTGCCCGCCCGCAAGGAGAGCTACATTCAAAAGCATCAAAAAGAGATAGCACTTCTCTTTAAACATGGCAACTGATATATTGAGCACACTAACAACAAGGTGATTAATGGAACAGAACAAAAACGGATTCGCGGAAAAACTTAAGCTTGTGCTTATAGCGGTAATACTGCTCAACCTGATTCACGCTGTAATCCACATACAGTCCTATACCAGAAACATTGAGACTTATAAACACCATATAATCGACATGGGCATAAACTCCCTGAAATCGCTGGAAGGCGGCAGGCGGGCGTTCATGGGCTCCAGATTCGCAGGCACGGACAGGCTGAAACGCTTCGTGGAGGAACTGAGCAGACAGAACTCAGTCCTGAATATGGTAATCTTCGACGAAAACGGAAACATAGAGGTAAATCCGTCACCGGAATACACACCGCCTTATATGGGCGAAATCAGCGGATATTCCATTGTCGAAGGCAGAGACACCATTACGATATACACATCGCTCAAAACATTCAGCAGCCAGAATCATGAACATATGCAGAACCGCCCTCAGCAGGGACAGAGACTCATGCAGGAGCTGACCAACCCCGACAACTTTCAGGATATAACAGTTGCACTAGTCATGGATTCCTCCGCAGTGGCTCTGGCAAAACGGCAGATGTACACAGGGCTGGCGCAGATAGGAATTATACTGGTTTTTCTCATTATCGCCTATGTGCTTGTCATACGCTTCATAAAGCTGCATCTTATACAGATAGAACGCCTGAAAAAGGTTGAGCAGGAAGCTGAAATGGGTAAAATGTCCCACATTCTCGCCCATGAGATAAGAAATCCGCTCAGCTCAATCTCCGGACTGATAAGCTTCGCCGCCAAAAAGGAGCAGAGCCCCGACATAAAAGATATTTTATCCCACACCACGGACGAAATAAACAGGCTGAACACCATTGTGAACGACTTCCTCACCTTCGGCAAGGAGCTCAAGGCGGATATGCAGAATATCTCAGTCGGCGCTCTGGTGGACAAAACAGTGAACCTTCTCTCCGCAGATTTCAGAAGCAAATCAGTACGCCCCGTAATAGAAGGCGAGGACGCGCTGATAAAAGTTGATGCAGACAAGATGCTTCAGGTGCTGTTCAATCTCCTCCTCAACGCATTGCAGGCATCGCCGGAGCACGGAACTGTGGAAATACGTTACAGCGAAAAAGGCATAAGCGTTAAAAACGATGTGGCAGGAGAAGCGCCTGAAAAAAGCAGACTGTTTGAGCCCTTCTACACCACAAAGGCAAAAGGTTCCGGTCTGGGGCTTGCCGTGGTGAAAAGAATCTGCGCTCTCCACGGCTTTCAGGCGGAAGTGACAAATACCAACCCCTTTATTATAGAATTAAAATTCGGCAGGTAATTAACATGGCTGGCAGAATACTTATCGTTGATGATGAATCCAACCACAGACTGATGATGAAGCTCCACCTTGAGGACAGCGGATACAAAACGGAAGAGGCCTCAAACGGTGCGGAAGCGCTTATTAAGCTTGATGATTTTGAGCCGGATGTAATCCTGCTTGACATGAAGATGGATATAATGGACGGATTGACCTTTCTTACCCACGTGAGCAGGCGGGGACTGGCTGTGCCTGTCATAGTGATAACGGCATTCTCAAGCGTTAAAACCGCTGTGGAAGCTATGAAGCTCGGCGCCGCTGATTATCTCACCAAGCCTGTGGACATTGAGCACATGCTTGAGACAGTGGCAAAAACACTGACTGAAAAAACTGTTATACCCCCGCTTGAATACGCCGAGGAATACGGCTTTGAGGGAGTTTACTCCGCCGACGGACTGGGAAAAATTATAGAACAGCTTAAGATGGTGGCTCCATTAAACGCCACTGTTCTGGTACTGGGCGAATCCGGCACGGGAAAAGAGCTTATAGCCCGTTCCATCCACACAAACTCACCCCGCAAAAACAAGCCCTTCATCGCCGTTAACTGCGCCGCCCTGAACGAAAACCTCATAGAAAGCGAGCTTTTCGGTCATATGAAAGGCTCCTTCACAGGGGCATCCTCCAATAAGGAGGGGCGCTTTGAGCTGGCGGACGGCGGAACAATATTTCTGGACGAAATAGGCGAGCTTCCCCCGCAGGTGCAGGCGAAGCTGCTTCGTGTTTTGCAGGACAGAACATTTGAAAGAGTGGGTGGAATCCGCACCGTCACCACTGACGCACGCATTGTAGCCGCCACCAACAAAGACCTGAAAACACTTTCGGAAAAAGGCGAATTCAGGGAAGATCTGTATTTCAGACTGTCTGTTTTCCCTGTGAATCTGCCGCCTCTGCGGGAAAGAACACAGGAAATTGAGCCTCTGGTGAACTACTTCATATCAAAATACGCTCAGAGATTCGGCAAACTGATCAAAGGAGCGGAAAGGAATTATATTGATAAGCTGAAAAAATATTCTTTTCCCGGCAATATCAGAGAGCTTGAAAATATAGTCGAAAGAAGCGTGATTCTCTCAAAATCGGAAAGACTTACGCCTGACACACTGCCGCCGCTGGAGATAAAAAACGGCTGCGGCTCTCTGGATATGAGGGACAACGAAAAGGATCTGATAATAAAGGCGCTGGAAAAAACAGGCGGAAACAAAACCAAGGCTGCGGAAGTTCTCGGAATCTCCCGCAGAACACTCCACAGCAAAATAAACGAATTCGGCATTAAATGATGCCTGTCTCTGTTACACCCCTTTCGGGTGTAACAGTTACTTTAAGCTTATTTTACTGAAGTATGCCCATCAGGCAGAGTATTCCGAGCACTGCAAGGCTGAAAGCGAATATGCCGAGCCTGACTTCATTATGTTCGTTGCGCACTTTATAGTTTCCGTTCATATAATCCCTCCGGATAATCATTGACTCTTTATGCTTATTATAATACTACTTTCTCAGAACAATAACAGATACAGTCAACAGAAATTCAGGGTATAACAGACAGGTGTTTTATGACGGCTGACAGCGGAAAATTCCTTTACGAAGAGATACAGGAACTGATCCTAGAAATGGTGAAAACAGGAAAACTGCAAGCGGGAGGAAAGATTCCTTCCCTGCGGGAGACTGCGCAGAAGCTGAAAACCAGCGTTACCACTGTTATGAAAGCTTATATGGAACTTGAGCGCAAGGGCTTCATAGAATCACGCCCGAAATCGGGCTATTTCCTTGTGAATACACAGATGCGCAGGCTCCCCCAGCCTGAAGCGACAAGCCCCTCACCTATCCCGAATCCCGTAAGCAAGTTTGATCTTGTGATGCAGCTTTACTATACAATGGGCAAAACCAGCAAAATATCCTTCGCCGTGGCGGAACCGTCCTCAAAGCTTCTGCCTACCGATGAGCTTGCGAAGATGATGAAAAAGGCTATGGCGCAGACACCGAACCATTCGTCATACGAGACAATCGGCGGTCTGCCGGAACTAAAAAACCAGATAGCCTATCACATGCTCTCAAACGGAATAACAATGCCCACAGATAAGATGATCATCACATCCGGCGGTTCGGAGGCGATTTACCTTGCCCTCAAAATACTCACCAAACCCGGGGACAGCGTAATTGTCGAGTCACCCTGCTATTTCGGCTATACAAACATTCTCCACGCGTTGGGCATCTATGCCCTTGAGCTTCCCACACACCCCGTGACAGGGATAGACAAGGAGGCTCTCCGCCGTGCCCTGATGAGGGATGACGTGAAAGCGGCAATCATCCAGCCCAACTACAACAACCCTCTCGGCTGCCTGATCCCCGAAAGAGACAGGCAGGAGATTACAGAGATGTTCCGCAGCAGCGGAGCGGTGATAATTGAGGATGACATATACGGCGACCTGCCCCATGAGGGGGAGCGCCCCTCCACGCTGTACCAGTATGACAGGGAATCTGTTATATACGTGTCCTCCTTCTCCAAAACAATCGCCCCCGGATACAGAGTTGCGTGGATGTGCTCGGAAAAATATCTCACACCCATGTTCAAATACAAGGCGTCCACCACGGTAGACACCGTACGCCCCACTCAGCTTGCACTGGCGGAGTATCTTGCATCCGGAAAATACACCCGCCACCTCAAGAAATTCAGAGGCACATGCGCCTCCTTAGTCGCCTCCTTCACCAACGCAATATCTAAATATTTTCCCGAAGGGACAAGAATCACCCGCCCCAAAGGGGGATTCATTCTCTGGCTGGAGCTGCCGGAAACGGCGGACACTCTTGCTATTTATCAGCGTGCCTCCCACGAGGGGATAGGCTTCGCCCCGGGAACGGTGTTCTCATCGCAGGACAAATACAATAACTGCATGCGCATAAACTGCGCCGTGGTATGGAATGACGAAACTGAAATGTATCTGAAGCGTCTGGGCGAACTCTGCCACAAGGCGCTCAAGGAATAAAAAACAGCCCGGAGAAAACTCCGGGCTGCCTTTTTTGAAGAAAGTTTATGAAAAAGTGTAATTGCTTCGGTTATTCAACTATGCACTGAGCGTTGCTGAATTTTACGTGAGCGTCAAGGAAGTGGAGTCTTTCCTTCTGAGCGAAGTTGCAGTCCTCTACAAGACCGAAATACATTTCGCCCGCTCTGCCGCCTGAGGCGCAGTGGAAAATGACGTCTCCTTCTTTAGGAAGAAGAGCAGTCACAGCCTCGCAGCCTTCTTTATATATTTTGTTCACGTCTATGTTTATTGCGCCTTCAATGTGACCGTTCTGGAATTCAGCGGGAGTCCTTACATCAACAATAATGATATTCGCGGGTCTGGAAGGAACAAGAGTCTTAAAGTAGTCCTTGTCAACGGAGCCGGGTTCGGCACCCTGTTTGATTGCGCCTGCGGGTGCGGCGGCAGCGGCAGCCTTAGGAGCGGCAGCAGACATTGTTCCGCCCATTTTTTCCCACTCGGGAAGACCGCCGGCGTAGATGAGGGGTTTCTTGTAGCCGAGTTTCATGGCTTCTTCGGCCACGATGTGTGATTTCACACATTCATAGCCGCCGCAGTAAACAACGAAAGTTTCGCTTTTTTCAGCGGGAAGAAGGTTTTTGAACTCTTCAAATTTGTTATCAGGAACATTGACAGAACCGGGGATTGTGCTTTTGGCGAAAACTCTTTCGGGACGTGCGTCAACGAAAAGAGTTTTGCCGTCTGCCTGAAGCTTTTTCGCTGTTTCAAAGCCTATTTCGATCGCCTGCCCCTGTTTTGTCCAGTCGGGCATACCGTCAAGGTAGATTTTTATGTTTGTATAACCTTTGTCTTTGAGCATTTTAGCGTCATAAAGGCTTTTTATGCAGTCAACACCGCCGCAGTAAGTGATTATGTAAGTGTCTTTAGTCACTTTCTTTTCAGCGAGAACAGGGAAGAACTGCTCAAACTTGTTGTCCGGAACATTCACTGAACCGGGGATGTGTCCCTGATCGAATGTGCGTTCGGGGCGCGCGTCAACAAGAACACCTCTTGAAGCGTTGAACATGCCGTCACCGACAACCTTTTTAACTTCATCGAATTTGACCATTTCAAAACCGGCTTCAATAATCTGTTCCGCAACAGATTTAGCTTTTGCAGCCTCGGCGGGGGCGGCAACCTCCTTCTTCGCCGTTCCGCAGCCTGCGGCAAAAAGAGCCATGCTGAACACGGCAGCCATAAGAATTCTGCTTACCATACGCATTAAAATACCTCCATCGGGGTTAATTAAAATTTATAACTCAGCCTGCCGCTTCATCCGTACCGCTCAAGTCGGCACACACATGAGGAACAGGCATCTGCTATCATTGGCTGAGGCGCACTATTTTCGTAAAAATTAAACAAATAAATTATCAACAAAAAACTATTCCAGTATACATTTTTTTACGAAACTTACAATTTAAAAATTCAATAGTAAAAACAATTATTCTATAAGTATTCTAACTATTCAATATTAAAAAACTAAATTACCAAGTAATTATCTATGAATAATATCATAGATTAAATCTATAATATTAGCAAGTATTTATCACTGAACTAATATATAGAGATAAACAAATATCAGTTCCTTTATTCTGCCCGGGCGGCAGCCCCGCGAACAGGACTGCCGTCTGGGAGTATCCGTAAAATCCGCCGGAATGCGCGGATTTTCACTGTTTAATGATGCGCTTCTGTCTCAAGGTTAAGGAACTTCTCCGCTGAGAAATACAGCAGAAAGAAGACGCCGAAACCGAAGAGATAAATAAGCCACTCAAGAGCGGAAGGACTGTACATGGCAAGCCCTGCGGCATTCGTGACCACACCAGAACCCGCGAACCCTTCCCTCATAGGAGGAAGCTGACCCGCCACCACAAAGTCATACCTTGTGAAAAACAGACCGATAAGGAAAAGGAAACCCGCAAGGCTCAGCTTTTTGATGCTTCCCTTAGCGGTAACTATAAGCGCAAGGGGCAGAACAACCGCGAGAAGCATTTCACCGAACCAGAAGTTGAAGCTCAGGGGACCGCTGACAAGCGCCATAACGGACATATAAGCATCGCCCGGTTCAGTGAATATTGATGAAAGCATCTTCCAAAGGTAAAGAAATATCATCACCCCTATTCCGCCGCCCATCAGCTTGCCGAGGGAGACCATAGAGGGCTTGAGCTCTTGGGGAAGAGAGCCTTTGTAAACTATTGTGTGAACCAGTATGAGCAGCGCCGCTCCGGCTGTTACACCCGAAACCACAAGGAATGTGGAAAAGTATATTCCGTGATACCAGTCTCTTGCGTTGAGTGAGCCGAAAACATAGCCGAGGTTGCTTGTGGCGAGTACACCCACAAGGAGGGCGAGAAAGCCCGCAACTGCGGCGAGTTTATGGTCGCTTTCAGTCTGGTTCGGCTTGAAGATCAGGTAAAGCTCAAAGGCGAGGATAACAAGCTCTATGCCGTAGAACATACCCATCCAGAAAATAGGCGCCTTGAAGTTCGGGCTTATCATCATATAAACCATTCTCAGCGGGTTGCCTATCTCCATAAGGATTTGCGTGAATCCGGCAAGGAGAACTATAGTCGCCAGAACGACAATCCTCTTGCTGATCTTCGCGTATTTTTCATACCCGAAGGCATGCCCGAGACCGCCTATGAACGCTATACCCGTGGAGATAATCACGAAATAGGCGTATGAGGAGATCAGAAGTCCCCAAGGAACCTGTCTGGTTACTCCGTATGATTCGTGGTGTCCTTTTACGAACACAGTGATAACCGCGAATGCACCCACGGCGCAGAGAACAAGCCCTAGGATTATAAAAGGCATTGCGGGAATGTCCTTATTATTAACTATAAGGGACTTCAAAAAGGATTTTCCGTGGTTTTCTGTATGTGCTGCCATCAGAACATCCCCCTTATTTTATGTAGTGAAGCCGGGGTTTGGTATTTTTCTCCGGCTTAAGCTGATATGAGTGATTACGGGCAAGCACTTTGCTTGCTTCACTTTCGGGATCGTTAAGATCGCCGAAAACCCTGACTCTGGTGGGGCATGTCTCAACACATGCCGGTTCTCTGCCCTCAGGCTGGCGCTGATAGCAGAAGGTGCATTTGTCTATGGCGTGAAGGTGAACGTTTTCATATCTCGCGTCATAGGGGCATGCTGTCATACATGCTTTACAGAGAATGCACTTGTCATAGTCGATGAGCACCACACCCTCGGCGGATTTGTAGGTCGCCTTCGTGGGGCAGACGCTGGCGCAGGGGGTGTTCTCGCAGTGCTGGCACTGAGAGGGCTGATATTCCTGCGAAATATTAGGATAAACCCCTTTCAGCTCAAGCTCGGTAACCCATATCCTGTATTCGTTTTCGCCCGGGTGGATCATATTCTCAAACTTGCAGGCAACGGTACATGCCTTGCAGTTGAGGCATTTTTTGGCATCAAGAACTATGCCGAATTTTTTAGTAGCCATTATACCATTACCTCCCTACGCCTTGCTTACGGTTACAAAGGTTTCGTGCATTGCGGCGTTTCCCGAGATGGGTTCAATGTAGTCCTCAAGTATCGCCGCCTGAGAGGCGCCCTTCTGGTAAACAAGGCTCATTCCCTTGGAAATACGTCCGAAGCCGTGAGCATAGTATACGCAGTCGGGGCGGATTTTTTCCGTAACCTCGGCTCTGAGCGACTGTTCGCCCACTGAACTCTTCACAACAACTTTATCCCCGTTTTTGATACCGAGCTTAAAAGCCTCTTTGGAGTTTATCCAGAGAGTGTTCTCCTTCTGTATCTCCCAGAGATATTCGTTGTTCTGTGTGCCGGTGTGGGTGTTCCAGCCGTGTCTGCCGAGAATGAAACGGAACTGACCGTTTTTAGGCTGTCTCGCTCTTCTGTAAACAGGGAGCGAATCAAGCCCTTTTTCAGGGTATTTCACATTGGTGAATTCTATTTTCCCGCTTCTGGTCTTAAACCTGTAAGCGTCGTTCTTGGTTGTGCCGTAGACACCCTGATCGGTTTTATAGATCACGCCTTCTTTAAGGAGCCTTTCGTAGCCGTTTTCATAACCGCTTACCTGATATTTTATATAATCCTGTATGGGTGCGTGGAGTATTGCTTCGACAAAGTCTTCCTTGAAATATTCAAGCTCTTCTTCATCCGTGTCATCCCAAAGTTCGGGAATCTTAAGCATTTCGTCCACTATGCCGGCTGTGATCTCAAACATTGATTTTGTCTGGAAAACAGGCTCAACACACGCCTGACGGAAGGTGGCTATAGGCCATATACCGGCAAGACTGTGCACCACGTCCCATCTTTCGAGGTAGGTGGATTCGGGAATAACAAGATCCGCATAGTAGGCGGTATCGGACATCTGTATATCTATCATACAGATGAAGTCCATCATTTCCATCATTTTCAGGGTCTTGACCCTGTTGGGAGCGGCTTCCACGAAGTTCTGCTTGTAGACCATCATCATCTTGACAGGGTAAGGCTCGCCTCTGAGAACGGCTTCCCTGAATCTGACCCAGCTTCCGTCCTTCTCGCCGAGGTAAGCAACGGAATCAAGAGGGAGTCCGGCCTCTTTTCTTGCGTCATCCGGCAGGTTGTTGTCAAACTCTCCGAAGGATTCAACATCAAGCCTTTCCTCAACCATATCATAGAAGGGGTACATAACATCAGGAGTCTTAAGCGGAACACCCGCTTTTGGAACTATGCCGCCCGGAACATCCCAACAGCCGCAAAGGGCGGGGATAATCGCACAGGCTCTGCGGAAGGCAACGTCATCCACATACCATGATGTTCTCCTGCCCGGGTAAATTACTGAGCGGGGAGCATATTTAGCGAACTCACGCGCGCACCACCTTATTTCGGATGCGGGGATTTCACACTCCTTCTCAGCCCATTCAGGGGTGTACTGCTGAACATGAGCTTTAAGGTCTTCAAAACCTTCGGTCATATTCGCGACGAATTCTTTATTATAAAGCTCTTCGTTTATGATCACATTTATCATGCCGAGCATGAAAGCCATATCGGTAGCCGGTTTCACAGGATACCACCTGTCGGCCTTCGCTGCCGTGTTGGTGAACCTCGGATCGAGAACAACAAGCTGCTGACCCTTGGGTCTGTAGCGCAGAAAGTCCATTGAATCCGGCGTTACAAGCGCCTCTGCCCTGTTTGCTCCGGGCATTACCACAAACATGGCGTTAGCCAGATCCGCATCGGGGTAAACTCCGTAAACGGATGACCAGCCCTGTATTGTGGAAGAGAGACAGAGTGAAGGGTGGCGCACTGTGTTAAGTGAGCCGTAGGTCTGTGCGAGCATCTGAAAACTGCCTTCCTGAAGCCCTTCGGATGAGAAAAACGCCACTGATGAACGGTTTTCATATTTTGTTTTGGCTTCAGCCAGCTTCTGAGCGACTATCTGAAAAGCCTCTTCATAAGAGATTTTTCTCCATTTATTTTCGCCTCTTTCGCCGTCTCTCACCAGAGGTGTTTTAAGCCTTTCGGGGTTGTAGGGTTCTTCCGCGCCTGCGTTGCCTCTTGCGCAAAGCATTGAGCGGCTTTTGAAAAAATGGGGGTTGGGGTTAAGCTTTTTGATGCGTCCGTTAACCACGTGGGCGTAAAACCCGCACTTGTTAACGCACATTTCACAGGACGAGGCTATATGCTTTTCGCCTTTTTCCCCTGTCTGCGCATCACCGTGTCCGCTTTCCGCAACTGCCGTAAGGGATGAAAGATTCGCCGCTGCCACTGCCGCTGCGAATGCCCCTCCGGAAGCCGCCAGAAACTTCCTGCGACTGAGCTTCATATGAATGGACCTCCTGTTGTATCACTAATTTTTCCGACATATTCGTTTACTAACTGACTGCATATTGTATACAATATACAAGTATATCTATATCTGTCTTTCTCAATATATGCAAGTACAAATATTTGTTTTTATAACACTGTCACAATTGCTATCAAACCACTGGGAAAAGCATTTAAAGTATTTATGACCTGAATCTGATGTGCGGAACGGAACATGGGTAAAAAGCGCAATACGGTCATTTATCAGCCTTTTATAAAAGCGGGAGCTCTTAGTGAGCCCCCGCGTGAAAGTGCTAGAAACTGTAAGTGAAGGAACCGTAGAATTTCTCTACCTTATCAACAACAGGCATCATCGCATGAAGACCGTTTACGTCATCAATTTTGGTGGGCGCGCCCATGGGGTTGCCGCTGCCTGTGTAGTCATAGTCGAAGTACTGATAGCCGATGGTGGCGAACAGCTTATTGTCGACTATGGGCTGGTGATAGTAAACTTCGTAAACTTTACCTCTTACGGCAAGCTTGCTGCCTACAAGATCATCCTCGCCAGCTGTAAAGTTTATCCAGTTTTTGCTTCCCTGATTGTACTCAAAGCCGAGCTTGCCGCCGGTGAAGGGAAGGTCGGGGGTTGTAACGCCCACCCATACCATGTTGCCGTGCTTGCTGCTGTCTGAGCCGAGAAGCTTGTCCTGATCCATAAACTGGAACATGGGGTTGTTTGATCTGCCGTCCGGATGAGTAACGCTGAGGTTGTAGGAAGCGAACCAGTTAAAACCGTAGTTCTCGCCCTGAACAAGGAAGGCGTGCATTTCTATGTCGCCGATTTCCGCTGTGGGCTCGAATCTTGAGGCATAACCGCCGTAGTTGGCGTTAAACGTGTACTCATCGTACTCGCCGTCCAGATTGTAGTCTTTGCCGCTTATGTAAAAGGGCATAGCCACCATTCCGGTGAAGCCGTCCGTCACGCCGATTCCTCTGGCGTAGTTGTACCATACCTTATACTGCTCATCGTCATAGAACTTAAAGATGATTCCGCCGAACTCAACATCGTCTACATTAGGATTGGAAATGAGACCGTTGTTCGCGGAAAGTGCGTTCGCAGTACCCCACTGACCTTCAAAGCCTTTGCCGTAGCAGAATTTAATAAAAGAGCCGGGAACCCATGCGTCAAAATCGAACTGGAGAGACGCTCCGTCGAAGTTCCACTGGATGATAGAAGCCACGGGAGAACCGCCGAGAACCGAGTTCTCATGGTTTTCATACCCGGGACCATAGGTGGAGGGGCGGCGTCCGAATGAGAAATGGTAGCCCATATCGCCTATATTGTTCTTATAGACGAAGTAGGCTCTCTCTACATGCACAGAATCATCTGTCGGAACAGCGGCGGAGTTGCCGTCAAGATACATACTCTTGAATGTTCCGTCAAAAAATCTGATGTTGTTGGAATCGCCCCATGATTTATACATAACAAGCCTGCCGGCGAAGCTGAGGTTATTATTGACCTTGCTGTTGAGACGAAGGCGAAGCTTGTTTGTGAACATTGAGCTGTTTTCTGTGTCATACTTTCTGGGTTTGACACCTTTGAACATGGATTTTACAACCGCAGCCTCTGCAGAGGAAAGCGTGCTGTCGCTCATGAGGTAAGCGAATGCCATCATGTTTGCCATCATCTGCGCCTGAGCAGCCTGAGCAGGGTCGTTGAGATCGAGCCCGTTCATTCCGGCGACAGTTATAACAACGTCCTGATAGTCGGTAACGCCGTTCATGTTGCCGTCAGCGAGACCTGTCATCCCTGCGAAGTCGATCATGCCGTCAACCCAGTCGGTATTGCTGAAGTTGCCTGTACCGTCGCTGCCGATAAGGGCTCCGAAGTTCATCTGAAACTCCTGCGCAACCTCAGAGGTTCCCATAAGCTCTGTGTAGAGAGCTCCGAAGTCCTGCTGATAGTTCTGCATGAAAGCATCGTTCCAGAAGTCGCCGTTTGTGTCCCATGCGGAACCGCCGGCGCCGGAAATAAGGGTATTATTGAGCCAGAGCCCCATCATGTCGTTAGCGTATGCTGGAAGAGCCCGCACATCGTTATAGCTGATGGAGTCAAGCCTTGTCCTCAGCTCTATGCTGAGATTGGTTTTGTCAAGCGCTGTGTGACGCTCTGTCACATCCACACGCTTGCTGATCGTGTCTATCTCAGACTGCAATGCGGTTATCTGATTTTTGAGATCCTCAAGGGAAGGATCCGCCGCAAAAGCAACCGAGACAGACATGAACACTGTTAAAAGCGCAACGAGAAGTTTGTTCATAAACTGCCCCCATAAAAAGGAATGAAATTATATATAAACAGCGTTGAAGGGAACGCTGGTTTATATCTTTTAACTGTTTGTCTGAGCGGGTGTTGAAGGGAACACCCGCTCAGGCACTTAGTTTATCAACCGCAGGTTTCGGGCTGATCGCTGTCCAGCGCGTGACCTTTCAGATATTCGTATATATCTTCCCAGTCGCTGGGCTGAAGAGCATCGTGCGAAGCGCCTTTTGCTTTGTGAGCAGCATCAATCTTAGCGTGGTTGCCGTCAAAGAGGGCCTTCCACTGAGCCTGAGTCTTTGAAACAGGAGAAAGATCAGAAGCCTTGCCTCCTTCATGACATGCCGTACGGCAGCTTTTCTTCCATGTTCTTTTGCCTTTTCTTTCATTTCCCGCAGCAAACGCAGTCGCAACTGCGAAAGCGAGGATAAGAGCAATTGTGAGAACCATAACCGCTTTTCTTTTCATGTTTTGCCTCCATAAACCAACAGGGCGTTTGCCCCTTTATTTTTATTATCCTTCGAAGATCAGCTCTCCGAAAATCTGCTCTGCATCCGCAAGAAAGCCCTGAGTAAGTCTCCCTGCGGTTTTATAAAACTCCAGCTCCGCCTCTTCGGTTACTTTTAAAGCGAACTTATCGGCGAAGGCGGGGAAAAAATCTCTCATTATTTCAAGAAGCGCAAAAAAGCTGCCTATTCCGCAAGGTTCCGCACCTGATGCTATCTTTTCAGTGAGAACCGAACAGAACTCAAGGACAACGCTTACGTGATCCTCAAGCTCGGTCACGGAAGCGCTCATTACGAAGCCTTCCTTCTCCATGAGCTCCTTAAGGCGCATCATCTGCTCGCCCCAGAGGAGCTTTTCGTCACTGAGCCAGCATGAGGCATAAGGGTTTGCTTTCATTCCGCCGGGTGCGTTTATAAAGAGACGCACATAGTCGTACTCCATTTCACGCCTGTCGGTGAGCTCAAGAATGCCCGCCGTATATTCATCAATAAATGACTGAAATTCGGGAAGATACCTTTCGAGGGTGTCGTAAACCGGCTTATCCGGATACCTGAAAACAAGGGAGAGAAACATAAAAGCGGCGGACAGACTGACCAGACCGTTTTTATCAGGATTCGCGCCGGAAAGAACACTGATGGCGCTTTCATAGTTATTTTCCGCAAGAGCGGTTTTTAGTCCCGTCATTGAACTCATAATAAAAAAACCTCGGGGCTGATTACGTATTAATCTACTTTATCTATCTGTTATTCACCATATTCCAAGATTGGAATATAGCTACTATACCGATGTATAAAAAAATGTAAAGAGTTTTTTGTATACAATATACATTTTCTTTCACATTATAAACACTAGTTACATCATATGTTTTTCGCTTATTGAAAACATCTATCCCGCTGACGTGTTACTTTTTAATCACGTAACTTATTTGT